>NZ_JAKKCS010000020.1:0-98830 GCF_021728075.1 Vibrio sp. D54 | reverse complement strand
ATGAAGAGCGTTCAGATATCGAAATCTCTCCAAGAAGCGGTGAACTGATAGTCCACGAATTATTTATTTCTGAAGAAAAGTTAAAGCAAATTCCGTTATCTAATAGAGTAGCATTTCGAGTAAAAGGCGCTGAAACGGCGATGTTTTTTTGTGAAGAATTGTTTGATGTGATTGACTTTATGGCAGAATTTTACTCTTTGAGAAAAGCTAAGATTAGCACTGATGACCTTGCTCCAAAGTTTTGAGGCTTAAAATGAAAGAAAAATATCATTTACTAACTAAACAAGACCTAGGTAACTTCCCATTCCAACAAAGCCCTAAGCCAATAGTGCCAGTAGAGCCAGATTTGCTTTTGGAAATGACCTTTTCTCCAAAGCTATTTATCATCAGTGATATTGCGTCAAAAGTGGAGAAACTGGTCGTACACGGAGTAGAGTGGTTAGACGCTCGCGTGGATTGTTCTCCAAGCCAGCCATCTGATGATGAAATTAAAGTTTAAGAAGATTATCGTATGCCTTATATCCATCAAACTTATAAATTGACGGACAAAGAAAAACAATACGGTAAGTTGAACTGGTTAGACATTGAATCAACAGAGTTTGATTTTTCTAAATTAGAAAATATCCCCTTAGAAGAACGATTAATATTTAAACTAGAAGAAGATTTTGGCTTAGTTTTCATTCACCAAAGTGTGATTGACCTTCTTAAAAAAGACGTCAAAGACATTTGGATAAGAGATGTATAATAAGCGCCGAAAGGAGCTTTTTTCATATCAGCGAGATTAAAAAAGAGTTGAGAAAAAATATTACTGTAAAAAAGAGTTTACTGAAGACTTAGATGATGCTGCGGAAGATATAGTGGATAAACTAAACAGCTTTCATTGGACTCTGTCCAGGTTTGGTAAAGACTATGATCCGGGCTCAAAAATTGGATGCGGAGGTGGTAACGTTGAAAGCGACAAAAAAAGTAGAGAAGCGTGTCCTCATAGGCTTAATGTTACTGGAACTAGGCACACTATTCGGAATAAACTAGGCAAGATAATGGAACCTAGAAAGTTAAAGGCAGGATCATGCGTGATTATTTCTTCGTAAAAGAAAATCAAATTACACCAATTTATGCAGTTCCTGAGGAATATGAAGAAGCAGCATACAGTACAAGATTTACCTTTCCATGTAAACCCGTACCTGTTTTAGCAAAATACAAACCAGACGAACAGTATAGAATACCAGATGTTATTATAGAGCCTGAATTTGCTATATCTAAGGATATATATAATAGCTTGAAAGTTGAACAGTTATATGGTTCTAACTGGATACATATCAAATTAATTGATAAAGGTGAACATGATTTCATGATGTTACAGTTAGCAAATGAACTAGATGTCATCTGTCATGAACAGAGCGACTTTAAAAGGTTCAAACGAGGAAATATATCAGGAATGAAAAAAGTCGTTATTGATCCTCAGAAAATTTCACCGATTCCGCTTCAAAAAAGGCTAGTTTTTAGAGATTCAGCTTGGGGGTTTCACACATTCTTTCATAAAAGTATAGTAAAAGAAATTGAATCAAAAACTCCAAATGGCGTTGAATTTGTACCAATAGAGCACTTTAATGAAGCGTGGGCTGGTTGACATGTATATCAAGTTTAATAAAGAAAATATTAGTAAATTATTACCTGAAAAAAGACCAGGTATGATTTTTTCTAACCCTGATTTGTTTATTATTTTTGAAAATAATATTCGATTTGTAATTTGGGAAGAGATTTTAGAAAAGTTGAATCAATTTTGGCTAGAAGGGAAAGATGCTTGGGATAGTGATTTCGATTTTGGTAGCCATCCTGATGATTATGATAGACAGTTTGATGATTATAAAACAATTGAACTTTTACAATTTCCAACCCTATCTGATTTAGACATAGAAGAAAAGTATGCTTTTGTTTTTAACGAGAACAATGAATTATATATTAGTGATAATTTCATTAAAGACTTGAAGTCAGCTGGATGTGTCGACGTTTGGTATGATACAACAGCTCCGTTTGGGCGTTATTAGAATAATTGCTTTTCCTTAACTGTAGAAGTGATGCAGGTGAGCTAAAAACGAACGTAAAACAAAGAATTAAGAGTATGTTCTGTGATTCCATCGCAAAAATTACAACTAACTTTTCCAATCTTTTGACGATAAAGTTTGCAGTGAACACGCTTATCAAAGATAAGTTATTGCTTTTATTATTTAAAAGTAAAGTATATTCTCATCCTTTTTTTAGATGGTAAGTGTTGAATAATTATACAGTGGTTAGGTAAATGAATAAAATAACTAAACTCGCTTTGGCTTTGTCCGTATTGACATCTGTTGTTGGGTGTCAACTGGTCTCAAATACGCCGATGCAATCGACAGCAACGAAGGAAATAATTGAAAAAGCGAAGACAGAGTTTGATGGACAACGTTTTTATAAGTTGAATGAATATGATGAAGAAATCAACGTTTCAGATGACGGTGTCATTACCTTCAAGTCTTACTTACCACGCAGCGGCGGCTATGAATGGGTACCAATTGTTATACGCGATACTAGTTTTCGTGTTTCTTGCGATTATTTCAGTGAATATGTTGAAGCTGGAATGGTTGTTCAGGTTCAGTTTGTAGGTAAACGCGGGCGCATTGAAAATTACGACAAGCAACGTTGTGAAGAGTTTGGCGAGCCAACATGGCAATAAGATCTATGGATAATTAAAGCGCCGACAGGCGCTTTTTATTTACGTTTTAGTTAACCGTTAGAAAAGATGTAGACCAATCTTCGGAAGATTAGGCAAGCAATGCGTAGTATCTGGTCACAAGTTGGTATGAACTTGCCTTTTAGAAAACGCTAATAAAATCGCTAAACAGCTACATGCTAATAGAACGACACCTAAGTTTTGTGCTGTTCCAGCCATCGCTAATCCCGTCCCGATCATGATGTAGTACATGAGCCCAAATAAAGCGCCTGCGCTACCTACCTGTTGTTTATAATCAACGAGTGCGTCACTGAGTATGTTGGGTATCGCAATCCCGTAAGACATGACGACTAACACCATTGGAGCAACAAACCAGATTGATTGGTTCAGAATCAACACACCGACTGATCCAACGCTAATCAATATTGCTGAGAACCAAAGTAGCTGGCTTTTTCGAACATTTTTGGACACTAGGGATTTGTTTAAATAACTCCCAAGCAGAGTGCCTAACCCCAGTACCATGCCACTGTATCCAAATTGTTCGGAGTTATACCCAAGTGCTGAGAAAGTAAATGCGCCAAGCTGGTAATAAGAAAATAGAGCAATGTTATACAAAGCAACCAGTAATCCTGAGCGCCAAATTCGCGCGTCTCTTACCATTTTCCAGCTAAGTTGATGCAACCGTACTGGTGTCTGTTCCTTCTGTGTTTCAGGAAGCTTAATAACGTTATAAGCGAACAATACTAACGCGATTAAAAACAAGGCAAAAAATACATAACGGTATCCACCAAGCGCTGTAAGCTGCCCGCCTAATAGCATGCCAACTACCGGGCTGATTGATATACCCATCCCCATTAAGCTGAAGACTTTACTCAGTTCTTGACCGTCAAACGCGTCACGAAGCATGGTCTGTGTGACAACGGATCCTACCGCGATACCAAATGCGCTTAGGGCTCGCGCGGCCATGACAACAGCAAAGCTTTCAGTTTGAGTTGCGAGTAAAGATGCGCAACCATAGATAAAGAGCCCAATAAGCATGGTGGGCCTTCTTCCCAGTTTATCTGCGAGAACTCCCCAAACTACAACGCCAATGGCAAAAGCTAGGAAGTAAATCGACAATGTTTGGGCTGCTTGTGCGTGGTTTACATCAAATGATAGAGCGATTGAGCTCAACGCTGGGCTATAGGTGGTTTCTACAATTTGCGGAAACATCAACATAACCAGCATGAGCCATAAAGAGGGCTTAGTATTCATATTGTTACCCATCGTTAATGAAGTTGGCGGGCAGTATAAATGAGGCTATGATTGATCTAATAACAACATAAAAACTAAATACATCAATATTCGGACAAAATGGCGCTTATTAACGAAAAAACACAATTTGATGCAGACAAAATTTCTAATTGTGTAGTGGGAATTGCTGCGGATATTGGAAAGCACGACTCAGGTATGCATATGCACAAGAAAGGGCAGTTATTGTACGCACCTCAAGGTTGTATGAGTTTTGCTCTGGAAGACTCGATTTGTATTTTGCCACCGACAAAGGCGGTTTGGATCCCACCTAATACGCCGCATCGCGCACTAATGACGAATGTGGTGGCGTACCGATCTTTGTATTTTGATTGTGAGGAGTTTGCCTGTCCGAGTAAGATCACGATGATAGAAGTGAATAATTTACTCCAAGCTCTTATTGATAAAATGTCATTTTGGGAGTGGGATAAGCCTAGCAGCGAGATGGTAAATACGACGGCGCTTTTTTGGGAGGAGTTTTATGCTGCGAAACGTTATTCGTTTCAGTTGCCTTTGCCATCGCATCGGCTCTTAACAACGTTTCGTCGAGAGTTGGTTGAACCTTCATTTCTAGCTCCTTCGCTTACTACTCTTGCAAGCAAAGTTGGGGCAAGCACCAAGACGGTAACACGATTATTTAAGTCGGAAACGGGAATGAATTATCAAGATTGGCGGCAACAGTGGAGGCTTTTAAAAGCAGTTGAATTGTTATCAACGGGCATGCCAGTCAGCGCAGCTGCCGATTGGCTGGAGTTTTCGTCAGACAGTGCTTTTATTGCATTTTTCAAAAAGCAAACTGGACAAACACCTCTGACGTTTATGAAAACCAAACCTTAAGCGTCAAAATGCTCACACTCTTTCTAGAACAAACCCCAGGTTCACAGGCTCAGCCTATAAAGCATACATAGACAGGTACCAACGTGCAGGTTACTTGTCTTTACTCTGCAGTTTGCGAAAGTATTGCGTAGTAAAATCAACAAAGGCTCGGATGCGTTTTGGTTGATGTCGGTCGTGATGATAAAGGAGTGAAAATTCCACACTCGGAATGCTCCAATTGGTAAACATTTCTTTTAGCTTGCCTGTCTGGAGTTCTTGTTGACAATAAAGTGCTGGCACACGGATGATGCCATTTCCCGCCAAGGCTGCTTTTATCATTACTCTGCCACTCTTACATCGTAACTGTCCACGTATCTGGTGTTCCGTTGACTGCTTTGTATTCGTGTTCTCAAATGCCCACCGTGTCACACTACCTGTCAAACAAACGTGTTTTTCTAAGTCCTTTGGATGCGAAGGATAGCCATATGTTTCTAAATAGTTTGGGCTTGCGTATGTCCCCATTTCCACATCGATCAGTTTGCGAGCGATAAAGTTGGAGTCGTCTAACTTTCCCATTCGAAAAGCGATATCGAATTCATCCGCGATTAAATCGACACGATGGCTACTAAAATCTAAGTTAATGCTCACTTGTGGGTGTTGGATTAGAAACTGAGCAACGATATCTGCGACAACGTCTTCTCCTAAATAGCCCCCCACACAGTTGATACGAATGTCACCTCTTAAGTCTTCTACATCATCAACCACTGCCATAACAGCTTGATCAATATTGTGAAGGGCAGTTTCACACTGTTTATACAGAGCCTTGCCTGCTTCGGTGAGGTTCAGTGTTCGAGTGGTCCTTTGTAGCAAAGTGACACCAATCTGTTGCTCCAGATTTGTTATTTGACGTGAAACGTGTGAGCGAGAAACGCCAAGTTGCTCTGCTGCTTTCGTGAAGTTTCCTAGTTGAGCGATTAGGACGAAGGAGCGAATATCCGCAAGGTTGATGTGTGTTTGCATGATGACTTCTTCATAATTCAAAAAAGTATTGTTGCAGTATAACAACAGTGTTTCAACTAGGTCGGTATATATCAACAAACAAAGTTTTCTTAAACTTATCGCCATTGAGGTAAACCGTTCTATTAAGGATTCAAAATGAAAAAGTTAATTGTTATTACAGGCGCTAGTTCAGGCATTGGTGAAGCGATTGCACGTCATTTCAGCGAACAGGGCCATGCTCTTCTTTTGTTAGCAAGACGTGTAGAACGTTTAGAAGCATTAAACTTACCAAATACGCTTTGTGAAAAGGTAGATGTGACCGATAAAGCTTCTTTTGAAGCGGCAATTGAGAAAGCAGAAGCGTTGTATGGTCCGGTAGATGCACTTGTAAATAACGCAGGCGTTATGCTTCTAGGTCAGATAGATACTCAGGAAGCATCGGAGTGGAAGCGCATGTTTGATGTGAACGTAATTGGTTTGCTCAATGGCATGCAGTCCGTCCTAGCACCTATGAAAGCACGTAACAGTGGTACGATCATTAACATCAGCTCTATCGCGGGCAAGAAAACATTCCCTGATCATGCTGCTTATTGCGGTACCAAATTTGCGGTTCATGCTATTTCTGAAAACGTACGTGAAGAAGTTGCGTCATCGAATGTTCGCGTTACGACGATTGCACCTGGTGCAGTGGAAACGGAATTACTTTCACATACAACGTCTCAAGATATTAAAGATGGCTATGACGCTTGGAAGGTGGATATGGGCGGCGTGTTGGCAGCAGACGACATTGCACGAGCAGTGCTGTTTGCTTATCAGCAACCGCAAGGTGTATGTGTTCGTGAAATTGCTTTGGCACCGACAAAACAACAACCTTAACATTGAGTTACGGCGATTTTAGGTCACTAAAGCCGTAAAACTTTGCATACCGATTCGTGATTGAGATGGCATCTTTAAACTAAGTTGCGTGAAAATTTAGGCCATCCATTTAAATCCGGACACTAAGTGTGTTATTGCTTATACCCAAGTTACTCAAGGTGAGAAAAAACTTTGAGTAATTTGGGTTTTTATTTGGTCTCAATTTTAGGTAGCGGAATTTATTTAGGTCAGAAGGCGGCAGTTGTGATGAAAGGAGAGTGTGACGTAAAACCAAGTGAAGCAATACCCGTCTCTTAATGAGAATTGATTTCATCAACGTCACAAGCCGTTACAATTATCCGTTAGGTATTATACTTTGTGGGTGGTTAATATTTAACCAAACAAGGAGGTGTGTATGAAACGATTCGCAAACATACTTTTTGCAACACAAGGATTGCCAGGCCATAGTGACGCCCTCGAACAAGCGATGAGGATTGCATCTAGCAACAAAGTGCCTGTCTCAGGGCTAATAGCGTGTCCTGATTTCCCAACAGACATGATCCAGTATCAGCAAAGTTATGAGCAATCGCTGCAAGACTCCCTCAAACAAAGTATTCACGAATACAGACAGAAGCTGGGACTCTCTGAAGAGGATCTCGCATTTCCTCTTACTGTGAAAAGCAGTGAAAAGCCCGCTGTCTGTATTATTCAAGAAGCATTAGCTGATAACAAAGATCTCATCATCAAAGAAGCTGAACCGCTAGGTGAAGGTGCTGAGGGTTTCAAAGCTATTGATATGACTCTGTTACGAAAATGCCCTTGTCCGCTTTGGTTGCACCGACCAATTGATAAGCCAAGAGATAAGCGCCGTGTTGCTGTGGCTATCGACCCATTAACGGCAAGCGATGAACAGCACTCATTAGCCGTGCGTTTACTCGAATTATCGCGTTCGATTGCCGACACCTGCGATAGTCGTTTACACGTGATTTCTTGCTGGGAGTATTACTTAGAAAACTACCTAAATGGTAACGCTTGGATTCAAGTCGATGATGCTGAGTTGAAACATGAACTCGACAAAGCAAAAGCCGATCATAAACAAGCTCTGCAACAGCTGTTGGAGGAGTCTGGGATTACAGGTGAAATTGTGATTCACCACCTGCATGGAAAACCCGACGAAAAGATTCCAGATTACGTAGAGAGTATTGAGGTAGACGTGCTGGTAATGGGAACCTTAGCGAGAACTGGTATATCTGGCTATGTCATTGGTAATACGGCTGAAAATATTTTGCAATCGATTAACTGTAGTTTGGTCGCTCTTAAGCCCGATGGCTTTGTCTCACCGATTCAGTAATTGGGGTGTAACAAAGTTGGGTTTAAGTGATGTTTTAGGTAAAGGAGGGAGATGGATCTCTAGAACATGGAATTATCAATGTATCAATAAGTTATCAGAGGAGAGTGACATGAAAAACCTATGCCCGAAATGCCACACAGAAATGATAGAACGTTCGAATGTTTATGTTTGTCCGAGAAATGATATCGGTGACTGCACCTACGATGCATTCGAGTTAGCTGATGACGATAATCCATATACATTCAGCCAAGAATATGTAAGTAGTGACCTACGTTCTTATGCTGTAGCAGACAGCAAATAGCGGTTTGTATCGGCGTTCCTCTAAGTAGCACTCAGTGATTACTGTTTGCTACTTTTCCCTTGGTTTCATGATCGTTTTTGAAGCGCTTGGGCTAAAACAATACAGTGGAGTTTGTCATTTGCGCCGGATAGGGCGTATCTTCTTATAATAACGAATGGGCTGCGATGTTGAATAACATAACGGGTAAAGAAAACCTGCCGAAAAACCTAGATAATCAGTTGGTCTTACTGATTTTCCCTGCGCTGCCAGTTTTAATCTTCTCTTTTCTCTTCTATATCTATACTCCTGCAGGCGTGAGCTGGAATGCGGAATGGATACCAAGCCTCGATATCAACCTTAGCTTTAGATTAGATGGTCTTTCATTTCTTTTTGCGGGACTGATCAGTGGGATTGGCGCACTGATTCAAATCTACGCTTTGGCTTATTTACGAGAAAGTGATAGCCGGTTTTCCTTTCATTTGTATCTAACCCTATTCATGCTTGCCATGCTAGGGATTGTGATGAGCGATAACATTCTGTTGTTATTTGTTTTCTGGGAACTCACCACCATCACTTCTTACTTACTGATCGGGTTTAATCACGAAAATAAAACGTCTCGGAAAAACGCCTTGCAGTCGCTGATTGTTACCGGTGCTGGTGGACTAGCGTTGCTAGCTGGTCTTATCTTGCTGGGAGCAATGGCAGGGAGTTATGAGCTAAATACCATTATCGAGCAGGCAGACACTATTGCGCAGCATGAATGGTTTATCCCATCTCTAGTGCTCATACTACTCGGTGCATTTACTAAATCTGCGCAATTCCCGTTTCATTTTTGGCTACCTAACGCGATGGCAGCTCCCACTCCGGTCAGTGCGTATTTACACTCGGCAACAATGGTAAAGGCAGGCATTTACCTATTAGCACGTTTATCGCCAGTTTATGCCCACAGCGAGATCTGGTTTTATGCTTTAGTCATCACTGGGAGTATCACGGCCATTTGGTGCACATTTGTCGCATTAAAACAAACTGACTTGAAGCTGATGCTAGCCTACAGCACGAATGTTGCTTTGGGTAAATTAACATTATTACTAGGTATGGGCACAGATTTGGCCGTTAGTGCAGTATTGATGTTTATTCTCGCTCACTCTTTCTATAAAGCTGCGCTGTTTATGGTGGTGGGTAATATCGACAAAGCGACAGGAACACGAGATATTGATCAATTGTACGGTCTGAAGTCAGTTCTCGTCATCAGCATGGTTGCGGGGAGTTTGGCTGCATTGTCTAAAGCGGGGTTCCCGCCGTTGTTAGGCTTTTTGAGCAAAGAATACATGTACAAGTCCGCAGTAGAGCTCAATAACTGGATCGCCTTTGTACTATTAATCGTGAATATACTGATGGTCGCGCTAACCATTATGCTTATTGCGAGACCATTCTTTGCTCGCCGTGATCTCGTGCCGATTGAAACTAAGCCAGTTGAGACAAAAAAAGCCATGTGGATCTCGCCTTTGCTCTTGGCACTTGGCAGTCTCCTGGTCCCGTTATTCGGTTTAAATTGGTTAGATCGCAATATTATTTTTCCGGGCTCTGCTGACATTCTGCCCACAGCAGCTCTTAAAGAGACATCACTATGGCATGGCGTGAATGTACCGTTAGTGTTAAGCGTTATTACGCTAGCGTTGGGGTATGTGGTGTACCGTGTTTATCCTACTGTGTCTGCATTTTTTCAGCGGCTACATCTATTCGTCCCCAAAGCGGAGAATATTTTTGAACGACTATTAGATGGCATGATGACAGTGGCGAAGTGGCAAACGGCGCGGTTACAGCAAAAGAAATTGAGTCGCTATGTCCTATTATTTTTCACGGTACTTGCCGTTGCGTTACTGAGTCAGGTAGCGCTTATTCCTCTGCCTTTGGTTGGCGAACTTTCAAGTGTCACTTTCTATGAGATTGGTATTGCCTTATTGTTGATTGGTGCTGCGCTCGTATGTACGTTGTCCCACGCAAGACTTCTTGCGATTTCTGCGCTTGGTATGATTGGCTTCATGACCACGCTTGTTTTTATGATTTATAGCGCCCCGGACGTTGCGAAGACTTTACTGTTAGTGGAAACATTAATGGTGGTCTTTCTTGCATTGTTAATGCGTCATATGCCACGTCTAACCACCGTGCCCAAGCATTCAATAAAACGTAAAGTAGCGAATATTTGCATAGCAGGTGTGATAGGTGTTTCGGTTACTTTACTTTTGTTAGGAATCACGTCTCAGCCGATGGACTCTTCGGTGTCAGATTTCTTTGCAGAAAACAGTGTCCCGCGTGGACATGGGCGAAACATTGTTAACGTTATTCTGGTCGACTTTCGCGCATTTGATACATTGGGAGAAGTTGTCGTCGTTGTTATTGCTGGGATTGCTGCAGTGAGTTTGCTTAAGACAAGAGCGAAAAAGCAAAATCGTATCCAATCATTAATTTTTGCAACCACGGCACACATTGTTTCGGCACTCATGCTCGTATTTTCAGTGTATCTGTTGTTACGTGGTCATAACGAACCGGGTGGTGGCTTTATTGGTGCGTTGATTGCCGTTATTGGTTTATCACTTCTCATGTTCGCGGAATCACCGAAATACGTTCGTTCTAGGTTGTATTTCAAACCGTTTCTCATTGCGTTATCTGGCATCGCATTGAGCTTAGTTTCTGGTGCTTTGAGCTTTGCGTTTGATAAACCGTTTTTGACCGGACTGTGGTGGAAAGACGTGATACCACTAGGGACGCCATTGGTTTTTGATGTTGGTGTTTACCTTGCCGTTATAGGTGGCGTGATGGGTATGCTGCTTCGTATTAATGAGGAGCTAGAGTGATGGAAATAGTCTGGAGTGTTGTCGTTGGAGTATTTGTCGCAGCAGGTGTTTATTTAATGCTTGAAAAGCATATCTTGCGCCTTTTGTTCGGCATCATGTTACTCAGTAGTGCGGTTAACCTTGCTATTTTTACCGCTGGAAGGCTGACGCCCGGAGAGCCGCCATTGATTGGCGATAATGCTCTTTTACCACCAGATAGCGCGGCAAATCCTTTACCTCAAGCGCTTATCTTAACTGCGATAGTCATCGGTTTTGGACTACTTATTTTTGCTTTAATGCTGTTCTATCGAGCTTATAAAGACACTGGAACTGCAAACGTCGATGAAATGCAACGTTCTGAGGAGGGTCAATGAGTTCGATTTTGCTTACGTTACCGGTTGTTCTCTCGCTGAGTACGGCGTTGACTATCTTCTTCGTCCGTCGCTCAACAAAAAGTGTTGAGTGGTTGAGCGGTGTAAGTGCGATTTCGAACCTTTTCGTTGCGGGCTTTCTCACAGAAAACATCATAAGTAATGGTATTCAAGCCGTTGCTTTTGGTCAGTGGAGTGCGCCATTTGGTATCGTGTTTGTCGCAGATTACCTCAGCGTTGCTATGGTGATGATAACGGCGGTGATTGGTGCGATATGTGTTTTCTACGCGATGGCGGACCTTCACCGAAAGCCCTCCTATAGCAATTACCATGCGTTAATGCACGTGTTGCTTGCTGGCGTTTATGGTGCTTTCCTGACTGGAGATATTTTTAATCTGTATGTTTGGTTTGAGGTCATGCTCATTTCATCATTTGGTTTAATGGTGTTAGATGCAACGAAAACTCAAGTTGATGGTGCAGTAAAGTACGTGATGTTGAACCTGATTTCGACGCTGGTATTTTTGCTTGCTATCGGTTTATTGTATGGCGCAACGGGCACCTTGAACTTGGCCGATCTCTACACCAAAGTAGGGGAAAATGAATTGAGCATCAACATGATGCTGTCCGCGCTATTTTTGTTTGCCTTTTCTATTAAAGCGGCACTCTTTCCTTTATTTGCTTGGTTGCCAGCTTCTTATCACACGTTACCAAGCGGTGTGGTGGCACTGTTTGCCGCGTTGCTTACTAAAGTCGGTGTATACGCGTTGATAAGAGTCTTTACCTTGGTATTTCCGCTCGCCGAGAGTGGTTGGCAACCGACGTTAATTTGGGTCGCAGGGCTAACCATGTTAACGGGCGTTTTAGGAGCGGCTAGCCAATTCGACATTAAGAAAATTCTTTCTTTTCATATTATTAGCCAAATAGGCTATATGATCATGGGGTTGGCTATTTACACTCCCTTAGCTTTAGCCGGTGCCATTTTCTACATTGTTCATCACATCATTGTAAAAGCGAATTTGTTCTTAATAGGTGGATTCATCGAGCGCAAATATGGCTCTAGTCAACTTGAACATTTGGGTGGGGTATATAAAGCTATGCCTTGGTTGGCGTTCTTGTTTCTTGTCCCTGCGTTTTCTCTGGCCGGTTTCCCACCGCTATCGGGTTTCTGGGGAAAGCTATTGGTCATCAAGTCGAGCATACAGGCTGAGTATTACTGGTTAGCAGGTACCGCGTTATTGGTGGGGTTGCTTACTGTCTACTCGATGACGAAAATTTGGAGTGAGGCATTTTGGAAAAAGCCATTTAGAGAGAAGCCAGAACAGACTCTGCAGGCCAAAGTACATTGGTTGTACTGCGTTCCAATTATTGTATTGACAGCGTTGACGCTAATCATTGGCTTAGTGGCGGAGCCTTTTTATCAATTTTCCGTTCAAGCTGCAGAACAACTGTTAAATCCGACTGAATACATCAGAGTGGTGTTAGGAGGAAATGCATGATCTATCTATTCCTCAATTTTTTCTTAGCGTTAGCGTGGATGATGCTTAACGGCAGCTATTCGAGTCTGAATTTTGTTGTCGGATTTACGGTCGGTTTTTTTGCTTTAAGGTTGAGTCAACCATTTGGATTGAAAACGAGCTATTTTCAACGTTTTGCATCTGCATTGAAGTTATTGATGTACTTCGCTTATGAAATGGTTATATCGGTTGCGAAAGTGGTGTGGGACGTCGTGACACCTACTCATTTGAGTCAGCCTGATATCGTTTATGTCCCTCTGGAGGTCGATTCTGATCTAGAAATCACATTACTGGCGAACATGGTTTCTTTAACACCGGGCACGCTTAGTTTGGATGTTACGGCTGATAAAAAGTATCTTATCGTTCATGCCATGTTTGCACCTGAACATGAAGAGGTTATTCGCGGAATTAAAGATGGGTTAGAGCATCGAATTTTGGAGGTGACGCGTGGATAGTTGGCTGCAAATAACGGTCACTTTTGCCTATTCTGGGCTACTACTCAGCTTTGTTATGGCTTTTGCTCGTTTAATTCTAGGACCAACGCTAGCTGATCGAGTTGTGGCGTTAGATCTGATTTCATTTATCACTATCGGATTTATTACGGTTTACACCTTAGACAGCGGTGAGGACGCTCTGTTAGACATCGCCATTACATTAGGTTTGGTCGCATTTCTCGGCACGATCGCATTTGCACGTTTGATCGTTAAAAGAAAGGAGAAAGAATAATGGACGTGTTGATTGGACTATTTTTATGCTTAGGAACATTGTTGACCTTGGTTGCAAGTCTAGGTGTCCTGAGGCTTCCTGATTTGTATACCCGAATGCATGCAGCGACCAAAGCTGGAACTGTCGGAGTGAGCTGCTTGTTATTAGCGGTCGCTTTCTCACTCCCTGAAGTTACCGTGATCTCTCGGGTTATCGGTACGATGTTGTTTATCGTTCTCACTGCGCCAGTCGCCTCCCACCTGCTCGGCAGAGCAATGCGAGAGGTCGGATATAAGATTTGGCGTAATGATTAACCATTAGCGTCGAATAGTACTACGCCCTAGTTGAAATAAACTCGAAGCTGTATTGATGAAGTCGGAAGTAATTGACGGTATATTCAAATGCACGACCATCTTCTAGGTAACCAGTGGACTCAACTTTTAGAATAGGGGAAGCTTCTGATTCATTCAGGTATGAGGCCGTCTCTGCATCTAACAAGTACGGTTTGACAGACTGACTGCTTTTCGCAATTTTCAATCCTTTGCTATTTTCAATGTACTCATATTTAGAACCATTCATTATGGCTATGCTCAAGTCTGGAAATAACATTGCTGGCATATGAGTGACTTCGTAAATTTCAGGCTCATCATTAATACATCTGAGTCTATGTATTTCATATGTATCATCATTGGGCGAGAGATTTAACTGCTTAGCAACCTGCTCATTCGGCTTTTTAAGTTCGAACTTTATGACTTGAGAGCTAGGCGTTTTCCCCTGTTTACTGACTTCCTCGATAAAACCCAGCAAATGTAAGGCATCATGTTGGGCTTTTAGATCGTTTACATAAGTTCCACTACCTCTTGTCCGACTAATTAAATTATTGTCGACCAGAATTTGTAAGCTTTTTCTGATGGTTACGCGGCTTACGGAAAACTCTTCTTGCAAATCACTCTCTTTTGGAAGCATCGATTTCGGTTGTAGTTCCCCATCTTTGATCTTTTTTTCTAATCGTTCCGCAATGTCTATGTATTTGGGTTTCATAATACCTCGCTAAGTCTTGGATCATGATAGCAAGAATGTGATCTGAGATGTAGTTAATACTTTTCCTTAGGATCTTTGTGTGATTTTTATCTCGTATCTTTGTGCTTATACTTTAAATGTATCATAAAAGTATTAATACTTATTTTATACATTTTCAGGATAAACATTTGAGGTAGCGAAATGAAACGTCAAAAATTAACGATTGTTGGTGCTGGCAGTACATACACACTTGGTATGATGAACAGCCTTATTGCCGAAAAAGATAACTTTCCACTCGCAAAAGTCGTGTTTTACGACATAGATGAGAAACGCCAAGAATCGAATGCATTAGCTACTGAAATTCTATTGCGAGAACACTATCCAGAAGTTGAAGAGTTTGTTTATACAACGGATAAATCTGTCGCATTCGCAGATTCGGACTTTTTCTTTATCCAGATCCGCACTGGTGGGTTGGCCATGCGCGAGCGCGATGAACAAATCCCGCTATCCAACTCTTGTGTTGGGCAAGAGACATGTGGCGCGGGAGGAATGGCATATGGACTTCGCTCTATCGGCGACATGATCCAGCTAGTGAACGAGATCCGACAAACGTGTCCAGATGCGTGGATTCTTAATTACACCAACCCGGCGGCAATTGTCGCTGAAGCTTTAAATCGTGAATTTCCGCATGATAAGCGAATTCTAAATATCTGTGATATGCCAGCAGCGATTATGGTCAGCTATGCGCAATTGTTAGGATGTGAAATTTGGGACTTCGTTCCTGAATATTTTGGGCTTAATCACTATGGCTGGTTTACCAAAATTCGTAACAAACAGGGTGAAGACTTAACGGACAAAATTAAAAATATCATCCTAAAAGAAGGGATCAGTGCGGTTGATGCGGAAATAGCGGATGACCCATCGTGGCAAGCCACATTCAAAAACATGAGAACAATGCTTGCTGATAATCCAGAGTTTTTGCCGAATACGTATCTTCAATACTATTTGTACCCTGAAAAAATGGTGGCGAAAGAGGATATCAATAATACTCGCGCAAGGCAGGTAATTAACGGCCGTGAGAAACGAGTGTTCGAATCGAACGCAAGAATAATTGAAGCGGGCACCACGAAGCACGAAACACTGCATGCCGATATCCATGGTCGATACATGGTGAGAGTCGCGGCTTCGCTAGCCTACAACTTGAGCGATGTGTATCTCGTCATCGTACCGAATAATGGTGCTATTACAAATTTACAAAATGACGCCATGGTAGAAGTTCCAGCTGCGCTAACTAGTGATGGACCGAAAGCTTTTACTGTAGGAAAAATCCCAACCTTCCAAAAAGCCATGATTGAAAGCCAACTTGGTTACGAGAAATTAGTCGTGGATGCTTGGTACGAAGGAAGTCAGCAAAAGCTGATTAATGCACTCACACTTAACCGTACCGTGGTTAATGTGCCAAAAGCTAAAGAAATAACAAAACAATTACTAGAAGAAAATAAAGCCTACCTTCCTCAATTTTTTCAATAACAACTGGACGTTCGGGGCCTACTTGTAGGCTCCGTGAATGAAACAAGAGGTTTATATGAAAGACATTATTCAAAGGTTCGGGGCCGCGATGTTTGTACCCGTTCTATTATTTCCAGCAGCGGGCATGTTATTGGGTTTCTCTGTTGTGCTGTTAAATCAAGAAGTGTTTCCTTGGGCACTAGAGGGGAGTGCTTGGGTTAAAGTTTCGACGATCATTTTACAGGCATCTCTCGCTGTATTTAAAAATATGGCACTTATTTTTGCGGTTGGGTTACCTATCGCTTTAGCTAAAAAAGCATCTGGTCGCGCTGTACTTGCAACACTTGTTTCCTACATTACGTATAACTACGTTATTGGTGGAATCCTTCAATTTTGGGGGCCAGAACTGGGCGTTAACTATACGGAAGGTGAGCGAGGTTTGACTGAAGTTGGTGGCATTCTAACGCTTGATACCAACTTGCTAGGTGCGATTTTAATTGCAAGTCTCTCTGTTTGGGTTCACAACCGATTCTTTGATAAAAAGCTACCGGATTGGGCGGCTGTATTTGGCGGAACGCCATTGGTTGTGATCATTAGCTTCCCAATTATGGTCGTGATGGCAATTCTAACTTGTTTGACTTGGCCAAGTATTCAGCATGGTATTAACAATCTGCAATCATTTTTGGTTTCTGCTGGATCGTTAGGGGTATGGCTATTTACGTTTTTAGAGCGAATCATGATACCAACGGGGTTGCATCATTTCGTATATGGTCCCGTTTTTTATGGGCCTGTTGCAGTCGATGGCGGAACGGTTTCCTATTGGATTCAAAATATACAGACATTCGCCCAGAGCTCGGAAAGTTTAACGACACAATTTCCTCAGGGTGGTTTGATGTTGACGGGAATGGGTAAAGTGTTTGGTTGTACGGGTATCGCACTAGCACTCTATTCAGTTGCGAAAAAAGAAAATAAAAAGATGGTGATGGGGTTAGTGCTCGGAGCCGCAATCACAGCAATTCTTACAGGGATCACCGAACCAATAGAGTTTACATTCTTATTTATCGCACCTGCGCTGTTTGCTTTGCATGCGTTGTTATCTGCGACAATGGCAACGATCGCCTTTATGTTTGGTGTTTCCGGTAACTTTCAGACTGGCTTGATAGACTTCATTTTCCAAAACTGGTTGCCTTTGGCTGGTAACCATGCAGGAACATACGTGATTCAGATTATTATTGGTCTCATGTTTACTGGTGTTTACTTTGTTACGTTTCGCGCGCTTATTTTAAAATACAACATACTTACTCCGGGACGTGAAGGTGCAGATAGTAAGTTGTATTCAAAAGCTGACTACAAAGAAGCGAAAGCGGTCCATAACAGTAGCGCAAGTCCGTCACAAGCTAGTGCCTTTATTGAAGGTTTGGGTGGAAAAGAAAACATTGACTTGTTAACTAATTGCGCGACGCGTCTGCGTGTTAAAGTTAAAGATGTCTCTCTTGTAAAGGAGAACGCATTTTTCACACAGCACGGAGCGGTGAATATTGTTAGAAATCAAGAGAGCCTTCAAATCATCGTTGGTTTAACGGTGCCACAAGTTCGCGAAGATATGAGCCAACTGATAAAAGCTTAACCCCCAACTAATGCTCCCGCTCATATGGCTCAAAGGTGAGATAGAATTATCTCACCTTTTTTGTGTACATGAAGCATATTTCGCACAGTTTCCACGAAAGTGGGGAGGAGTTATCGAGCGAGCTAAAAATACAGTTAGGTTATACCCGTCTGTATTGTTGGAAGACTTGTTGAGTCTCTAAGTGACAGTGGCGCCACTTTCTATGTTGAAAAGCGTTTTAATTTCTTCCAGCACTTCTGGGTTAGCAATAGCACCAATGTTTTTTACAGCTTGTCCGTTTAGCAATTGTTTCACTGCTAGCTCAACCAATTTGCCTGAGCGCGTTTTAGGAATATCACTGATAGCAAAAATTTGTCGTGGGACATGGCGCGGTGAACATTTTGTTTTCAATGTTTGGCGAATTGAATCGGTGAGTTGTTGGGTTAACTCGACGTTGTGAGCGAGTTTTACTAGTAACCAGATTTCTTCAGACTGCTGGTTTAACTTGCCGACAGCGATGGAGTCTTCAACCTCGGGTAACGCGTTCACTTGCTGGTAGATTTCAGCGGTACCGATTCGTACGCCGCCTGGATTTAAGGTTGCGTCACTACGGCCATAAAAAATAAAGCCGCCATGTTCGGTTTGCATCACATCGTCGCCATGGTGCCAGATATCGGTAAACTTGCTCCAATAAGCGTTGTGATAGCGTTCGCCGTTGTCGTGCCAGAAGCCAATAGGGAAGTTAGGTAGTGAGTTATTGCAAGTTAGTTCGCCGCGTTGCTGTGTAATGGTTTTTCCCTCGTCGTCCAAAACACGCACGTCGATTCCCAGCCCTGCGCCTTGGCATTCACCTTTGTAAACTGGTGAGATAGGGTTTCCCAGTACAAAGCATCCGCAAATATCCGTGCCGCCAGCGATAGAAGCGAGATGCAAGTCCTGCTTGATGTGCTGATAGACATAACTAAATTGTTCTGGGTAAAGCACCGAACCAGTTGAGCAAAGAGTTTTGAGTGACTTCAGGTTATGTTCTAGTTTTGGAGAGCAGTTTGCCTGTTCCAGTGCTTCTAAGTATTTCGCTGAAGTACCAAACAGCGACACGCTATGTTCTTCTGCTAATTGCCATAAGATGGAGTGATCAGGGTAAACCGGACTACCGTCGTAAATCACTAAGGCTGCACCACTCGCAAGAGCGGAAACATGCCAGTTCCACATCATCCAACCACATGTTGTGTAGTAGAAAACCTTGTCTTGCGATTTGATGTCGCAATGCAGCTGATGTTCTTTGAGGTGATTGAGCAAGGTACCGCCTGCGGAATGGACAATACACTTAGGTTGACCTGTTGTACCAGAAGAATACAAAATGAATAACGGGTCATTAAACAGCGTTGGTTGATATTGAATTGATTGTGGAGAAAAGTGGTGAGTAATATCGGACCAAGAAACAAACTCAGAAGTGCTAGCACTCTCAGCGTTTTGTAAATATTCGATTTGGCATACGCTAATAGTAGTCTCTTCGGAGGCACTGCTTAACTTACTACTAAGAGTGGTGTTCTTGTCCGTCATATCGAAAGCTTTGCCTCCGAACTGGTAGCCATCACAGCAAAAAAGAACTTTCGGTTTGACCTGACCAAAACGCTCTACGACGCTATCGATACCAAAATCAGGAGAGGTTGAAGTCCAAATGGCACCAAGACTGGTGGTGGCCAGCATGGCAATAACGGTTTCAGGAAGGTAGGGCAAATAACCCGCAACGACATCGCCTTTACCGACACCACAATTGAGTAGCCATTGTTGAATGGCAGAAACTTGTTCAAGCAACTGTTTACCGGTGAGTTGTCGGTGTTCACCGCTTTCATTGCTAAAAACAATAAACTCACGCTCTGGTGATTGTTCAGCCTGAGATAGGAGGTTCTCTGCGTAGTTCAGCGTGGCGTCAGCAAACCATACTGTGTCTCTATTTACATGATGATGATTAGAACCTGTTAGTGTCCATTTGGGACTGCCAAGGCTCTTGATTTGTGAACCCATATCTCCGATTACGTTGCAAAACTGCCAAGTATGTCGCCAAAATTCATCATTGTGCTCAATGGACCACTGGTGTAGAGACGTGTAATTGTTGATTACGGCACCTTCGGCTTTGTCTTTATTAACCTTTTCAATGAACCGTAATAAGTTGCTATTGCTGACGCGCTCAGCAGATGGTGACCAAATAGGTGCAGAATTTGGCATAGGTCCCTCTAATTTCAATTCTTTTGAATATGACCAAAAACAAAATAAAGGGGCGAACATAGCAGTGTTCGCCCCTTATCTGATCGTTTAAAGTTGTTCGGCAAGCTGAGGTAGTACCTCAAATAAATCACCAACCAATCCATAGTCGGCAACTTCAAAGATAGGAGATTCTGGATCTTTGTTGATCGCGACAATCACTTTGGATTCCTTCATTCCTGCAAGATGCTGGATGGCACCGGAAATCCCAACCGCTATATAAAGCTTAGGTGCAACGATTTTACCGGTTTGACCCACTTGTAAGTCGTTGGCAACAAACCCGGCATCAACCGCCGCGCGAGAAGCGCCAATGGCAGCACCTAGTTTATCGGCCACTTGTTCGATCAACGCGAAGTTCTCTTTGCTACCGACCCCGCGTCCACCTGACACAACCACCTCTGCCGCGCTTAATTCAGGACGTTCTGACACGGTTTTATCGACAGAAACCAATTCAACCATTGGAGCTGAGATAGTGACCTGCTGATGCTTAATATCAGCTTGGTTGTGACAAGTAACCGGCTCAAACGCAGACGCGCGCACGGTGATGACGCGAACCTTGTCGCTGGTGGTCACTTTGGCAAATGCGTTTCCTGCGTAAATAGGGCGGATAAAAGTGTTTTCATCGATAACTTGGACAATATCGGAAATTTGCCCAACGCCGAACTTCGCTGCTACTCGAGGTGCAAGGTCTTTCCCTTTTGATGATGAGCTAGCCCAGATTGCGTCAAAACCTTCAGCAATACTCACTACAATAGGTGCGATACTCTCGGCAAATTGATGCTTAAGTTGCTCATCATCGACACAAATTACGTTTGATATACCATCAACGCGACAAGCTTGCTGAGCGACTTCTTCACACTGGTGGCCCACTACGATCAAAACATTGTCTTGGCTGACTTGTTTTGCTGCATTAACCACTTTGAGTGTGTCCGCATGCAATTGGTTATTGTCATGCTCTGCTATGATTAAGTTCTTCATGAAATCACCTTCGCTTCGTTACGCAGCTTATCGAGAAGCTCTGAGACAGATTCAACCTTGATGCCACCTTTTCTTTGCGCTGGCGGTGTAATTTCTTGAATGGTTTGGCTAAATACCACTTCAACACCCAGACTGTCAGGTGTGATGGTATCTAACGGCTTGCGCTTAGCTTTCATGATATTAGGCAAAGAGGCAAAACGCGGTTCATTCAGGCGTAAGTCAGTACTGATCACCGCAGGTAAGTTCATCGCGACCGTCATCAAGCCGCCGTCCACTTCTCTCACGACCTGAACTTTTTGATCTTCAATCTTCACGTCGGAAGCGAAAGTTGCTTGAGGCCAGTCAAGTAGGGCGGCCAGCATCTGAGCCACTTGGTTGTTGTCCGTATCAATGGATTGTTTACCCGTAATCACAAGCTGTGCTTGTTCTTGCTCAACTAGAGCTTTGAGCAGCTTAGCAACAACTAATGGCTCTATTTTGTCTTCAGTATCGACATGAATAGCGCGATCGGCGCCTAATGCAAGCGCGGTACGTAGTTGCTCCTGACACTGGCTACCGCCGGCACTGACAACGATGACTTCATCTGCAATACCTTGCTCCTTTAGTCGTACGGCTTCTTCAACGGCTATTTCGCAAAATGGATTAATCGTCATCTTGACGTTATTGGTTTCAACATCGCTATGGTCCGCTTTCACGCGAACTTTAACGTAGGGATCAATGACCCTTTTGATTGGCACTAGTATTTTCACGTTAGATTCCTTTTACAGTGAAGACTATGTGTTTACAGTGAAGACGATGTGATGACGTCTTTAAAATGATGTTAATTTACCTTTACGTTTGCGTCAACTTTAAATATATTGTTGATTAACAAGTTGGCAACATGCAAAGAAAAAGGAATGCAATCATGGAAAGAGACTGCATGGAATTTGATGTTCTGATTGTAGGCGCAGGTCCCGCAGGCTTGTCTGCGGCATGCCGAATCAAACAATTAGCAGCAGAAAAAGAACAAGACCTCTCTGTTTGCGTGGTAGAAAAAGGCTCTGAAGTTGGAGCGCATATTTTATCGGGTGCGGTGTTTGAAACGCGGAGTTTGGATGAGCTTTTTCCCGACTGGGAAGAGAAAGGCGCTCCGCTCAATACCAAAGTAAACCAAGATAAAACCTACTATCTAGGCAATGAAATCAATGGTCATGAACTGCCTTCTTGGGCGGTGCCTAATACGTTACATAACAAAGGTAATTACATCATAAGTTTGGGCAGTCTATGCCGATGGGTGGCGTTGCAGGCTGAGAACTTAGGGGTGGAGATCTACCCAGGTTTTACCGCCAGTCAAGCGATCATCGATGAAGATAGTCGTGTTTGTGGCGTGATCACGGGCGATATGGGATTAGATAAAAATGGTGAACAAAAAGGAAATTTCGAACCTGGTATTGAACTGCGAGCGAAGTTTACTTTATTTGCTGAAGGCGCACGGGGGCATATTGGTAAGCAGTTGATTAACCGATTTAATCTTGCTGAAGAGAAAACGCCTCAACACTACGCTATCGGTTTTAAAGAGCTGTGGGAAATCCCATCAGAGCAGCATCAGCAAGGTTTAGTAGTGCACGGATTAGGTTGGCCGTTATCAAATGAAGCTACAGGTGGCAGTTATCTCTACCATTTAGAGGGAAACCAAGTTGCCGTCGGGTTGATTGTTGACTTGAATTATAAGAATCCGCACTTGAGTCCATTTGATGAGTTTCAACGTTTTAAACACCACCCGTTGATTGAGCAATACCTCAAAAATGGGAAGCGTATTAGCTATGGCGCGAGAGCGATCACCAAGGGCGGCTTTCATTCGCTTCCCACGCAGCAGTTTGCTGGTGGCTTGTTAATTGGCTGTGATGCAGGAACACTTAACGGCGCTAAAATCAAAGGCACACACACCGCAATGAAATCTGGCATGCTTGCCGCTGAAGCAGTATGTGAAGCCCTTGAGAGTCAGTCAGTTACTGCTGATTATCAAAAGCATTTCAAACAGTCTTGGCTGTATGAAGAGCTTTATCAAGCACGTAACTTCTCAAGTGGTATTCACCGCTTTGGATCGTGGCTGGGCGGTGGTTTAGCGCTGCTGGAACATAACGTATTAAAAGGCAAAGCTAAGTGGCATATCCGCTGTGATAAGCCTGATCATCAGTCTCTGTTATTGGCGGAAAACAGCAATGAAATTGTCTATCCGAAGCCTGATGGCGTGTTAAGTTTCGATCGCCTCTCTTCTGTTTATCTATCCAATATCTTCCATGAGGAAGATCAACCATGCCACTTACGACTGGAGAACCAGCGGATTCCTATTGAGCAGAACCTTGAATTATATGCAGAGCCAGCACAGCGCTATTGTCCGGCTGGCGTGTATGAAATCGTACAGGGGGAGCAGCAGCCAGAGCTTCAAATAAATGCGGCCAACTGTATCCACTGTAAGACCTGCGACATCAAAGATCCAAGTCAAAATATTACCTGGACTCCACCAGAAGGTGGTGGTGGTCCGAACTATCCAAATATGTAAGCGTTTGAGAATAATTTTTATTAACAATTTATTTACTTAAAGTTTGCGTTAGTTCAAATCTTTCTCGATGAACTCGATTGCAACTTAATCTTTCAGGCACTATTCTGATTTTAAATTGACGTTTACGTAAACTGAATACAAAGTTGATGCATAGGTGTAAAAGCGGTTACCAGTATCAAAGTTAGGTTTGATCAAATAGTGCTCAATGGAACGCACTTAAATAACGAAAGGGAGATCAACTATGGTATCGGAATCGCCTCTGTTGCAGGTAAACGATATTTCATTGGCTTTTGGTGGGGTGAAAGCTTTAACTGACGTGAGCTTCCATGTGAATGAAAAGGAAATCTTTTCAATCATTGGTCCAAACGGTGCAGGTAAAACCTCAATGCTCAATTGCATCTCTGGTCGATACACACCAAACAAAGGCTCTGTAATCTTCGCTGGAGATGATGTAACTAAACGGACACCTAGCCAACGAGCTGAGTTAGGGCTGGGAAGAACCTTCCAAAACTTAGCGCTCTTTTCTCATATGTCGGTACTGGACAACATCATGGTTGGCCGACACCACCTACTGAAAAACAACTTCGTCACGGGGCCACTCTATTGGTTCTCCAATGCTCAGAAAGAGGAGATGGCGCACCGCAAATATGTGGAAGACGTGATCGATTTTCTAGAAATCCAGCACATCCGAAAAGCGACTGCAGGCACGCTATCCTACGGCTTACGTAAGCGTGTAGAGCTTGCTCGTGCCATTGCCTTAAAACCTAAGTTACTGCTGCTTGATGAACCAATGGCAGGTATGAACTTGGAAGAAAAGGAAGACATGGCACGTTACATCATGGATCTGAATGAAGAATTAGATATCACGATCATCATGATTGAGCACGACATGGGCGTGGTCATGGACATCTCTAATCGCGTTTTGGTTTTGGATTTCGGGAAACACATTGCTACAGGTGAGCCTGAAGAAGTGATGGCCAACCCACATGTGAAACAAGCGTACTTAGGCGAAGAGCTACCGACATTAGAGGAGAGTGCATAATGGCACAGCAACATAATGATTGGGCAGATATAACCCGCTTAGATACCTTTCCAAAAGTGTTGCAACACAATGCCAAGAACTGGCCCGAACAAGTCGCAATGCGTGAAAAGGAGTTTGGTATTTGGCGAGAGTTCACTTGGAAGGATTATGAAAACCGCGTCAAGTGGATGGCATTGGCACTACAAGATTTGGGTATTGGTGAGCAAGATGTCGTTGGTTTGCTAGGTGATAACCGCCCGGAATGGGTATGGGGCGAGTTAGCGGCACATGCGATCAAAGGTTTCTCGCTGGGCATCTATCAAGATTCTATGCACGAAGAGGTGGCGTACCTTATCAACTATGCCAAAGCAAAAGTCGTGATTGCCGAAGATGAAGAGCAATGCGACAAGCTGCTTGAGCTTGGTGATGAAATTCCTAGCGTTGAATACATTATTTACTGCGATCCTCGTGGAATGCGTAAATACGATGATCCAAGATTGATTGATGTTGAACAGGTCTACAAAAAAGGTCAGCTGATTGATAAAGCGGACCCAGACAAATATCTCAATATGGTTGTTGAAACCAAAGGCAGCGATCTTTCAATTCTTTGTACAACGTCGGGTACGACTTCTAAACCAAAATTGGCTCAGCTACACAGTGGCACGTTCTTGGATCACTGTGCGGCTTACTTGCGTGCAGACCCTCGTTCCCCAGGCGACAACTACGTTTCTGTTCTGCCTTTGCCTTGGATTATGGAGCAGGTTTATGTGGTTGGTCAGGCGTTGATTTCTCGTCAAATCGTTAACTTTGTGGAAGAACAAGAAACCATGATGTCCGACTTGCGTGAAATCGGTCCAAACTTTGTGCTGTTAGCGCCGCGAGTGTGGGAAAACATTGTGGCAGACGTGTCTGCACGAATGATGGATTCGACACCGTTTAAGCAAAAGATGTACAAACTGGGCATGAGCTTAGCCAACAAAGCGTTAGAGCAGGGCAAACGTTCTAAACTCGCCGAATGGATTCTTTTGCGTGCTTTGCGAGACCGTTTAGGCTTTTCGAACCTAACATCTGCTGCAACGGGCGGCGCGGCGATGGGGCCTGACACTTTCCGTTACCTACAAGCTATTGGTGTGCCACTTAAGCAGCTTTATGGTCAGACCGAAATGTGTGGCGCATACACTGTGCACCAAGCGGACGATGTGGATTACGATTCCGTTGGTGTTGCGTTTGATAATGCAGAAGTGAAAGTCATCAACCCGGACAGCAATGGCGTTGGTGAAATCATCGCGAAAAGTACAGGTATGTTTACTGGCTACTTAAACAACCAAGCAGCATATGATGAAGATGTTCAAGATGGTTGGATGCACACAGGCGATGCGGGCTATTTTAAAGATTCCGGTCACTTGGTGGTGATTGATCGTCTGAAAGATATGTCGGAAACCAGCCACGGCGACCGCTACTCTCCGCAGTTCATTGAAAACAAACTCAAGTTCTCGCCGTTTATTGCAGAAGCCGTGGTGGTAGGTAAAGGTCGACCTTGGCTGTCTGCCATCATCTGTATTCGCTATGCGATCGTCGCGAAGTGGGCAGAGCAACGCGGCTTGGCATTTACCAACTACACCAACTTATCTGCTCAACCAGAAGTGTACCAAGCGATTCGTGAAGAAGTTCAAAAAGTGAACGAATCCCTACCGGATGCACAGAAGATCAGCAAATTCATTCTACTTTACAAAGAGCTGGATGCCGACGATGGCGAGTTAACTCGTACGCGTAAAGTGCGTCGTGGTGTGGTTGCAGAGAAATACGGAGACATCATCGAAACCATCTACAGCGACGATCCAAAAGTCGATGTCGATACAGTGATCACTTATCAAGATGGCACTAAAACACGCATTCAAACGTCGCTAGTTATTGAAACGCTTATTGAGCATGAGCCAACACTAGTGGATAGCGAACAACGGAGGATCGCATAGTGAATACGGATTTATTACTGCAACTCGTCATTAATGGCGTGATCGTTGGCATGTTGTATGGCGTTGTCGCCATGTGCTTTGTATTGATCTACAAATCGACCCAGGTGGTCAACTTTGCTCAGGGGGAGTTCTTGTTGATTGGCGCATGGGTATGTTGGGCGGCATTGGTACACCTACAGTTACCGTTTTTTATCGGCTTTTTACTCACGCTCGCGTTCATGATGATTTTTGGTATCGCCGTGCAAACCATTGTGCTCAGACCGTTGATTGGTGAACCGATTATCTCTGTGATCATGGTGACCATTGGTCTATCGATGTTTTTCCAAGCGCTGATGAAGTGGATATTCGGCGTCTCGGCTGTGTCGTACCCGCAAGTGTTCGAAACCAACGTTGTGAATATCGGAGGTTTGAATGTTGAGTTTGCTTACATTCTGAGCTTGATCTTCTCAATGCTCATCATGGGCGCGTTCTACTGGTTCTTCAAATTCAGCAAAATGGGTCTGGCAATGCGCGCAACGGCATTCAACCAGCAAGTAGCCCAGAGTCTTGGCATTTCCATCAAGAAAGTGTTCGCCATCAGTTGGGCCATTTCGGCAATGGTATCTGCAACAGCAGGGATTGTTATCGGTATCGTTAACGGCGTATCTGACGCGCTATCCATTATTGGTATCAAAGTTTTCCCAGCCGTTATTTTAGGTGGCTTAGATTCGGTAGTCGGCGCAATTGTCGGTGGTATTACCATCGGGGTGCTAGAAAACTTGGCTGAGTTTTTTGATAGCCAATACCTGCAAGTGGGTAACTTATACAACATCGCACCATTCTATGTGCTGTTAATCATTCTTGCCTTCAAGCCATATGGCCTGTTTGGTACCAAAGATATTGAGCGTATTTAAGGAGAAATAACATGGCTCAACTTAGCATGCGCCCATGTGGGGATTTTCGAACCACATACAAAAGCGATACGCCAATTTTTGAAACCAAAACCATCAGAAGCCTTGCGATTGCTGGTGTCATCGCCATGCTGGCAGCACCGCTGGTCTTGGATATTTACTTCCTAAACCTGTTTATTCAGATTGCATACCTCGGTATCGCGGCATTGGGCTTAAACATTTTGGTTGGTTTTACCGGACAAATCTCGCTAGGTCACGGTGCGTTCTTTGGCTTTGGCGCCTTTGCATCGGCTTGGCTAAATAACCAGTTTAACATTCCAGTCGTGTTTGCGATTCCGCTTGCGGGTTACTTAACCATGATTGTGGGGATGCTGTTTGGTCTGCCAGCGGCTCGAATTAAAGGTTTATATCTAGCTATCGCAACGTTGGCGGCGCAGTTTATTCTAGAGGACTTCTTTGCTCGCGCAGATTGGTTCAGTGGCGGCTCATATGGTGCAAGCGCGAACCCAATTAATTTGTTTGGCTTTGAGTTTACGACTGACGAAAGCTTCTTCTACATCGCTCTGTTTGCGCTGATTTTCATGTATATGTGGGCATCAAACTTAATCCGTTCTCGTGACGGTCGCGCGTTTGTCTCAGTACGAGATCACTATCTGTCAGCAGAGATCATGGGAATCAACCTAACCAAGTATCGTCTGCTCTCATTTGGAGTGTGTGCATTCTATGCAGGCATCGGGGGCGCACTCTACGGACATTATCTAGGGTTTGTATCAGCAGAAGGTTTCACCATCATGATGTCTATCCAGTTTTTGGCAATGATCATCATTGGTGGCTTAGGCTCAGTTAAAGGTACGCTGATGGGGACGATATTTATCGTACTGCTGCCTGAAGTTTTAGAGTTTGGCGTAACGGGGCTTTCAGCGTTTGGTGATACCACCGCTTTCACTGATGGTCTGGCTTACTTCAAAGAGATGGCGATTGGTCTAGTCATCATGCTGTTCCTTATTTTCGAACCTCAAGGATTATCGCATCGCTGGCAACAGATTCGAGCATATTGGAAACACTATCCGTTCTCATATTAACGTGGAATTAAGTGGAATATACCTCAATAACAAGGACAACGAGTTATGAACAAAGGACATTTAGCGACAACGTTGGTGCTGTCATCTGCACTGTTTACTACCACAACTTGGGCAAAAGATTCTGTGTTTGTCGGGCAATTAGTCGATTTTTCTGGACCAACTGCCTATGTGAGCAAGCCCTATGGTTCTGGCGTGCGAGACGCATTGCGTTGGATTAACCAAAACGGTGGCATTAACGGTACCGAGCTCGAATTTGAAACAGTAGACATGGCGTACAAAGTACCAGTGGCGATTTCCAACTATAAACGTTGGGTGGCGCGTAAAGACATGGTTGCGCTGCAAGGTTGGGGTACGGCGGATACCGAAGCACTTATTTCGTTTGTTACCAAAGACAAAGTGCCGGTGTTCTCTGCTTCTTATTCTGGTCACTTAACTGACCCAACTGGCAAAAACCCAAAAACCGCGAAACCAGCGCCTTATAATTTCTTTTATGGTGCGTCGTACTCAGATGCGTGCCGTGCGCTAGTTAAGTGGGCGAAAGAAGATTGGGAATCTAAGGGCAATCAAGGTGCGCCGAAATTTACGCACATTGGCGATAACCATCCATTCCCGAATGCGCCAAAAGAAGCGTGTGCAGAGTACGCCAAAGAGCTTGGTTTTGATGTGCAAAACCCAGTCGTTGTGTCACTAAAACCAGGGGACTTCAAAGCGCAATGTTTGTCGCTGAAAGAGTCAGGCACCAACTACGGTTACATTGCCAATATCGGTAGCTCGGTTATCTCACTAGTGAAGTCTTGTAACACGGTTGGGACAGAGTTCCAGTACATGGCAAACATTTGGGGCGGCGACAAGCCAGTGCTTGAAGCAGCAGGCGATGGCCTTAAAGATTACGTTTTCCCAGGTATGACGGCGTTTTGGGGAGACGATAACGAAGGCATGAAGCTGGTTCGTGAGATTTCTAAGCAGTCTGAATCAGAGCCGGGCGAATTCAGAACTCACCATTACATTCGCGGTATTTGTTCTGCGTTCTATATGAAAGAAGCAATGGAGTGGGCGAAAGACAACGGTGGCATCACAGGTGAAAACATCAAGAAGGGCATGTATGTCCATGACAACTGGGTACCACAAGGCTTAGAAGGTGTTTGTGTCCCTGCGAACTGGAAACCGGAAGATCACCGAGGCACAACAACCGTGAACGTCTTTATGGGCAACAACGATGGCGGCGCAGTTGATATTAAGAAAGTATCTCAGGTGACATTGTCACGTCGTGACGATTGGCTAGGTTACTAATCTACGACTTATTAATAACAAAGCTTACTGAAAATAAGGATGGGTGAGAGAACACTCTCACCCTAGCAAGGAGTAGCTTGATGGCTGAATTAGCAACGAATATCGAACCGGCAGAAATACTGCTTTCAGTGAACAACATTGAAGTCGTCTACGACGAAGTAATACTAGTACTTCGCGGTGTGAGTTTAGAAGTTCCAAAAGGGCAGATTGTGACCTTACTGGGCGCCAACGGTGCGGGTAAATCCACAACGTTGAAAGCCATTTCTGGTTTATTGAAAACCGAAGATGGTGAAGTGACGCGCGGCGAAATCAACTTCATGGGCGAGCGTATAGACAACAAAAGCCCGGAAGAGATCGTCCGTTCGGGCATCTTCCAAGTTATGGAAGGGCGCCGAATTGTTGAAGATATGACGGTAATAGAAAATCTTCGCTTAGGCGCTTATACACGCTCTGACAACGAAGTTGAACAAGACATCGAAATGGTGTTTGACTATTTCCCGCGACTCAAAGAGCGCACTGGCCTGGCGGGCTATTTGTCTGGCGGTGAGCAACAAATGTTAGCGATTGGCCGAGCGTTAATGGCTCGACCGAAGATGATTTTGTTGGACGAACCGTCTATGGGGCTTTCTCCACTGCTAGTTAAAGAAGTATTCAGCATTATTAACAAGATCAACAAAGAGCAAGGTATTACCATGCTTTTGGTTGAACAGAATGCCAACTTCGCTCTTCAAGCGGCCGATTACGGTTACATCATGGAATCAGGCAAAATCGTACTAGATGGCAGCAAGCACGAATTGCTAAACAATGAAGACGTAAAAGAATTCTACCTTGGCGGCGGCGATGAAGATCGCAAGAGCTTTAAGAATCTGAAATCTTACAAACGTCGTAAGCGTTGGTTGTAAGGAGCAAGGATGAACGAACTATTTGATGCGAAAGAATCGTTGTCTCTACAGGCGCGAGAAGAGTCGCTGTTTCAACGTTTGCCAGCACTGATTGAGAATTCGAAAGCCAATAGCGAACATTACGCAGCGCATTTTTCTGAGTTAGATCCTACATTGGCAAACAATCGTGAAGGGCTTGCTCAGTTCCCGATTACACGTAAGTTCAATGTACCTAATCAGCAGCAACTTAAACCGCCGTTTGGTGGCTTAAATAGCGTTGCCATTGGTCAAATGGCGCGCGTATTCCAATCTCCTGGGCCGTTGTATGAGGCTCAAACGGATGAGGCCGATTTCTGGCGTATGGGGCGCGCGTTTCACGCTGCTGGGTTCTGTGCGGGTGATTTAGTGCATAACACGCTCTCTTACCATTTCTCTCCTGGCGGATTTATTATGGATGGTGGCGCAAGGGCTTGTGGCTGTGCGGTATTTCCGGCTGGAGTAGGCAATACCGAAGCGCAAATAGAGGCAATTAAACAGCTTCAACCTAATGGTTACACTGGTACACCTTCGTATTTGCTGACGTTGCTACAAAAGTATCAAGAGAAATACAATGAGCTGCCTAGCTTTGAGAAAGCTCTGGTCTCTGGTGAAGCGGTTACAGCAGACATGGAACAGATGTTTGAGGAAAAAGGCATTGCAGTCTTTCAAGCCTACGCAAGTGCAGAGCTTGGTTTGATTGCTTATCAAGTGTCTGGTGAACAAGGATTAGTGATTGCCGAAGATATTATTGTTGAAATCGTTGATCCTGATGGTGTTCCTGTACAACCGGGAGAAGTCGGTGAAGTCGTTGTAACGTCGCTCGATGAGAAGTTCCCGCTGATTCGCTACGCAACGGGAGATTTATCGGCATACCTAGAGACAAGTTCTGATTCTTCACGCACGAATGCACGAATTAAGGGCTGGATGGGACGAGCAGACTCCGCGGTGAAAGTAAAAGGGCTGTTTGTTTATCCGCATCAGATCCAAGAAGTCTGTCGTCGCCACGATATTAAAGGCTCCTTGAAAATTGAGCGCGATGGCTTCAACGATGCCATTACTTTCTGTTGTCATGATGTGCATGTATCAGCAGAGGACATTCAAGCAACACTCCAGTCTGTCACTAAACTGAAAGGCAATGTCCAGTTTGTACCGAACCAAGCGGAGCAGCCGTTAATCAATGATCTTCGCAGTTAACTCATTGGTGGCATAAGTGCAGTAGAAAGTGGTTGTCATAAAAAACTAACAACGTCAGACAAAAGGCTAGAAAAGGGATACCACATTGCGCTGCGTATCCCTTTATTTTTTACTACCGCAATCAGGGAGCGGGTAAATGAAACAGGCACCAATGATTAACACACAATTCTGGGATGATTTGTTTATCCGAGGCACTATGCCTTGGGATGCCCAATCGACACCTCAAGAACTCAAGGACTATCTCGACAATTCACTTCATGTAGGCCAGTCAGTGTTTATTCCTGGGTGTGGTGCCGCTTATGAACTGAGCACTTTTATTCAATATGGGCATGACGTGATCGCGATGGATTACAGCCAAGAAGCGGTAAAAATGGCGCAATCAACGTTAGGTAACTACAAAGATAAAGTCGTATTGGGTGATGTATTTAATGCCGATTTTTCTCACTCGTTTGATGTCATTTACGAGCGGGCCTTTCTCGCAGCACTACCGAGAGACATGTGGTCAGAATACTTTGCTATGGTGGATAAATTGCTGCCAAGAGACGGTTTGTTAATTGGTTATTTCGTTATAGATGATGATTACCACTCTCGCTTCCCTCCATTTTGTTTGCGAAGTGGGGAGTTGGCAGCTTTTCTAGAGCCCACGTTTGAACTTGTGAAGTCCTCAGTGGTGGCAAACAGTGTTGAGGTTTTTAAAGGCAGAGAGCAATGGATGGTGTGGCAGAAACGTTAGTCGTCACTGAGACTTCTTTAGAAAGTATTCGCGGAAACTGTCTGGTTCTTTGTGAATCGCTGATACATAAGTCTTCACTCTATGCCTGATGGAATGCTCACATAGTTTGTCGGTTTGTGTGAAACATTAATTTCTCGTTGCTGGTTTAAGTTGTTGAGATATCTCTAACAGCGGTCGAGTGGTTGAGTTTATTGCTGGCACGGGTTGTGTGCTCAGAGCGTAAAGCGACAGATCAGCATCGATCCGAAAGGTAGTAGAACGTCTCTCACTGATCTGTCTATTTCATGCTTATACTATTTTAGGTTGACCATCTGATGCGGTGGCACCGCCGTCTACAGGTAGGTTTACGCCATTAATGAAAGATGCGTCATCACTTGCCAAGAAAGTCACGACGGACGCAATTTCTTCAGGTTCGGCGGCTCGGCCGAGCGCAATGCGCTCATTGAATTTATCGCGGATGCCCTGCGGCCAGCCGTTTGTCATGTTGGTTTTTACTAAGCTTGGGCATACGGCGTTAATTCTTACCCCGTCCGCACCATGGTCCAATGCCATCGCTCGGGTAAGGTTCACCACTGCGCCTTTACTCGCGCAATAGAATGCGGCACCCCAGTCACCACCCAAACCGGAAACGGACGCGGTATTTACCATACAACCTTTCGTTTTCAAGAGTTCAGGTAACGCAAACTTCGCGCAATAAACAACACCATCAATGTTTACACCAGAGATTTTCTTCCAGTCTTCCACGCTACCTTCAATCACGGAACCAGGGACATGTACGCCAGCATTGTTTACTAAAATATCCAGTTTACCGAAACGGGTAACAACATCAGAAATCAGTGCTGCGACTTTTTCTGGGTCAGAAACATCAATAGAATGCGCAGACACACGCTGTTTATCAAAGCCCTCAACGGCGTTTGCCAACTGCTCTTCATTCCAATCGGCAAGAGCGACGTTTGCGCCTTCTTCATACAAACGTTTTGCGATGGCCAAACCAATGCCATTGGCAGAGCCAGTCACGAGTGCGACTTTATTTTTTAATCCTCTCATGCGATTTCTCCTTTGAAACTTACAAAAACGGGATCTTGATTTTTCTCTGTGCGCGGCAACATCAGTTTGTCGTTGTCGCTGTAATCTACGGGAATAGCCACCACTGCTGGTCCTTCAACATCCATGGCTTTATTCAATGTCGGTAGTAATTCGTGTTGACTAGTCACTGCGAAGCCTTTCGCGCCAAATGATTCGGCGTAGGCCTTGAAATCAATTGGTCCAAATTTCACACCAGAGCAGCGCTGATATTTGTTGACCTCTTGCATTTCTACCATGTTGTAGGCGTTATCAACCCACACAATATGGAGGATATTGCAGTTCAGTCTAACCGCGGTTTCTAACTCCATGCTCGATTGCATAAAACCGCCGTCTCCTGATATCGATACCACTTTGCTACCAGGTTTTAGTAGGCTGGCACCAATGGCCCATGGGAGTGCAACGCCCATTGTTTGTTGGCCGTTAGACACCAGCATTTGGCGAGCTCGAAAACAGCTCAAGTAACGAGCGATCCAGATGTGGAAGCTCCCCATATCAAGGCATAGCGTGGTATCCGGTGTGATGATAGATTGCATAGCTTTTATTAGTGCCAGTGGATGAAATCCTTGCTTGTTATAGACATTGGGATAGGTCTTGATCACTTGCCGTTGCAGTGCTACCTCTTCCAGTACTGAAAGTGCCGTTGGGGAAAGGCGAGCATATTCAGAGATATAGCTGCCCATCTTGTCTAATGACTGCGCAATGTTTCCGACGATTTCAACACAAGGTTGATAATTAAGTTGGTATTCTGCTGGTTCAATATCGAGGTGAATCACTGGGTTGCGGTGGCTGTTCCAGAGCTCAGGGTCATACTCTATTGGGCTAAAGCCGATGGTGAGAATTAAATCGGCGTCCCGCAGTAAAACATCGCCAGGTTGGTTGTTAAATAAACCGACACGCCCAGCAAAGTGGTGATAGTAATTGATGTCTACCGTGCCGGCGGCCTGGTAAGTGCCGACAACGGGTAGCTGCGTATTTTGAAGAAACCGAGTTATAGCAGCAGCGTTTTGACTGCGGCTCGCGTGAAGGCCAAGTAAAACCACACAGCGCTTTGCTTTACTGATTCGACTGACCGCTTCTTCGATTGCTGCGATGTCTGCGCAACCAGGCTGTGTGTAAGGCGAGGGGACAATAATGTCCGTTTGGGTTTGCTCGGATAAAACATCTTGGGGGAGACTCAAAAAGCAAGCCCCAGGACGACCTGACTCTGCGATACGAAACGCGTTCGCCATGATCTCGCTTGCGGCGTCCACATGCTGCACTTCAGCACTGAACTTGGTTATAGAGCGAAAAATACTGACGGTATCCATGCTCTGGTGTGTTTGTTTTTGCTGGTCAGTTCGTTTCACCGCACCACCGATAGCAATCAGCGGATCGCCTTCGGAGTTTGCTGTTGCCACCCCCGTAACTAGATTTCCACAGCCAGGGCCTGACGTAACCATTGTGACGCCTGCTTTGCCGGTTAGTCTTCCCATAACGCCCGCCATAAATGCGCCGTTAGCTTCGTGGCGTACCGGAATCATTTGGATGTTAGTGTCTTCAATCGCATCGAACAGTCGATCGATTTTTGCACCGGGAATACCGAAAATGTACTTAATGCCGAGAGACTCTAGCTGTTGAGCGATCAACTGAGCTCCATTTTTATTTGAAGGTTTGGATTGCATTTGTTGTCCTTATTATTTGCCTGACTTTGTTACTTTTCCGCCTTTTCTATGGCGGTATTTATATCTTCCGGAGCCAAATTGGCGCTGAGAAAGTCTGTCGATACTGGGGTATCAATCACTAGCCGTGAGACTTTGCCAATCTGGAGAAATCCTGACGAAATGCTGTAATCCTGAATATGACCACCTCCTTGGCGGTCATCGGTAATAAAGTGTTCGTGATAGCCGGGCACATTGATGCCAGTCGTATATTTAGGACTGCGAAAGCCGGCGACCACGCCTTGCTTATGCGTGAAGCGGAATGTTGGTTGTTCTTTGACCACTTCAAGCATTGGTCGATAAGGGCGTGTTTGTTTAGGTACGGTACGAGTACGAACGGAATCGAAAACGCCATCAATGCGCACTGCGCAAAATAGGTTATCGCTTGGAACCATGTCGTCTATGAGGCTATGGACTTCATGACGTGACATGCGCGATGTCAGTGGCAGTTCGATATCAGGCTTAAAAAAAGTCATGACAGCAAAGGGCGTTTTTTGCGCCAGGTCTGCCGGGTTTGCGGAGCCATCCGACTTGAGTTGAAAAACTTCCTTATCAAAAGCAATCAACTCACCATCCAATTCATTGAACGTACCTAAACCAAAATCCCCATGTTTCAGCAGTTCTTCTATGGTTGTTGAGCCTTCGTAAACACCAGCGATCAAAGCACTCATTAACGAAGTCTGATAAATCTCACCATCTCCGGTAACATGATGGTATTCAGAAAATTCTTTCGCTACTTCAAGCGAACAAGCACATAGAGGGTTATAAAATCCACGCATGAGTAAGACCAGTTATGCAATGAAGAGTATATTTAGATTGACTTCTACACGGTGCTAAATCCAATATAAAAAAGATTTATTTTGATATGGAAAATATATGGAATTTCGCTACCTGAAGTATTTTGTCGCGGTCGCCGAGACTCGTCACTTTACCCGAGCAGCTGAACAGTTAGGGATTGCGCAACCTCCTTTGAGTCAACAAATCAAAAAGCTAGAGCACGAGCTTGGCGTGGACTTATTTAAGCGCTTGTCTAGAGGAGTAGAACTGACCCATGCAGGGCAAGTCTTTTATACGGATGCGGTAAATATTCTTGCTGATGTGGAACGCGCTAAAGCAAAAGCCCGACAGATTGCCCGTGGTGAAAATACGCAGGTTAAAATTGGGTTCGCGACGTCAACATCAACCTGCATTAAGGTATTGGAGAGGATTGGGTGTATTCAAGAGAATGGGGTTCATTTACAGACGGCGGAACTATCAATGCCAGAGCTTGCCACTCAGTTAAAAAGCAAACAACTTGATCTCGCAATCATGCGGCTACCCTGTTACGCCAGTGAGCCTTTTGAGCACAAGGTGTTGTTTAACGACCCGTTTGTCGCGGTGATTCCGGCGGGGCACGAACTGGCAAAATATCCCTGTATCCAGATGAAACAGTTGAGAGGCCATAAAATTTTACTGTTTCCACGAGAGACTGGACCCGCATTGTTTGATGGCATGAGCACACTTTTTGCCGACGCAGGAGTAAGGCTCGAACCACAGTTCGCAGCACCGCAACTTCGTACGACGATTGCCATGGCGCAGGCTGGGTTAGGTATCGCTCTCGTTCCGCGCTCACTGGCTGAACATCTCGATGATTCCGCGACAGTCGCCGAGATTGATGATATCCCTCTCACTAGTCGTGTTGTTGTTGCTTGGGAGGCATCTAATCTCAATAAACAAGCGCTAAAAGTAGCCATGCACATCGGTCATGTTGAGGCTTAAAGATGAGTCATCGAACTGGCTCTGATAGCCACAGGCAAATGTGATACTCTCACTCGTTATATGCAAAGCTATGCTTTGGTTGAATAGACAAATCTTACTCAACGAATAGAACTTACTGAGGATGTGCCAATGATATACGCTGCGGTCTTTGATATGGACGGGTTGCTGATTGATTCAGAACCTTTGTGGAAGGAAGCGGAAAAGCAGGTGTTTTCATCAGTTGGTGTCCAAGTGACCGAAGTGCTGTCAAAGCAGACTGCGACGATGACGACAGGTGAAGTAACAAGGTTTTGGTATGAACGTAATCCTTGGCAAGAAAAGAGCCTAGAGGAAGTAGAGAATGCTGTTGTGGATAAAGTGGAGGCATTAATAATTGAAAAAGGATGCGAATTAGAGGGTGTTACAGAAACACTCAAATTGCTTAAGGAAAAAGGGTTTAAGATAGGGTTGTCTACTAATTCACCTTATCAACTCATTCCCATCATTTTGAACAAACTCGGTATTGCCAGTTACTTTGACGCGATATCATCGTCAGACGATGTAGAGCAGGGTAAGCCAGAGCCACATGTCTACCTTTTAACAATCAATAAACTAGGTGTAGATTCAAGTAACTGTATTGCCTTTGAAGACTCTTATTCGGGTATGCTTGCGGCAACACGAGCAAACATAAAAACAGTCGTGATACCTCAACCTGATAAGTTCTACCAAGAGTTTAATGAAGCCAGTCTAAAGCTGCAAAAGCTATCAGAGTTTAATGAAAGCCATTTGGCGAGTTTAATGGACTTGAATTTGAAAGAAACAATTGCACCAACACCGCATGAAAGTTTTTTAGAAGAAGGACTTGATTGTGAATAGTCGGTCGCTGAAAAAATACCTACTGCCAATGTTCTTATTGGTTTTACCTATAGAATCATTCGCAAAAGATACGACTATGTTGGACGAGCTCAATAATCGATTTGTTACATTTGAAAGGCGATTTGATGATTGTATCAACTCTGCTTCTCAAAATGATATGAGTGAAAACATTGTCGGTCAGATTCAAGCGCTTAATATTGATTTTGAAATTTCGGTTGGCTATTTATACAAACAATCACTTTATTTATGCTCTGATGATGAATTCAGTGATTTAGCAAGAATTATCATGATAATTGAAACCTCCGATAATGATGGATTGCAATTATCAAAGGCAAAAGCTAGTCAAATTAGAAAGCTACTTTTTAGCAAAGTGGATTTACGTTTAGAGTCGAAGTTTCAAAGTTTACCGCAAGATAAAAAGGAAGCATTACTGAGCATTGCGAAAAAGCTTGAACCTTTTGATCTCGTAAGCATGCATGAACGACTTCAGGCAATGTAGACTTATGAAAGAATGTTTTGAGTAGATTCTTAACGCTTGGCTTTTTCATTAAGATTGAGTATTAGGTTCAACGCCTCTAGCTCTTACACAAGATCTAGAGGCATCCATTTTTTATTGACTTAAACGTGCCGAGCTAAGATTTTAACCCTGCAGCGGTCATCATGACGCGAAATAACATAGACACTAACCCTAATGCAGCGACGCTAACTACCCATATTCCAACCATCCAAGCCCATTGGCGGCACCAATTTTTGATTTTCATACTCACTCCTTATCAACTCGTTAATGGTACGCTTCGCCTTCTTTTACTTTTCCGGAGAAGACGTAGTAACTCCAAAAGGTGTAAGTCAGAATGATCGGGATGATGATCACTGCTCCAACGAGCATAAAGCGCTGACTGCTTGCAGGAGCCGCTGCTTCCCATATTGATATGCTAGGAGGAATGATATTTGGCCAGATACTGATGCCAAGCCCAGCGAACCCGAGAATCACGATCACTAACGCCATCACGAAAGGGCTGCGCTCTTTACGCTTTTTAACGGAGTCGGCAATCTTCAAACATACCAGCCCAGTAATGGCAGGTACGGGCAGTAAGTAGAACAAATTAGGCAGAGAAAACCATCTTTCCGCAATGGCAGGGTAAGCAAGTGGAGTCCAAGCGCTCACAATGACTAATGCGGAGATCATCGCCAGTAGTGTTTTGTTAGTGAAGCGGTGCATCGTGTTTTGCAGTTCACCTTCCGTCTTCATGATGAGCCATGTGCTACCAAGCAGCGCGTACGTTGCGACTAAACCCAAACCACAAAAGATGGGAAAAGGGCTGAGCCAGTCGAGTTGGCTACCTACGAAGACGCGGTTTTCCACCGCAAAGCCTTGAATTACCGCGCCAACAACGATGCCTTGGAAAAACGTGGTTAAAATCGAGCCGACCATAAAAGAGCGATCCCAGAACTTTAAGTGGTTTTCCAATGCTTTAAAGCGAAACTCAAACGCTACGCCACGAAAGATCAAAGCAATCAACATCAACGTTAAAGGGATGGTTAGCGCTTCAATAATCACCGCGTAAGCCATCGGAAAAGCGCCAAATAGAGATGCGCCTCCAAGCACAATCCAAGTTTCGTTGCCATCCCAAACTGGCGCGACACTGTTGACCATGACGTCTTTTTGTTTTTCATCCTTGATGAAGGGCATCAGTATTCCAATACCCAAATCGAAGCCATCCATGATGATGTACATCAAAGTGGCAAAAACGATGATCGCGAACCAAATCACGGATAAATCAAAATGCATATTTTCTACCTTCACTTTGTGACAAATTCTAAATGCGACCTGAAACGGTCGTCATGTCGTGCTCATCGTGTTCGATTGCATCGGGGCCTTTCTTGATTTGGTGGATCATGTAGTAATAACCAAAACCAAATACCAAGCTGTATACAACAAGGAAACACAGCAGGCTGATGCTCATTTGTAGGTCTCCGTGTGCAGAAACCGCATCACGCGTTTTTTGTACGCCATACACGACCCAAGGTTGCCGACCAACCTCTGTCGTAAACCAGCCAGCGAGTATTGCGATAAGACCAGATGGCCCCATAAACAATGAAAACTTGAGGAACCAACGCGAAGTATAAAGCGTGTTCTTTTTTCGTAACCATATGCTGTAGAAGCTTTGAAAAATCATCAGAAGTCCTAGCCCGACCATGATTCGAAATGACCAAAAGACGATAGGTGAGTTCGGTCGTTCCTCTTTCGGGAAGTCTTTCAGCGCCGGGATTGGCTCAGTTAAACTGTGGCGTAGGATCAAACTTCCTAAAACAGGAATTTCTAAGGCATAGTCTGTGCGTTCTTGTTCCATGTTTGGCATGCCGAACAATATCAATGGGGTTGGTTTGCCATCGCTGTTATCCCAATGTCCTTCGATGGCAGCGATTTTGGCGGGCTGGTGTTCCAGAGTGTTTAGCCCGTGCACATCGCCAATCACGGCTTGGAGTGGCGCAAGGAACACTAAGATCCCGAGCGACATCGAAAACATGGTTTTTACCGCAGTCGATTGATTGCCTCTCAATAAATGCCAAGCGGCTGACGCGCCTACAAAGAGTGCTGAACTGACGAAAGCCGCGACGCTCATGTGCGCCAAACGATAAGGAAATGAAGGATTGAAAACGATAGCAAACCAGTCGGTTGGCACCACACGTCCGTCGACAATTTCATAGCCTTGTGGCGTTTGCATCCAACTGTTGGAGGCGAGAATCCAGAACGTCGAAATGATCGTTCCTAACGCCACCATCGAGGTTGCAAAAAAGTGCAGCTTTTCGCCGACGCGACGCCACCCAAACAGCATTACGCCAAGAAATCCGGCTTCGAGAAAGAAAGCCGTTAACACTTCATAAGTCAGTAATGGGCCTGTGATAGAACCAGCGAAGTCGGAGAAACCACTCCAGTTGGTGCCGAATTGATAGGCCATGACAAGACCAGATACAACACCCATTCCAAAGTTAACCGCAAAAATTTTCGACCAGAAGTGATAGAGCTTTTGGTAATCGGGATTACGTGTTTTTAGCCATAAGCCTTCCAGCACGGCGAGATAGGTGGCCAAACCTATGGTGATAGCGGGGAAAATAATATGAAAGGATACCGTAAAGGCGAACTGTATCCGTGCAAGCATAAATGCGTCGAGGCCAAACATTAAACTTCCTTTGATCTTTTAAGTTTTATGAGAGAGCTATTTTAAAAGGAGCGGAATGAGGGAAGTAGGTACAGACAGTGACTATAAACCTATAACAGATTAAATATTGAAGTGTTATTATTTTGAATTCGGCTTTATGGAAGGGGATTTGCGTTTGGCGAAGTATCAAGAGTTAGTGGAACAGCTTAAAAGGCAGATAAAATCGGGGATATGGCATCCGGGTGACAAGCTGCCTTCGCTGCGTCGCCAATCTGAACACTCGGGTTTGAGCTTGATGACGGTGTTACACGCGTATCAAATTCTGGAATCTCAAGGCTGGGTGACGTCACAGCCGCGCTCTGGTTATCGAGTCGCGCCCAATATTAAGAGTTCAAATGAACCCCAAGCGCCAGCCGCGGTTTCGTGGACAGAGCAGGTAGACATCAATGAGTTTATCTTTGATGTTCTGCAGGCGAGTAAAAATCCATCCATGATCAATTTTGGCTTTGCCTATCCAGACCCAAGTTTGTACCCACGATATCACGTGAATCGGGCGATGAGCGCAGCCGCTCGCAATATGCCGATTTCCACCACCTTTGATAACTTACCGCCGGGAAATGAACAATTACGCACCATCATCGCGAAGCGTTATGCTGCGAAAGGCATTGAAATTTCACCCGATGAAATTGTCATTACGGCAGGCGCGCTGGAGGCGTTAACGCTCAGTTTGCAAGCCTGCACAAGACCGGGAGATTGGGTGGTTGTGGAGTCGCCTGCATTCTATGGCGCTTTGCAATCCTTAGAGCGGTTAGGTTTGAAAGCGCTCTCAGTAAGAACAGACCCAGTCACGGGCATTGACCTAGACTCATTGGAGCGAGCGCTGCAAACGCATGATGTGAAAGCATGTTGGCTGATGTCGAACTTCCAAAATCCTCTGGGTTTTACGCTCACCAACGAGAAAAAACAAAAGCTGATTGAGCTGACACAGCGATATAACGTGCCAGTGATTGAAGATGATGTGTACAGCGAACTGCATCCAGGGAATGACTCGGTTTACCCACTAAGAATGTTTGATGACACGGGCAATACCATGTTGTGCTCCTCGTTTTCAAAATCATTAATAGCAGGGCTACGTATTGGTTGGGTTGCGGCGGGAAAGCGGGCGCTAGAGGTACAAAAGTTACAGCTAATGAGTACATTAGCGACGAGTGCACCAGTGCAAATGACATTGGTACACTATTTAACAAGCCGCAATTATGAATCTCATTTGAAGCAGTTACGGAAAAAGCTGTTTGAACGTAAAAGTAAGATGACGGTTCTGCTTAGTGAGCTGTTACCTGAAGCAGTCAACGTGTTAAGCCAAAGCGGAGGGTACTTTATTTGGTTAGAGCTTCCCGAGCATATTGACGCCTTGCAGATATATCGAGAAGCGCTAAAAGATAATATCAGCATCGCACCGGGAAAGATGTTCAGCCTGACAGAACAATACGATCACTGTATTCGTCTTAACGCTTCTTTTGAGCTCAATGACAAATATGTTCATGCTCTCAATCTGCTTGCTAATATTATTCGCGATCATTTGGCGAAATAGCGACTTTTTTCAGTTTTTTGGTTTAATGGAGCGCGCCGGATTTCCAACAACTCGATCGCCCGGCGCAACGTCTTTGGTTACAACAGAGCCAGCGCCGACGACGGCCTCATCGCCAATGGTCACGCCTGGCAGTATGATAGCGCCCCCACCAATCCAAACGTTATTGCCGATTTTTACCGGTTTGGCGATCTCATCTCCGGCTAAGCGTCTTTGTGTATCGAGTGAATGAGCGGCTGTGTAAATTTGCACTCTAGGCCCAATCATGACGTTCGCGCCAACCTCAACCTGCCCATTGTCCAGAATAATGGCATCCCAGTTGATGTAGGTGTTTTCTCCGATGGACAAGTGACAACCGTAGGTAAGTTGTAGCGGTGGCTCTATACAGGCGCTGTTTTTTAATTGGACGCCCATTTCCGCCAATAGTTGTCTACGGATATCTGGGTTTGGCTCGTGGTTAAATTGGAAGACAAGCTGCGCAGTTTTGGCGCGCATTAGCTTTAGTTCTTCATCCAGACAATTATAGGTTTCTCCAGAGCGCATCCGAGTCAGTTCTGACATAACAATCATTCCATCAATGTTATTTGCAATAAGGTGCATAATAGGTGAGAGTGATTCGAAGTGAAAATTTGATGCTTAAAAATCAGAAAGTTATCACTGATTTGCCTTGCGTATCCAGTTGGTTGATTGGCTCGTTTAGTTCACAAAGACGTATTCCCTAAATGGCTTAATCGGTTGAAGCCAAAGTGGGAAACCACTCGAAGCGTTTTACGTAGATTACAATATAGTTAATAAGAAGAACTTAATTGAGCCGCTGCGCTATCGATTGATCCAAAAATTTATGACTTATGCGCTCTGGCTTGCTGGCAACGATGAATCAAGAGTGAGCACTTTATGTTCGAACGGGTCATTTCATTTTTAGAAACAACACTGTTTACCTTTAACGAACAACCTATCACGTTGTGGGCGATATTGATGGTGCCGACATGGGTGATTGTCGCTTTATGGTTGTCCAAAATTTTAATCAAAACCGTTACGTCAAGAATGTCTTCATCGGGGAAAGACCCAAACGTGATTCATTTGGTTAAACGGATATTATTTGTCATCGCTCTCGCCATTATTTTTATGACCACACTTTCGATGATCAATGTGCCAATCACCGCGTTTGCCTTTCTGTCTGGTGCCATCGCTATCGGCTTCGGTTTTGGTGCGCAAAACATCATTAACAACTTCATAAGTGGCTGGATTTTGATTGGTGAAAAGCCAATCCGAATTGGGGACTTTTTAGAGGTTGAGGGCGCCAAAGGCACTGTCGAGCAAATAAATACACGCTCAACGAGAATCAGACGAACCGATGGTGTTCATATGCTCATACCCAACAGTCAGTTGATTGAGAACGTGGTGATCAACTGGACGTTATGCGACAGATTAGTTCGTGGCTCTGTCGTCGTCGGTGTCGCGTATGGGAGCGATGTCAAACAGGTTGCTGCCTTAATGGCGGAAGTGACTTCGCAGCAAGCGCAAGTTCTGAGTTCGCCAGCGCCAGATGTGTTTTTTCAAGACTTTGGTGACAATGCTTTGATCTTCGAATCTTATTTTTGGATTAACTCAACGGTTGAGGGCGGTATTCGCTCGGTCGCAAGTGCCATACGTTTTGAAATCTACGAAGCTTTCGAAAAGCATGGCATTGAAATCGCGTTTCCACAACGAGATGTGCACATTGATGGGCAAATCAAGTTGTCTAGGGAGAGAAACGGATAGGGCGATAAGCGGTATTGGTGTTCTTATCTTGGTGTCGAGTAACCATAGCGAGGCGGTCACAACACGGATTCACCTCGCTAGAAACCAGTTTGAAGACGTTATTGGTTGTCCCACATGACTTCGCATTCTTCTTTGATTGCTGATTTTAGCAACTCAATAAGTGGAAACGCTCTGCGTCCTAGGCTTACCGCGGGCTCTGCTTGTTCTTCCTCTTCGTCTACATCAGTATGGAGGTTTTCTTCAGTTGCATTTTTCGCAGATAGAGCAGAAGTTAATCTTGATAGCGCGTCAGGAACATCTTGAGCGGAAATTGATCCCGGCACCGTGCCGCTGTGACCCATCATTTTGAGCATATCTAATGCAATATCACCAAACATTGTGACGTTTGAGTGGCTTCGACAACGAAATGTTATGAGCATTTACCTGATCCTGTTTTATATGTTCGCTTTGAAACTAAATTGTAGCTGAAATCAGGCACTAATTAATGTGATGAAGACCGTTGAGCGTTAAGGTTTTTATGAGTAACAATAAAAAACGGGCACGTACGTCTGCATGCCCGTTTAAATACATTATTTGATTATGATGGTTGATGATTTACAAGCTATACGGATCGCCTAGAGCCAATGCGACCCTAGAAGCTGGAGGTTTTCCTAACGCACGGCAAATTTGCCAACCCGCCTGGTTGATGATGTTGAGGTCAACGCCTGTTTCAATACCAAGCTGTTCACACAGATAAAGCACATCTTCCGTTGCAACATTCCCACTGGCTCCTTTCGCGTAAGGGCAGCCCCCCAAACCAGCAACAGCACTATCAATGGTATTGATCCCCATCAGCAAGGCTTGGTAAATATTGGTCAACGCTTGTCCATAAGTGTCATGAAAATGTACCGCGAGCGCGTCTTTTGGCAGTAGCGTTAACAACGAATCCAGCATGGCGATAACGCGATTTGGAGTTGCTTTTCCGACAGTATCACCGAGAGAAATCTCATAACATCCCATATCAAACAGCGTATTTGCGACCTTGGCAGTTTGCTCTGGCATGATGTCCCCCTCATATGGACACACCATGGTACAAGACAAGTACCCGCGCACAGGAATGTTGTGCTGGTTCGCCAATTCGATAACGGGCTCAAATCGAGCGAGACTTTCGGTAATGCTGCAGTTGATGTTCTTCTGGCTGAACGTTTCTGAAGCGGAGCCAAACACCGCAATTCGCTTTACACCGCTTTCCAGCGCACGTTCTAACCCTGCGAGATTTGGTGTGAGAGCGCTATAAACCACGTCAGGCTTTTTTGAGATACCAGCAAACACCTGATCGGAATCGGCCATTTGAGGCACCCACCTTGGAGAGACGAAAGATCCCGCCTCAATATGCTTTAAGCCACTGCTGCTTAGTTGGTTAATCAAACGGATTTTATCAACCAGCGTCACTGACGTTTCATTTTGCAGACCATCACGAGCGCCGACTTCGACGATATTAACCTTCGCTGGTAGCATATTCGCGTTCCTTATCTTCACTGACGTTATCCGATATCAAAGACAAATCCAGCAGGATGGAACCGTGCTGTACTTGGTCCCCGTGCTGATAAAACAATTCGTCGACTGTTGCTGCTACCGGAGCCGTGATGGTGTATTCCATTTTCATTGCTTCGAGTACCAAAAGCGGATCGCCCGCCGCCACTTCGTCACCTTTAGCCACCATAACTGCTGAAATTATGCCGTTGAGTGGTGCGGTTGGACTTAGTTCGTCGTCTACATCTTTTGCAGAGTCAAAGTTAGGTTGATGAGCGAACGTGCGCTGCTGACCAAGATAAAATAGTGTTGTTCTTTGTTCATCGCTAAGTGCATTAAAGGTGTAACGCACATTATCAATATCGACGATAAACTGGTTGTCACTTTCAAGCAGGATGACCTGATGCAGCTCCTCACCACATCGGACAGTGAAGTGAGATCCTGTATCTTGCGATGATTGTTGCAAGCGTGCCTGATGGTTGGCATTGGCATCCGTGAAGTTAAATCGGTAAACGTTGTCAACTGACAGTCTAAAACCTCGTTTGGTTGGCGCGGGTAACGTTGAGCTGTCTGATTTTGAAATGAGATCATTCCAGCGAGCAACCGCCGCCAACGTTAGCCAAATAGAATCCGACACGTTTTGCTGAGCGCTAATGCCTTGCTGATGTTTAACCAGAAAGTCGGTATCAAGTTCGATATTGGCAAAGGCTGGCTGCGAAATAATGCTGTGCAGATAACCAATGTTTGTCGTCACTCCACGCACGTGGTATTGGGTTAACGCCTGCTTAAGCTGCTTTAGAGCGATATCACGAGTTTGCCCCCAGACGATCAGTTTGCTGATCATAGGATCGTAATATTCGCTGATGCTATCGCCTTGAGTAACGCCACTATCAACGCGCACGTACGCTAGGCGCACATTACTGTCTGATACGGGTTCTTTTAAGTAATCAATGCGGCCAGTCGACGGCATAAAGTCATTGTCTGTATCTTCTGCGTAAATTCGCAGCTCAATTGAATGACCGTTGTGGGTGATTTCCGATTGCGAAATAGGTAAATGCTCGCCAGCTGCGACTTTGAATTGCCACTCCACCAAATCAACGCCGGTGATCAATTCAGTGACAGGGTGTTCAACTTGCAGACGGGTATTCATCTCCATGAAGTAGAATTGACCTCGGCTATCGAGTAAGAACTCCACCGTGCCCGCGCCAACATAGTCGATCGCTTGAGCGGCCTGAACCGCAGCTTCACCCATTTGTTTACGCAGTTCATCACTAAGACCGGGAGCTGGTGCTTCTTCCACAACTTTTTGGTGACGGCGTTGAATGGAGCAATCGCGATCAGAAAGATAGACACAGTTGCCATGTTGGTCAGCAAATACCTGAACTTCAACGTGGCGAGGCTGCAATATGCATTTTTCGATTAGAAGCTGCTTGTCGCCAAAGCTTGAAAGTGCTTCACGCTGCGCACCGTCGATGGCCAGCGGCATTTCGGCTGCGCTATTGACTACTCGCATGCCTTTACCGCCACCCCCTTGGGTTGCTTTAAGCATCACTGGGTAACCGATTTTTTCAGCTTCCGCTAATAAGTGCTCTACGCTGTTGTCTGTGCCGTGATAGCCGGGAACCAAGGGCACGTTCGCCTCAGACATGATGGCTTTGGCTTGCGACTTCGAACCCATTGCTTCAATTGCGCTGGTGGAAGGGCCAATAAAGGCGATGCCATTTTCGCTGCACGCTTTGGCTAGTTTCGGGTTCTCGGAAAGAAAACCATACCCAGGGTGGATAGCATCGGCTTGCCATTTTTTCGCAGCGCCGATAATCGCATCGATATCGAGATACGATTCACTCGCCGGAGCGGGGCCAATGAATTCAGCGAAATCCGCTTGTTTAACATGTAAGCTGCTGCGATCCGCTTCGGAATAGACGGCAACCGTCTCGATAGCCATGCTTTTTGCGGTTTTAATGATTCGGCAGGCAATTTCACCGCGGTTTGCGATCAGTATTCTTTTAAACATGATTCCTCCAATTGGCGGCGCGCTTTTCAAAAAATGCACTCAGTCCTTCTTGTCCTTCTGCGGACACGCGGGCGGTTGCAATAGCTTGGCAGGTGTATTCAATTAATGAATTATCGATAGGTTGGTTATCACAGCGTAAACAAAGTGCTTTTGCAGCCTGCATGGCTTGTGGACCGTTGTTGAGCAGGTGATCAATGGTGCGATTGACGGCTTCACGTGGCTGAGCGTCTATCTGATGAAGAATACTCATCGATAGCGCGGTTTCGGCATCAATCAGTTCCGCGGTTAAAAAGTAGCGTCGGCTTTGTCGTTGTCCAATCGCTCGGATTACGTAAGGTCCGATGGTGGCGGGTAACAAACCGAGCTTCACTTCACTCAAACAGAAGCGGCTTTCAGGTGTACCAATAGCGATATCGCAGCAGCAGATAAGCCCAAGTGCGCCGCCAAATGCAGCGCCATGCACTATAGCAATGGTTGGTTTGCTAAAGGTATCCAGCGTATGCAAAAGTTTTGCTAGTTGCTGTGCATCTTGCAGGTTTTCACTCTCGGTTTTGGTGGCCATTGACTGCATCCAGCCCAGATCTGCTCCCGCAGAAAAGTGTTTTCCCTGTGCAGTTAACACCAGTGCACGGAGAGAATCGTCCTTTTCGAGCTGTTCTAGTGTCTCAATTAGTGAGGCAATCAATGCGTCATTAAACGCGTTGTGTTTTTCTGGCCGATTCAGGCTCAACCAGGCAACGCCATTGCTGTCTTTTTCAAGCAGTAGTCCGGTCATGTGACTTCCTTTGTCTGACATTTCAGTCTGTATTTCAATGCTCGCTAACCATTACTTGTTAAACATCGGTATTCGCGAGGAGTTAAGGTTTGCCTTGCATCCGACTACATACGGAAGATGCCAAATTTGCTGTCTGGTATCGGCGCATTAAGCGCAGCAGACAGAGCAATGCCGACAACATCACGGGTTTTCGCAGGGTCAATAATGCCGTCGTCCCACAGGCGTGCACTGGCGTAGTATGCATGGCTTTGAGTCTGATATTGCTCCGCAATTGGACGTTTGAACGCTTCTTCTTCCTCCGCGCTCCAGCTTTCACCTTTGCGAGTTTTGATATCGCGGGTCACTTGCGCCATCACGCCAGCCGCTTGCTCTCCACCCATTACGGAAATACGTGCGTTTGGCCACATCCACATCATGGTTGGATCATAAGCGCGGCCACACATGCCGTAGTTTCCTGCGCCATACGATCCACCAATAACCACGGTAAACTTCGGCACGTCTGCACATGCAACAGCAGTTACCATTTTCGCACCATGTTTGGCGATGCCTTCGGCTTCGTACTTCTGACCGACCATAAAGCCCGTGATGTTCTGCAAGAAGAGCAGAGGAATTTTGCGTTGTGCGCACAGCTCAATAAAATGCGCGCCTTTTTGTGCTGATTCCGAAAATAGAATGCCGTTGTTAGCGACAATGCCAATCGGCATACCGTGAATATGGGCAAAGCCACAGACCAAGGTTTCGCCGAACAAGGCTTTAAATTCATCGAACTGGGAATCATCAACAATTCGGGCAATGACCTCTTTAACATCAAACGGCTTTTTGAGATCGGTTCCGACGATACCGTACAGCTCTTGGGCAGGAAAATGTGGTTCCTGTGGTGCTTTTTGCTTGAGTTGAGCGGGTTTCAAGTGGTTAATTTGAGAAACGGCCTGTCTTGCTAGCTCTAATGCATGGTGGTCGTTTTCTGCGTAATAGTCCGCCACGCCAGAGGTACGACAGTGAACGTCTGCGCCACCAAGATCTTCCGCGCTGACTTCTTCACCTGTCGCTGCTTTTACAAGAGGTGGACCTGCCAAGAAAATCGTGCCTTGTTCTTTGACTATGATGGAAACATCACACATCGCAGGAACATAAGCGCCGCCAGCGGTACATAGCCCCATGACCACCGCAATTTGTGGAATGCCTTTGGCCGACATACGGGCTTGGTTGTAGAAAATACGGCCAAAATGGTCTTTATCTGGGAATACCTCATCTTGGCGGGGTAGGTTAGCGCCGCCAGAGTCTACTAAGTAAACACACGGCAGTTGGCATTTTTCTGCAATTTCTTGTGCTCTTAAGTGCTTTTTCACGGTAAGTGGGTAGTAACTGCCGCCTTTTACCGTCACGTCGTTCGCGACGATCATGCACTCAGTGCTGTCAATCACACCCACACCTGCAACCACTCCAGCACATGGAACGTAATCTGGATACACATCCCAGCCAGCAAATTGACCAATTTCTAGAAAGGACGAACCAGGGTCGAGTAGGGCAAGAATGCGCTCACGTACCGGAAGTTTGCCTTTCTTCTGCTGATGCTCGCGGGCTTTCTCACCGCCGCCATCTTCGATTTGCGCAGTCACGGTATAAAGTTGATCTACAAGTGACGCCATAGAGCGGTAGTTTTCCTGATACTGCTCTGAATGGGTATTAATATTGGTCGTCAAACAAGCCATAAATAGCCGATCTCCATTCGGTAGACGGGTGTCACCACCCGTTTTTATTTAGGTTGAATAAGATTTAGATTGAATAAGGAAGTTGTTTCGAGTTAGAACGCCTAGGTATGATGATTAGGCGCTTTCGTTAAACAATTCGCGACCAATAAGCATGCGGCGAATTTCTGAAGTGCCCGCACCGATTTCATACAGCTTGGCATCTCGCAACAAACGGCCCGTATCAAACTCGTTGATGTAGCCGTTACCGCCAAGTAGTTGAATCGCATCCAGTGCCATCTTGGTTGCCAGCTCTGCGCTGTAGAGGATCGCGCCAGCAGAATCTTTACGGGTGGTTTCACCGCGATCACAAGCGGCAGCGACGGCGTAAACATACGCTTTAGCGGCATTCATTTGTGTGTACATATCCGCGACTTTTGCTTGAACTAGCTGGAATTCACCGATGGATTTACCGAACTGTTTACGGTCGTGAATGTAAGGCACAACGATATCCATACACGCCTGCATGATGCCAAGTGGGCCGCCTGCAAGCACCACACGTTCGTAGTCGAGGCCGCTCATCAATACTTTCACGCCTTGGTTTTCTTCGCCGAGAATATTTTCCGCAGGGACTTCGCAGTTTTGGAAGACCAGCTCACACGTATTCGAGCCGCGCATACCCAACTTGTCGAGTTTTTGTGCTTGAGTAAATCCAGGGAATCCGCGTTCCACAATAAATGCCGTGATGCCTTTGGAGTGCTGGCTTGGGTCGGTTTTTGCGTAGACAACATAGGTGTGTGCATCAGGGCCGTTGGTGATCCACATTTTGTTGCCGTTTAGCAGGAAAATATCGCCTTTACGTTCGGCTTTAAGCTGCATAGAGACCACATCAGAGCCGGCGCCGGGTTCACTCATAGCAAGGGCGCCGATATGTTCACCGGAGATGAGCTTAGGTAGGTATTTCTCTTTTTGCGCTTGTGTGCCGTTACGGTGGATTTGGTTGACGCAAAGGTTGGAGTGAGCGCCGTAACTTAACGCAACCGAAGCGGATGCTCGGCTGATTTCTTCCATAGCGATAACGTGGGCGAGATAGCCCATGCCTGCACCACCAAACTCTTCGCTGGTGGTCACACCTAAAAGACCCATGTCACCTAATTTGGACCAAAGATGGTTTGGAAAGTCGTTAGTTTGGTCGATAGATTGCGCTAGCGGCGCAATTTCTCTTGCAGCAAAACTATTGATTTGCTCGCGAAGCAAATCGGTATTTTCGTCATAAACAAAGTTCAGGGAAGAGTAGGTAGATTTCATTGCGTGTCCTTGCCTTTACGTCACCTACATCCCAGAGTTGAGGTGTTAGGTGACTTTTTCGCCTTTCATGGATCTCAGTGTGTTTTGGCATCGCAACTGCGCAGCATTTAACTCCATCATTACCGCTTGAATGTCGTTTGCTTGCTGTTGCAATGCTGCCTTCTTCTCTTCGATCAACCGAATCATATAGTTCAACTGCTCAGTACTTTGATCGGTATCGTAGAGTTCAAATAACTCTTTGATATCTGCAAGAGAAAAGCCCAATCGCTTACCTCGCAAAATCAGTTTTAGTCGAATTCGATCGCGACCATTGTAGATTCGAGTGTTGCCTTTACGTTCTGGAGTTAGGAGACCTAAATCTTCGTAGAAGCGAATGCTTCGAGTAGTAATGTCGAACTCTTTCGCGAGCTCGCTGATCTTAAATGTGTTCATTCCTTAACCTTACGACTTTCGTATAACATTTACATGAATATACAATTCGTTAACGTTAAAGTAAACAAACAACATCCACTCTTGAGCCTTGATATCACTCGCATTTACTCGAAATCAAAGAATCACTCGAACAAACAATAACCTCAAACTTGACGTTAACGTAAATGTTAGTATAGTTATGACGTAAACGTCAACAAAAGGTTAATGGAATGAAAAATGAAACATGGATTGTTGCCGCTAAGCGAACGCCTATCGGCTCTTTTCAAGGTGCATTAGCTTCAACAGATGTCACGGAACTCGGTGCGAAAGCCATTCAAGGGGCGCTAGCCGAAAGCCAACTCGATGTGCACAAAATAGACGAAGTGTTGATGGGATGCGTTTTACCCGCCGGTGTGGGGCAAGCGCCTGCAAGACAAGCAAGTCTTAAAGCTGAAATGCCACAATCGATTGGTTGTACGACACTGAACAAAGTTTGTGGATCGGGTATGAAAACCGTGATGCTGGCATATGACCTTATTCAATCTGGTAATGCGCATGCTGTCATCGCTGGTGGCATGGAAAACATGTCGTCTTCTCCTTATCTATTAAAGAAAGCGCGTGATGGTTTCCGTTTAGGTCACGAGCAAGTGCTTGATCACATGTTTTATGACGGGTTGCAGGATGCCTACCAAGGCGAGCTGATGGGTGTCTTTGCAGAACAGACGGCGCAAAAGTATCAGTTCAGCCGTGAAAGTATGGATGCCTGGGCGCAACAGTCGTTGACTCGTGCGCAGCAAGCAATCGAACAAGGTTTGTTCAAAGAAGAGATCGTGCCTGTTAACGTAAAAAGTCGACGCGGCGAAACCTTGGTTGTAGATGATGAGCAACCGAGCAAACTCGACGTCACTAAAATTCCTACCTTACGCCCTGCGTTTGCCAAAGATGGCGGCGTAACCGCAGCAAACTCTAGTTCCATTTCGGATGGTGCGTCGGCAATGATCTTAGTCGATAGTGAGTTTGGTCGTCAGGAAAACCTTCAGCCTCTAGCCAAAATTGTCGCGTACAGCACGCATGCAAGACAGCCTGATGAGTTCACCATCGCACCAGTCTTCGCGATTGAATCGCTGCTGGAAAAAACGGGCTGGGACAAATCAGACGTGGACCTTTGGGAAATCAATGAAGCTTTTGCTGTCGTGACTCAATACGCGGTGAAAGCTCTCGAACTGGACGAGAGCAAAGTGAACCCTCGCGGAGGGGCTTGTGCGCTGGGGCATCCAATAGGCGCAAGTGGCAATCGAATCCTTGTCACTTTGATTCATGCGCTAAAACAAACTGGTGGTAAGCGTGGCGTTGCATCGCTTTGTATTGGCGGCGGCGAAGCTACCGCTATCGCGATTGAAATCTGCTAAATCACTCTCAACAAAGTTTCACTTACATAACAGTAGTCAGTAACAAGCTGAAAAATACAAGGATGTCATCATGACAGAACAAGTAAAGCAGTATATCGGTGGTGAATTTGCCATCTCCGATTCAAAACAATGGCTAGATGTAACCAACCCGGCAACCAACGAAGTGATTGCACAAGTACCTTGTGCCACGGAATCGGAAATGAATGCGGCGATTACCAGCGCAACAGAAACGTTCAAACGCTGGAAAGAAGTTGCAGCGCCGGAGCGTGCTAGATTGATGTTGCGCTACCAACATCTGCTAAAAGAGCAACACGATGAGTTGGCGATACTGCTTTCAAGTGAGACAGGCAAAACCCTCGCGGATGCAAAGGGTGACATTTGGCGCGGAATTGAAGTGGTAGAGCAAGCTGCAAACATTTGTAGCTCAATGATGGGCGAAACGGTTGAGAACGTCGCGACCAATATTGATGGTTACTCTTACATTCAACCGCTCGGCGTTTGTGCTGGCATTACACCGTTTAACTTCCCTGCGATGATCCCATTGTGGATGTTCCCGATGGCGATCGCTTGTGGCAACACCTTTATTCTGAAGCCGTCAGAGCAAGTGCCACTAACGGCAATGAAACTGGCGGAGCTGTTTGAACAAGCTGGCGCACCAAAAGGCGTATTGCAAGTTGTTCACGGGACCAAAGAGCAAGTCGACCGCATTCTGACTGATCCAGTTGTTCGTGCGATCTCTTTTGTTGGCTCTGTGCCCGTTGGTGAGTACATCTACAAAACAGGTACAGACAACCTGAAACGCGTGCAGTCATTTGCAGGTGCTAAGAACCACATGGTCATCATGCCGGATGCAAACAAACAGCAAGTCATCAATAACCTAGTTGGCGCGTCAGTTGGTGCTGCAGGCCAACGCTGTATGGCGATTTCGGTTGCCGTATTTGTCGGCGAAACCAAAGAATGGATTCCAGAGCTTAAAGAGGCGTTAGCTCAGGTTCAGCCTGGCGCGTGGGATGATGAAACCGCCGGTTATGGTCCACTGATTAGCCCTCAAGCGAAGCAGCGAGTGGTGAATCTGATTAATGAAGGCAAAGCGTCAGGCGCGAATTGTGTTCTGGACGGGACAGATTGCCAAGTACCTGGCTTCCCGAACGGTAACTGGGTGGGGCCAACACTGTTTACCAACGTGACCACAGACATGTCGATTTATCAGGAAGAAATTTTCGGGCCTGTACTGTTAACTATGGAAGTGGATGACCTAGATGAAGCGATTGAACTGATCAATGCAAACCGCTTTGGTAATGGTACGTCTATTTTCACGGCGAACGGCGCTGCCGCGAGAAAGTATCAACACAATATCGAAGTAGGTAACGTAGGCATCAACGTACCGATTCCGGTGCCATTGCCGTTCTTCTCGTTTACTGGGTGGAAAGGCAGCTTCTACGGCGACCTGCATGCTTACGGTAAACAAGCGGTTCGCTTCTACACCGAGACGAAAACTGTCACCGCGCGTTGGTTTGAAGATGACATTCCAAGCGGTCCAAACATGACCATTCAACTTAGCTAATTACTGGATTAGCGACACCTCTAGCCAAGCGCCACCGTTTAAGTGGGCTTGGCTCGGATACAAATGCAACGAATTAGACCTTAGGACTTCAAGATGGATTTTGAATTAAACGAAGATCAACTCGCGTTTGCCGAAGTAGCAAAGCAGTTTGCAGACCAAATGTTAGCGCCGCACGCGGCCGAGTGGGATGAAAACCATCACTTCCCTAAAGATGTACTGCGTCAGGCGGGTGAGCTGGGCTTTTTGAGTATCTACACGCCACCAGAGCACGGTGGCTTGGGGTTATCTCGTTTGGATGCGGCGATCATTTTCGAGCAGTTGGCTATGGGTTGTACCGCGACTACTGCGTTTATGACCATTCACAACATGGCGACGTGGATGATCACCAGCTTTGCCAAAGCCGAAGTGGCGCAGCAATTTAGCGCGGATCTAATTTCGGGTGAAAAGCTCGCTTCCTACTGTTTAACCGAACCTAATGCCGGCTCTGACGCCGCTTCTCTAACGACTAGCGCAGTGCGTGATGGCGATGAGTTTGTCCTCAATGGCGCAAAAGTGTTTATCTCTGGCGCGGGTGATACAGATGTATTGGTCGTGATGGCGCGTTCGTGTGGTGAAGGAGCGGGTGGCGTTTCTGCATTCGTTGTTCCTGCTGATTGCGAAGGCATTAGCTACGGTAAAAAAGAAGCCAAAATGGGTTGGAACTGCCAGCCAACTCGCATGATTACCTTCGAAAATGTCCGCATTCCGGCTGACTATCTGTTGGGTGAAGAGGGAGAGGGCTTTAAGTTCGCCATGCTTGGCCTTGATGGTGGTCGAATCAATATCGCTATTTGTTCCGTCGGTACTGCGCAACAAGCACTGAACGAAGCCAAGCAATACATGAACGAACGCAAACAGTTCGGCCGTTCACTGGCGCAATTTCAAGCGTTGCAGTTCAAGCTTGCTGATATGGCGACTGAGCTGGTCGCTGCGCGTCAAATGGTGCGACTCGCTGCCGCTAAACTCGATGCCCAGCACGCAGAAAAAAGTGCGTACTGTGCCATGGCAAAACGCTTTGCTACTGATGTGGGCTTTAAAGTCTGCGATCAGGCGCTGCAAATTCACGGTGGCTATGGCTACATCAAAGAATATCCAGTCGAGCGCCATTTCCGAGACGTTCGTGTTCACCAAATCCTTGAAGGTACCAACGAAATCATGCGTCTGATCGTCGCAAGACGATTACTAACGGAAGGCGTTGAGCTGCTTTAGTCAGCGAGACACAGCCTTACCTAAAGAAATTAAAAAGGACTGAAAGATTATGACGGCACAAATCAAACTAGAGCGTGAAGCGCACATTGCCAAGCTCACGATTAGTAACCCGCCAGCAAACACCTGGACGCTTGAATCTTTGAATCAGCTAAAAGAGTTGGCGATTGAACTCAGTAATGATCGCTCCATTTATGCGTTGGTATTAACAGGCGAAGGCGAGAAATTTTTTTCTGCTGGAGCGGATCTCAACAACTTTGCATCCGGCGATAAATCGCAAGCCGCAGATATGGCGTTCGCATTTGGTGAAGCCTTTGAAGCGTTGTCAGCGTTCGATGGTGTTTCCATCGCGGCAATTAATGGTTACGCGATGGGTGGCGGTTTGGAAGTGGCAATGGCGTGTGACATTCGCATCGCAGAAGAACAAGTACAAATGGCACTTCCTGAAGCATCGGTCGGCTTGTTGCCTTGCGCGGGCGGGACGCAAAACCTGACCGCGTTGGTAGGCGAAGGTTGGGCGAAGCGCATGATCCTGTGTGGTGAGCGTGTGACGGCCGAGCGAGCGGAAAAAATTGGTTTAGTCGAAGAAATGGTTGCAAAAGGCAAAGCACTGGAAGCGGCTATGGAACTTGCACAGCGCGTCGCAGGTCAATCGCCGAAATCCGTGTCTGCATGCAAAACGCTTATTCAAGGTCGACGCAGCCAAACTCATGCAGCTGGATTGGTTTTGGAGCGTGAACTGTTTTTACAGCTGTTCAATACACAAGATCAGACTGAGGGTGTGAATGCGTTTTTGCAAAAGCGCAAGCCACAATGGACAAACAGCTAGCGGAGGCCAAATGACAGGTACAGTAAATGTTTCAAAACTTGAGTGCGCTGATGGCTCTGTTATTGGTGTGCTAGAGCTTGATAACCCAGCAGCTCTCAACGCGTTGAGTTACGTGATGATTGAGAAGTTGTACAAACAGCTTAATGAATGGCAAACGGACGACAGCGTCGTCGCGGTATTCTTGCATGCTCAAGGTGAAAAAGCGTTTTGTGCTGGTGGTGATATTCAAGCGATCTACCGTGCACTTGAAAACAAAGAGCAAGACTTTGATTCTGCGTTTTCAGCGATGGAAACCTTCTTTGACCTCGAATATCGCTGTGATCATCTTATTCACACTTATCCAAAACCGATCATCGCGTGGGGGCATGGTTATCTGATGGGCGGCGGTGTGGGCTTATTTATGGGCGCAAGTCATCGCGTAGCAGAAACCACCACACGCTTTGCGATGCCAGAGATCAAGATCGGCCTTTACCCAGACGTAGGCGCTACCTATTTCCTAAATCAGTTACCAAAACATTTGGCACTTTTCTTAAGTTTGACGGCTTGCCAAATTAACGCGACAGACATGAAAGCGTTGGGATTAAGCCAATGGATTGCAAAGCCAGAAAGCAAACAAGCACTGTTGGATCTGCTTGCATCGGTAAGTTGGAAAGGTGAAGCGAACATCAACGAAAAAATCGCCACTGTGCTGCGTTCGGTACAAGTTGATGAGCCAACCGAAGGGATGTTGATGCCCTATGCGGAATTGATTGAGCAGTTATGTTCGGGTGACTTAGCGTCAATTGTTGATGCAATCAGCCGTGCTAACGTTGATAACAAGTGGTTCGTCAATGCGCAGAAGTCACTGAACTATGGCAGTCCGTTGTCGCTCAGTATCACTTATCAGCAGTTAACGCAGTATCAAAACCTCTCTTTGAAAGCGTGTTTTGATATGGAATTTAACCTAACACTACGTTGTGGCTTAGAAGGTGATTTTAGAGAAGGGGTTCGTGCGCTGATTATTGATAAAACCAATCAACCGACTTGGCAACATCGCACGGTTTCTGACGTAACGCCACAAGTTTTGGAGCGCTTCTTCTCGCCAATTGACTCAGCAGAATACCCACTGACCGCATCGTCGGTAGCTATAGCGGCACTTTAGTACAAGGAAGAAATACGATATGGACAAAATTGCATTTATTGGCCTTGGTAACATGGGTGCGCCTATGGCTAAGAATCTACTCAAAGCGGGCTTGAACGTCGAAGTATTTGATTTGAACCCAAGCGCAGTTGAGGAGTTGACCGCATTGGGCGCTTCAAGTGCCGATTCCGTTCAGCAGGCAGTACAAGGTGTGGACGTAGTTGTCACTATGCTGCCAGCGAGCCAACACGTTCAAAGCGTTTATCTTGGTCAAGATGGCATCTTAGATAGCGTCGAATCAGGCACCTTGCTGATTGATTCATCCACCATCGATCCTACGACTGCTCGTTTGGTTGGCGAAAAAGCATCGCAACTTGGTATCAGTTTTGTTGATGCCCCAGTATCTGGTGGCGTTGCGGGCGCAGCAGCAGGTACGTTAACTTTCATTGTTGGCGGCTCGCAAGAGAACTTTGTTCAAGCCAAAGCGGTGCTTAGCCACATGGGTAAAAACATCTTCCATGCGGGCGATGCTGGAGCTGGTCAGGTGGCGAAGATCTGCAATAACATGATGTTGGGCATTTTGATGAGCGGCACCTGTGAAGCACTTAATTTAGGGATGGAAAACGGACTCGATCCCAAAGTGCTTTCCGACATCATGTTGCAAAGTTCAGGACGTAACTGGGCGCTAGAGCTTTATAACCCTTGTCCAGGTGTGATGGAAAATACGCCTGCAAGCAATGGTTATCAAGGCGGCTTTATGAGCCAGTTAATGGCTAAAGATCTGGGTCTTGCGATGGAAGCGGCGGTTGCCAGTCAAACATCAACGCCAATGGGCAGCTTGGCTCGTAATCTGTTTAATTTTCACAACGGTCAGGGCAACGGGCAAAAAGATTTTTCAAGCTTGTTTGAGTTCTACCAAAAGCAAAATCAGGCCTAAGGAGCGCTTATGGAGTTAGCAAATAAGGTCATTGCGATCACGGGGGCAGGGCAGGGGCTGGGTAAACAAATGGCACTGTCACTGGCGGAAAATGGCGTTCATCTTGCGCTTATCGACCTCAATTCAGAGCAACTGGCTGAAACGAAAGCGGAATGTGAATCTCTCGGCGTTACCGCTCGTTTTTATGTGACGAACGTGACTGACGAACAGCAGGTGTGCACTGCTTTTGAGCGAATTGAGGCAGATTTCAAGCAGCTCAATGGCGTTATCAATAACGCAGGTATTATGCGTGATGGTATGTTCATTAAAGTCAAAGATGGTCAGGTTAACACGATGTCGCTGGAACAATTTCAGTCTGTTCTAGATGTGAATGTAACAGGCACTTTCCTGTGTGGCCGTGAAGCGAGCAAGGTAATGCTGAACACCGATAGCAAAGGGGTTCTGATCAACATATCCAGCGTTGCGCGTGCCGGGAATATTGGTCAAACCAACTATTCTGCATCTAAAGCGGCGGTAGCCACCATGGCAACGGTGTGGGCGAAAGAGTTAGGGCGTTTCGGAATTCGCTCAGTGGCGATTGCTCCGGGTGTCATCAAAACTGCCATGACAGACCAAATAAAACCTGAAGCGATGGAACGTTTAATTGGAATGATTCCGGTTGGACGTTTAGGTTTGGCGGATGAAATTTCATCGACCATAAAATACGTGTTAACCAACGAATTCGTGACCGGACGAGTGTTCGAAGTCGATGGCGGAATGCGAATGTAACCCCCTCTGCAACATAAAAAAAGGGGAGCGAGTTTGATTGTCCGCTTCCTTCCACTTTCTTCTTTCTTTTATTGCTTCTATCTGAAAAATGTATTGGATGCATGGTCGACTGCTATCTCATCGAACGGTATAAAAATTGGTTCTATTTCTAATGTGAATGGTTAGTTCTATATTGCTTGTCATGTAAATGCATCAACTCACAACTAAGACGATCTTTTGTCTCACTAACGAGATCATTATTCTTGGTGTGTAAAAAACACTCTCATTGGTTATATTGTGACCGAAAACTATTTCGGCATCTAAAGATGGTGATTTATTATTCAGCGCAAAATACATGGGAATATGAGGCTGACTGAATAACCTTCAGTTGTCTTAATAATAAATAATCAGAATTCTCAATTACACTGAAGTAACTACCCATTAGGGAAGAGCAATAATGTCACTATTTCATTCGCTTAGGACGATGCCGCTATTATTGGGGTGTCTGTGTTTTTCTGTTCAGGCCTCCACAGAAAAGGTGGAACAGGAAGGTAAGTTTTTACAGTCGTTAGAAGGCATCGAAAATCAAATTTACGCATTACCTCAGAGTTCTTTAGCTTTGATTGAAGCGTTAGAAGAAGAGTCTTTACTACAAAACCAACCAACAGCGCTGTTGGTGCGTTACTGGCTTGCCAAGGCCACGGTTTTAGAGCTGCTAGGGCGCGTAGAAGAGAGTCAGAGTGTCGTTCAAAAAGGATTGGAGCTTGTGCGTCCACAGAGCCATGAGTATCTCCTGTTTAAGTTGATTCAGATGCGAACTATGGTTGGAAAGAGCGATATCGATACCGCGCTTTCTGCGTTGGATAGCTTGTTGGAAACATCGCGTGAGAATGGTGATAAGCAACTTGAATCAGAAATCCTGTTGCTAAAAGGACGCTATTACGATGAGCAAGGTGAGTTTAAAAAATCCTATGCTGCACTTATGTCGTCCATGGATGCGGCTGAATCTTCAGGTGTTCACGGGCTGGTAGAACGTGCAGCACTAGAGCTAGGTGACGTACTTGTCAAAATTCAGGGTTACGACCGATCTGAGGCGCTTTTGGAACAAGCATATCGCTATTTTAGGGATAGGCGTATGTCGTTCAATGAGTTGTTGAGCGTTTTGACGATAGCGAAACTTCATAAAGCACAGTTCCAATACGAAGAGGCGATAGCGTCATATCAGCGAGCGTTAAAGCTGGCTCAAATTATCGGTGATGGACGCTTTAGATTTCGAGTTAACCTTGAACTTGCAGCTTTATATCGCGAGACGAATCAAGAAAAGAAGATGGTTAACCACTTGAAGCTGGCGGAGAATTTACAGTACAGAGAAACGTCTAGCGCATATTTGGCAACATTTAAGTTGTTACAAGCCGAATATATGTTAGAGCAGCATCAATTTGAAATACTTTTAGCGATGATCGCACCAATGCTGCCGGAGATTATAGAGAGTCGATACGTCAAGCAACAGCAAATGGAGCTACTAAAAGTCGCCGCTATGGCCTATGCGGGAAGCAATGACTTTAAACTAGCATTCGAAACTTACGGTAACTATCACGATAAATTTATCCAATTTAGCAATCAAAGAGAAGTTGAAAATCTTGAGCGCCAGCAGACGTTATTTGAGTTGGAACGACTTGAATATGAGAACGAAGATCTCAACTGGAACAATGTGTTGCAGCGTATGGAGCTAGAAAATAACCGTCGTACTTTTTACTTATTGGGTGAAGCGCTACTTGCGCTCATCGGTGTTCTATTTTTGATGGCGGTAGTATTTCTCGTCGTCAATCGCTCGCGTTTGAGAATGCGTCGCCTCGCAAAGACAGACACATTGACAGGGTTGTTCAATCGCCGTTTTTTAGAGGACTGGTTCACTAAGCCAGTAGAAGTGAGGCGTGAGCGAAAAGAGAAACCGGTACCTCAATCTAAGCAAGAAAAGATACAACACTTTGTTTTTGAGCAAGTCGAGCAAGTTAAGTACGGTTATTTAGCTTTAAATAAATGGGTAGATAGCAAACTCGATAAACAGAAAATGGTGCCAAATAAACCACAATCGGGGCCAGTAACTTTAGCGTTAATCGATGTGGATTATTTCAAGCAGGTAAATGATACCTATGGGCATGTGTTTGGAGATACCGTACTAACGGGCGTTGCCAAAGTGTTGGAGGATACTGTACGTGAGAACGACATTGTTGCTCGCTTTGGTGGTGAAGAGTTTGTTGTTGTTATGCCCAATACAGACCATAAAAACGCCCTTATTACTGCAGAACGTTTACGTAGCGCTTTATCCCTACATGGCTTTGTTACGGAACAGAAAGAAGAAGTGAGAGTGACCTGTAGTTTTGGAGTCGTTACCACTGAAGATAATGCGATGAGTTTTAAATCACTTTGCGATCAGGCCGATAAATTGCTTTATCAAGCGAAAGCGAACGGACGCAACTGCGTGAAAGGTCGCTCGCTAGCGTAACAGAAATCAAAAGTTCAGGCTCATCGCACGATGAATCTGAACTTATCCCTCCCATTTACTTTGATAGCCAAGTGACTTTGAGATCCTTGCTTCGAATATAAAACGCTGAATCTAACATCTTAAAGTCACTTGGCGATATTACTTAAAAATGGCTTAAGGATATCGAATCGCATATTCATGGCGTTCAATATAACCTCTCTTTTTGCCTCCTTCACCTTCAAAGTGCGAATGCCACTTGTGTCTACAAAACTATAACAAACTAGGGTGTCTATTCTTTGTACAAACAAACCATGTACAGGTGAAATGATTAGTGGTCGATATAAATTTTTTGTGGCACAGATTTTTGTTGTTCAAAAATCAACTCGTTCATCATCGTTTTAAAAATAGAGAAAGAGTTAAGTGTTTGATTTTGTTTTTCTTGCTTGTTTGTTCTTAAACTGAAATCTAGTTGTCCCGACAAGTTCTTGCTGAGCAATTTTTCGTACACCCTCAACTTTTCATCCTTTTTTACTAACATTTTTCTTTAAAAATAATTTGAGTTCGAATTAATTTTCAGGCATTTTATATTTAACTAACCGTTCAATTAAAAATAACAGGGACGCAAAATGCCAAAGGTGGGGATGCCTGAAATCAGAAAACCGCAGCTTGTGAAAGCGACAATGTCAGTGATTGATAGAGTCGGTTTACACGCGGCGAGTATTTCGTTAATCAGCAAAGAAGCCGGTGTATCAACGGGGATTATCAACCACTATTTCGGTGGTAAGCACGGATTGCTGGAGGAAACGATGCGCGAAATATTGCGTCAGCTTTCGTCCACTATCACACAGAAGTTACGTGAGCTGCCAAGTGATGCTCATCACCAAAGAATTAACGCCATCATTGATGGTAACTTTGTCGGCTATCAGGCAGAAAACCAAGTTGCTAAGACTTGGCTGGCGTTTTGGTCGTACTCAATGCATGACGAGCAGCTCAAGCGTTTGCAGCGTGTCAACGAACGACGTCTATTGTCCCACCTAAGAAAAGAACTCAAAGCATTATTAAATGCAGAGCAGGCTGAATTGGTTGCTCATGGTATTGCATCACTTATTGATGGAATTTGGCTGCGCGGAACGCTCAACCCGCAAGGCATTGATGCAGAAAGAGCGAGAATTATCATCAACGATTATCTCGAAAAACAACTTACGTTTTATTCTGAAAAAATATAAAAGTTACAGGTCTTCAAAATGGAAATGAAAGCACACTATATCAATGGTGCGATGTACGACGGGTGTTCAGATGAACACTTCACCACTTACAATCCGGCGAATGGTGAGCCATTGGCCAACATTAAACAAGCGAACCAAGACGATCTTCAAGCAGCGATTGAATCGGCAAAAAAAGGTTTTGCTGCATGGTCGGCGATGACTGCGATTGAGCGCAGCCGTATTTTACACAAAGCCGTTGCCATTTTACGTGAGCGTAATGACGAGTTGGCTGCATTGGAAGTGGCAGATACTGGTAAGCCAATTCAAGAAGCTATCGCGGTTGATGTCACAACAGGTGCCGATGTTCTTGAGTACTATGCGGGTCTTGCTCCAAGTCTACAAGGTGAACAGCAGCCGCTCAGCGACGATCAGTTTTTCTATACACGTCGTGAGCCATTGGGCATTTGCGCGGGTATTGGCGCTTGGAATTATCCAATTCAAATTGCGATGTGGAAATCGGCGCCAGCACTGGCTGCGGGTAACGCAATGATCTTCAAGCCATCAGAAGAAACACCATTAACGGCGCTTAAGCTCGCCGAAATTTATTCAGAAGCGGGCATGCCAGATGGCGTATTTAATGTCGTGCAAGGGGATTACCGAGTAGGACAGATGCTAACGGCGCATCCTGATATCGCAAAAGTGTCATTCACGGGTGAGTCAGGCACCGGTAAAGTCGTCATGAGTGACAGCGCTAAGACACTAAAACAAGTAACGATGGAGCTTGGTGGTAAGTCTCCACTGATTATTTTTGATGATGCGAAGTTAAACGATGCCGTTTCTGCGGCCATGGTGGCGAACTTCTACACCCAAGGTGAGGTTTGTACGCACGGTACACGTGTATTTGTCCATGAAGGTATTTATGACGACTTTATCGCACAGCTTAAAGCCCGAACCGAGTTGTTAGTCGTCGGCGATCCGCTTGATGAGAACACGCAAATTGGCGCGCTAATCTCTAAAGATCATGAATCGAAAGTTCTAGGAGCGATTGAAGCCGCGAAAGCGAGTGGCGCGACGTTACTCACTGGCGGCTACAAAGTAACAGACAATGGCCTGGCTAATGGTAACTTTGTTGCTCCAACCGTATTTGTCGATTGCGATGATGACATGAACCACGTTCAACAAGAAATCTTTGGCCCGGTAATGTCAGTTCTGAAATTCCGCGATGAGTCGGAAGTGATTGCGCGTGCAAATGGCACCGATTATGGCTTAGCGGCAGGTGTATTTACTCAAAACCTATCTCGTGCGCACCGTGTGATCCATCAAATTCAAGCGGGTATTTGTTGGGTGAACACATGGGGTGACTCACCTGCGGAAATGCCAGTTGGCGGCTACAAGCAATCAGGTGTTGGCCGTGAAAATGGAGTCGAAACCCTTAAACATTACACACAAACGAAGAGTGTTCTGGTTCAGCTAAGCGACTTCGAAAGCCCTTACAAATGATACTACTCATAGTAGATAACTGACCACTTTAGCTTGTTAAAATGCTCGATAACTACGTTGTCAATTTTGATTGTAGGTTAACTACTTATCAAAATTTCCGCGTTGTTCTCAAGCATTTTTCCTACGCTAATTTCGTTCACTTATCTACGGTGATTCGTATTAACTCCTAGGAGAATAAAAATGCAACAACACTACGATTACATCATCGTCGGTGCGGGTTCGGCCGGCTGTGTGTTAGCGGATCGCTTAAGTGAAAGTGGTCAAAATTCGGTCCTATTACTCGAAGCGGGTGGGTCGGATAAAAGTATTTTTATCCAAATGCCAACAGCGCTTTCTTACCCGATGAACACTGAAAAATACGCGTGGCAGTTTGAGACGGTTGAAGAGCAAGGGTTGGATGGTCGCCAACTTCATTGTCCTCGCGGAAAAGTTCTGGGCGGTAGCTCATCTATCAACGGCATGGTTTACGTTCGCGGACACGCTTGTGACTTTGACCAGTGGGAAGAGGAAGGCGCGAAAGGCTGGAACTATCAGTCGTGTTTGCCTTATTTCCGTAAAGCAGAGTCTTGGATTGGTGGTGCTGATGAATATCGGGGCGATCACGGTCCAGTCGGCACATGTAACGGCAACGATATGAAGCTCAACCCGCTGTACCAAGCTTTTATTGATGCAGGCAAAGAAGCGGGCTACCCAGAAACAAAAGATTACAACGGCTATCAGCAAGAGGGCTTTGGCCCAATGCATATGACGGTCGACAAAGGCGTACGCGCTTCAACCTCTAATGCATACTTAAGCCGTGCTAAAAAACGCAAAAACTTCACCCTAATGAAGAGGGTGACGGTTCATCGAGTTTTATTAGAAGAAACTGGTGCAGAAGGAAAGAAAGCGGTAGGCGTTGAATTTGAAAAGTCAGGTTCAATTCAGCAATGTTTTGCGAATAATGAAGTGATTTCGAGTGCGGGTTCGGTTGGCTCCGTTCAGCTGTTGCAGCTTTCAGGCATTGGCCCTAAGGCAGTATTAGAAAAAGCGGGCATTGAGGTGAAACACTCGTTGGAGGGGGTAGGTAAAAACCTGCAAGATCACTTAGAAGTGTACTTCCAATATCACTGTAAACAACCTATCACGCTCAACAGCAAATTAGGTTTGGTGAGCAAGGGCTTGATTGGCACTGAGTGGATATTAACTCGCAAAGGCCTTGGTGCGACTAACCACTTTGAATCGTGTGCATTTATCCGCTCTCGAGAAGGGCTAAAGTGGCCAAATATTCAATATCACTTCTTGCCAGCGGCAATGCGTTATGACGGGCAAGCTGCTTTTGATGGTCATGGTTTCCAAGTGCACGTTGGACCTAACAAGCCAGAAAGTCGCGGGTCGGTCGAAGTTGTCTCTGCGAATCCGAATGATAAGCCGAAGATTGAGTTTAACTACATTTCCACTGAACAAGATAAGCAGGATTGGCGTGATTGTATTCGCCTTACTCGCGAGATCCTCAATCAGCCAGCCATGGATGAGTTTCGTGGGGATGAGATCCAACCCGGTCTGAACATCACAACGGATGAACAGATTGATGAATGGGTGAAGCAAAACGTCGAGAGTGCTTACCATCCATCTTGTACCTGCAAAATGGGCGCAGATAATGACCCATTAGCCGTCTTAAATGAGCGATGCCAAGTACGCGGTATTCAAGGCTTGCGTGTGGTGGACTCTTCTATTTTCCCAACCATTCCGAACGGTAATTTAAATGCGCCAACGATTATGGTGGCAGAACGCGCCGCGGATATGATTTTGGATAACGCCCTAGAAACGTCGAACAACGTACCAGTTTGGATTGCACCGGACTGGCAAGAGATGCAACGAATGCATCCGCCAAAAAGAGATCTCGATTCGATCTCATAAAATGAAAAAGTCAGTAATCATTACAAGGAATTCAACATGTCTAAGATGACAAAAATCTTCTCAACAATTGCACTAAGTACTTTAGCAACAGGCGCTTACGCCAACCAATGTGAAACGGTTCGTTTCGCAGATGTAGGTTGGACTGACATCACAGCGACCACTGCCGTTACATCAGAGTTACTTAAAGGGTTGGGGTACAAAACGAAGACCGATCTTCTGTCTGTGCCTGTAACTTACTCCTCTATGGCTAATGGCGATATCGACATTTTCTTAGGTAACTGGATGCCAACGATGGAAGGTGATATCGCGAAATACCGTGATGCAGGTACTGTTGAAACCGTACGCGCGAACCTCGTTGGCGCAAAGTACACGCTAGCGGTTCCAAAATACGTTTATGACGCAGGCGTAACCAACTTCGCTGACCTAGTAAAACATGCCGACAAATTTAAAGACCGCATTTACGGCATTGAACCAGGAAACGATGGCAACCGCTTAATTCAGTCAATGATTGATAGCAACGCATTCGGCCTAAAAGATTTCAGCCTAGTTGAGTCCAGTGAAGCTGGCATGGTGTCTCAAGTATCACGTGCCGCACGCCGCAATCAATGGATTGTGTACCTAGGTTGGGCGCCGCACCCAATGAATAGTAACGTTGAAATGGAATATCTAGCGGGTGGTGATGACTTCTTCGGTCCTAACTACGGCGGCGCGAACGTCTACACAAACGTACGTAAAAATTACCTCGCTGAGTGTCCAAATGTAGGTCAGCTAGTGAAAAATCTAGAGTTTAACCTAGAAATGGAAAATGAACTGATGGAAGCGATTCTTAACCAGAAACAGAAGCCATCAAAAGCAGCGCAAGCATGGTTGAATGCAAACCAAGAGCAAATTGAAGCGTGGCTAGAGGGCGTGAAAACGGTAGATGGCCAAGATGCGCTAACAGCTATTACAAACTACTTAAAAACAAACGCTTAATAAGCAGTATTTGAGCTCGTTTTTTTAAAAGAAAGTGGGCAGAGTTTTGCCCGCTTCATTAACACAAAGGTTTTATTTTGAATTTTATTACGGACAACAAACTACCGTTGGGCCAATGGATGGAAACTGGCGTCGATTGGTTAACCATCAATGCATCGGGTTTTTTCGATGCAATCTCTATTACACTTGAAACGATCATTCTTTTCGTGGTGGACATTTTTAAATGGATGCCACCTGCAGCGCCAATCATTATGACGGCGGCAATTGCTTGGTTCTTACATCGCAGCATTCCTCTTGTCGTATTTATCGTGTTGGCCTTACTCGCAATTCTCAACCTTGGTTACTGGCAAGAAATGCTGGAAACCTTTGTCCTTGTGTTTGCAGCGACAACGATTTCCGTATTAATTGGCGTGCCGTTGGGCATTATGGCGGCGCACCGTCCTTGGTTATACACCTTGTTGCGGCCAATACTCGATTTGATGCAGACCGTACCGACATTCGTTTACCTAATTCCAACCTTGGTTCTGTTTGGCTTAGGTATTGTCCCTGGCCTAATCTCGACCATCATTTTCGCTATCGCTGCGCCAATTCGATTGACGTACCTCGGCATTATTAAAGTTCCGGAGGAGCTACTTGAAGCGGGTAAAGCATTTGGTGCCAGCCGCATGAAGCTACTGTTTAAGGTGGAGTTACCTGCGGCATTGCCAAGTATTATGGCTGGCGTTACGCAGTGCATTATGTTGTCTCTGTCTATGGTAGTCATTGCGGCGCTTGTTGGTGCTGATGGACTTGGTAAACCAGTCGTACGCGCACTGAATACGGTAAACATCTCGCAAGGTTTTGAAGCTGGTTTAGCGATTGTACTCGTTGCCATCATTCTTGATCGCTTGTGTAAAGCACCAAACCAGAAGGAGGCATAATCATGGACGCTATTACTATTAAAAATCTTGATGTCGTTTTTGGTCAGCAACAAGCACAGGCGCTAGCACTACTAGATCAAGGGAAGTCTCGACAAGAAATCATTGATGAAACTGGCCAAGTGGTTGGGGTTGATAATGTTTCGCTGAACGTGAAACAGGGTGAGATCTGTGTCTTGATGGGGCTTTCAGGCTCGGGTAAATCAAGTTTGCTGCGAACGGTTAACGGATTGAACGATATTTCTCGTGGCTCTCTGAAAATTAAAGATGGCGACGATATGGTTGAGCTCTCTAACTGTGACGAACAGAAACTGCGCCACCTTCGTACGCACCGCGTGTCCATGGTGTTTCAGAAGTTTGCATTGATGCCTTGGTTAACGGTGTTAGACAATGTAGCGTTTGGTCTAGAGATGCAAGGCATTGGTAAAGCAGAGCGTCGTAAAAAGGCGCGTGAACAGCTCGAAATGGTCGGTTTATCTGAGTGGGAAACCAAATTCCCGCACGAGCTTTCTGGTGGTATGCAGCAGCGTGTTGGCCTAGCGCGAGCGTTTGCGATGGACACTGATATCTTGTTAATGGATGAACCGTTTTCAGCACTTGATCCATTGATTCGTGCTCAGCTTCAAGATGAATTGATTCTGCTTCAAGAAAAGCTAAACAAAACCATTCTTTTTGTGAGTCACGACTTGGATGAAGCACTTAAAATCGGTAACAACATCGCCATTATGGAATCAGGAAAGCTGATTCAACATGGCAAGCCAGAACAGATCATTCTTGCTCCAGAAAACGATTATGTGGCGGACTTTGTTGCTCACACTAATCCATTAAATGTGCTGAAGGGACGTTCCTTAATGCGTGACGATTTGGTTCGCGAAGATACGCGTGTTCTGATTTGCCCTGACAAAGATATTTGGGTGATACAAGAGAGCAAGGGGTTAAGTTTAGCGGATAAAGATAAATCGTTGATTCAATGGAAGAGCGACTCTTCGAACCTTGACGAAGTTAATGAAAACTCTCTGGTTCAGGTTAGTCCAGAAATCAGTATGCGAGAAGCGATTGAACTTAAACAGCGTAGCAATCAGCCTCTGCTTATGGTTGAAGATAATAAGCTGGTTGGTGTGTTAAGCGACAATGAGCTTTACGATGCATTGCTTGGTAATTTTAAGTCAGAGCAAGTTGCGTAAAGTTGACGCAGAACCAAGTAAAAAAGAGCCGCACATTAATGCGGCTCTTTTTAGTTTAAACAATGATTTAAGTCGCTAAGCTAAGACAATGGTCGACTATAGAGTCGTAATTACGTCATCCATTGCAAGGCGTGCTTTTGGAAGACCATGATTATAATCTTCCCCATCTTTATGGTAGCCAATCGCCAGCGCAACTTCACAAATATGGCCCTCGAGCTCTTCTTTAAACTCTTCTCCAATCAGAGCCGGATCGACACCTTCCATCGGTGTTGAATCAATGCCTAGTCGTGCCAATGTGTGTAGTAGGTTGCCTAGTGCCAAATAGACTTGTGCTTTTGTCCAGTTTCCGTTGAAGCCATTTTCGTCCGTATTTGCATCGGCAAAAGCGTAAGCACCCATAAAGTTGTTGTACATCTCCGCTGGCAAGTGGCCAGATGTTACTTCTGCATCCACACGTTTCGCAAATTTCTCTTTAGTAAATTTAGGATCGTAAGCAAACAGAATCGTATGTGATGCGGCTTTCGCGTGTGGTTGGTTAAACTGGTGCATATTTGCAAACGTATTGTGGAAACGTTGCTTCGCTTCATCACTTTCAATAACGATGAATTTCCATGGTTGTGAGTTGATAGAAGACGCCGACAAACGCAGTGCTTCTTTGATTATCGCCATGTCTTCTTGAGAAACGCGCTTGGTTTCATCATATTTTTTTGCAGTGTAACGGTTATTTAGATCGGTAATGATTTGATGGGACACGTTTATATCCTCTTTATGTGATGACAGATGAGGATGCACTAGCATCGGCAACCATGCGTACCTCGAATATGGGTTCATGATAATGGATATTTTTTCATTGATAAGAGGGTGTTTATTTAAATCACTTTTTACTTTTTGTTGAAAATCGATGTGAGTTGATCGATTTGAAACTTAAATGTCCTTATTTGGAAGCTTTTATTTGATACTAAATTAAACTCATATTGAGGCGTAGGGGAAAGCAACATGAACGTGATTGAAGTTTTTAATGATAGCTATGAACGTTGTACTTCAGATCAGGAGTTTTTCGACTTGTTCTACAAAAATTTATGGTCGAAAAGTGCCAACTTTAGACAGAAGTTTGACGGTATAGACATGCACCAACAAGTGAGAATGCTTAGAGGGTCTATCGTATTTTTTATGATGGCAGATACCTCGACCGAAGCGCACAAAATGGTGGAAAAGTATGGGAAAAAGCATGCAAGTGCAGATATTGGTATAGAGCCGCAGGATTTTGATGTTTGGCTTGAGAGTTTGTTAGAAACGGTTCGACAGTGTGATTCCGGGTATGATGCCGATGTTGAAACCGCTTGGCGAACATGCTTTAAAACGGGCTTAGAAGTAATGAAACAAGAATGTGATAAAGAAGATGGGCACATCCTTAAAGCGAGTACCAAATAAGGAAGTAACGTGAGTGGTCGTTACTTCCTAGGGGCAGAATCTTACTTATCTTGTGTCTCTTTATTCTTTTTCACCGCTTCGGCGATATCACTGACAGCTTCGACAAGATTGATCGGCATTGGAAAAATAATAGTGGATGTTTTGTCTGTAGTGATTTCAGTGAGTGTCTGCATGTAACGTAATTGCAGTGCATTCGGTGCTTCGTTGAGCATTTGCGCTGCTTCTTTTAATTTATTTGAAGCCTCTAACTCACCAGTAGCGTGAATGATCTTCGCCCTACGGTTACGTTCTGCTTCTGCCTGACGGGCTAGGGCTCTGACCATGCTGTCATTTAAATCAACATGTTTGACTTCAACCGTAGCAATCTTGATTCCCCAGTCATCAGTCTGTTGATCGAGAATGGATTGTAAATCCTTATTGAGGCGTTCTCGCTCTGATAGCAATTCATCGAGTTCATGCTGACCCAATACCGAGCGCAGCGTGGTTTGTGCTAGCTGGCTGGTAGCATCGCTGTAGCTTTCAATATTGTTAATCGCCATTTGAGGATCGACTACGCGAAAATAAACGACCGCGTTGACGCGCACAGAAACGTTATCTTTGGTAATTAAATCTTGTGTCGGCACATCCAAAACGACAGTACGTAAATCAACCCTCACCATTTGCTGAATAAATGGGATAAGGATGATCAAACCAGGTCCTTTGACTTCTTGAAATCGACCAAGAAAGAACACAACCCCACGTTCGTATTCTCTCAAAACCTTGAACATTTGGGTCGCTAGTGCGAACAGCAGCACCACGATCACCGCAACGGTATAGAGCATCATAAAGCGCCTCCTATTTATTTTGGGCGGTCATCAGGCATCACAGTTAAGGTCAGCCCTTTAACATTAACAATGGTGACGTGATCACCTTGTTTGAATTGTTGATGGTCTTTGGCTTTAGCTCGCCATAACGCACCGTTGAGTTGAACGCGTCCTTCGCCATCGATAAAGTCATCGCTTACCACGGCGACCTTCCCAGGGTAAGTCTCTAAACCCGTCGTTACACGCCGGCGACGAATTTTGAGCAGCAGGCCGACGGTCAGCACGATTAGAGCCACGGAAAATATGGCAATACCAAAAATCAAAGGAAGGGCGATCTGGAATCCTGGTAACTCACTGTCCATGAGAAATATCGAACCGAGTACAAAGGCGACAACGCCGCCTAAGCCCAAAATACCAAAGCTCGGGCTGAATGCTTCCGCTATCATTAGTGCAATACCGAGTAACAGCAGACCAAGACCTGCGTAGTTGACAGGCATCATTTGTAGTGCGTACATGGCAAGAAGCAGACAAATCCCACCTAGCACACCGGGTAAGCCAATTCCTGGGTTGTAAAATTCAAGAAGTAAACCGTAGATGCCGATGAGCATTAGAATGTAGGCAACGTTTGGATTGGTTATAACGGCTAGCATTTCTGCTCGCCAATCGGGTGTTCTTTCAATCCATACGGGATTTTCCAGTGACAATGTCACATCACGATTGTTAACTTTAACAGTTTGTCCATCAATGGCTTTGACTAAATCCTCTGGTGAGTTGGCTATATAATCAATAACGTTTAATTCCAATGCCTCTGTGGCGTCCAAACTCGCTGCTTCGCTTACTGCTTTCTCTGCCCATTCTGCATTTCGTCCATGAAGTTTTGCTAAGCCTTTAATGTAGGCTTTGGCATCGTTAATTACCTTTTTCTCCATTGCGGTTTTAGCGGGAACTTTCTCTGAGCTTTCGTTGGTTCCTTCTGGCGTTTCTTCCGCGTTTTGATCTTTGCCATCATCCGATGAAGGAGGTTGAGGCGCACCACCTAACGCGACGGGCGTTGCAGCTCCGAGGTTTGTCGCTTCAGCCATGGCGGCTACGTGACTAGCGAGCAAGATGTATGTTCCGGCACTGGCGGCTCTAGAACCAGATGGGCCGACCCAAGTCGCAATGGGAGTCGAGGAGGTGGTAATCGCGTGAATAATATCTCGCATTGCGCTATCTAAGCCGCCTGGTGTGTCCATCTCTAAGATCACTAAACTGACACCGTTTAGTTGAGCTTCTTCTATTTCACGAGATAAATAGTCGCTAGTAGCAGGCCCTATAGCGCCTTTGACAGGAACAATCCAAACGGTATTCGCCAGTGCTTGACTGGCAATCAAGAGTAAAGGTAAGAACCATATCCATAGTCGTTTCATGCAGTCCTCCTTGTGTGGTCACAGGGACTTTTTGAAATCCTAATTCAAGTATATCCAAATAACTTAGAGATGCTTGAGTATAGGTTCTAATGAATAAGTTGCCGAGGCTAATTAGGAGACTACTTTTTTATATATAAACGCTGTGTGAGATAGTAAACTAAAGCAAATTATTGGTAATTGTGATGTTTATGTTTATTGTTCAGCGTTTGATTAAGTTGGCCGTTATCTGTGCCGTATTCTTTACTATTTTCGATCTGATCTCGTATGGAGAGGTGACTTGGTTTCAACGGTTTTTGGCTTTTCTACACTAAACTCAGATTTCAATACGTTAGCTACTCATAAGGCGATAGGTTTCTTCCTATTCGCCTTATTACTCCCTCTTCAACCAAAGCCTTAAACAAAGCAATACTTAACTCGTTTTTTCAACTTCCTGTCGGTGGAAAAAACGCCAAAATGCAACTAAATTCATATCAATGACAAGTTTAAGGTATGTAGTTGATGAGGCAATTCAGCGCAATCGCACTAGCTGTTGTAACACTCATTTTGAGCCAAACAACAACCGCAAGAAACGCGAAGATGTTAGGTGATATCTCCCTAGTTCAGCCCATACAGGGTGATCCTAATGTGGATATTAAGCTAGCGAGAATTGGCTGGCATCTCTTCCGCGATCCTCAATTATCGTCAAATGGTAATGTCAGCTGTGCGACATGCCACAATCTGCAAACCAATGGCGCTGAAAATACACCTGTCTCTACGGGGGTGAAAGGTGATGGAATTAGAAATTCTATAACAGTGTTTAATGCAGCGTTAAATTATCGTTTTTTATGGGATGGTACGGAAAACACCTTGATGGCTCAGATTGATGGTCCAATCCATAATCCAATGGAAATGGACTCAAACTGGCAAACAATAGAGCAATATGTAAAAGAGAGTGAACATTATCAAGCGCTATTTAATCGTGACGGTGAATTGCCGATTAACGTTCATAATATCAAGTCCGCTATTGTGGAGTTTGTTGAAGGGCTGCAGACGCCTGGCGCACCATTCGATGCTTACTTATTGGGTTACACGCATGTACTGAGTGAACAGCAAATCAGAGGTTGGAAAACATTTCAGACTTCAGGTTGTGTGCAGTGTCATCAGGGCAAAAATATCGGCGGAGCGATGATCCAAAGGTTCGCCTATTTCAAGGATAAGCCAGTAGTAGAGGACTCGGGCAGGCAACTCGTTACGATAGAAGATGAAGAGCGATTCTATTTTAGAGTAGCCAGTTTACGCAATGTCGCGCTAACGAGTCCTTATTTTCATAATGGGCAAGTCGATAAGTTATCCGACGCGATACAAATCATGGCTAAAACCCAGCTCGGTATAACGATGAACGATGAGAATGTCGCGGACATTGAAGCATTCTTGCAGTCGTTGACAGCACCTAGACCCATAATTTTAGAGGTGTTGGAAAATGAATAAATTCAAACTGATCAACTTTTGCTTTTTTATTGGGATACTGACGTGTTGCACACTGGCGTATATGTCGTATATGAACTCAAAAAACGCTCAAGAATTTCATGCAGAGCTAATGAATATCGGACATGAGTTGATTGAAGAGCGTGATGTTATCGTGAACCGATATGCCGTTGAAGATAGGAAAAACTATGAGTTAACAACATCTTTAGTAGAGATAGAAATCGCAGCACAGGCACTGTTGGAATCATCAAAGGCATCAGTTTGGTTTCCCGTGACACCCAATCGTATAAAAGTTAGGGATACGCTTGAACAGTTTAAGGAGCGAGTGCTTCAAACAACGTTGAAGCTTGATATGTTAATTGGTGTTCAGGTAGAAAATCGGTATGCATTACTCATGTTGTTCAATTTATATCAGCAAGAGGTTTCTATCGAGAGCGGTCAATCATTGGGTGGCAGTCGTTATTTTGAATTTCTCAACCAGTTGCTTCTAACACAAACTGAAGTTGAGAGTGAAAAGGAAGCGAACTTCCTTAAACGGCTTCAAACGAGTGATAAAAGAATTGAATTGCTGACGAATGAACTGCTTGATCACACTTATATTGAGTTTGTCGAAAGCTCAGAGCATCGGTTACTCAATATTGCTCAAAGTGAGGCGCGTTTTACGTGGTTGTTTGTATTTATCGCGGTGATGTTTCTGGTTAGCGCGTTTGTTTATCAGTCACATCACCGAATGCATAACTTAAAACAGTTGAATCTTGAAATTGAAGAGGCGAGAAACAAAGCCGAGCGAGCGGCAAAAGCGAAATCAAATTTTCTCGCTGCAATGAGTCACGAACTAAGGACGCCGATGAATGGTGTACTAGGGCTTTCTCAAATGATTGCAGAAGAGACCAAAGAGCCGACGACGAAAGAGCATATTAGGGTTATTCTTGATTCTGGCCAGCATCTGATGACTATCCTCAACGATATTTTGGATTTTTCTAAAGTTGAAGAAAACAAACTGGAATTTGAGCAAGCTAAGTTTAAGCTCGATCAAGTGCTTTCTCCGGTGTGTAGCGCAATAAAACCACTTGTTGATGAAAAAAATATCGAGTTAATCTTGGAAAACGAGGTTTCTGAATATACTGAATTTACTGGAGATTGTGCGCGTTTACGACAGATCTTGTTTAATCTCGCCGGTAACGCGGTGAAGTTTACCAATGAAGGGCATGTGCTGGTTAGAACTGAGTTAGATGAATCGAATCAGTTGTTGGTCATGCGCGTGAGCGACACCGGTATTGGTATTGCGCCAGACAAGCACGAGCATATTTTTAACTCGTTTGAGCAAGCAGACTCATCAACGACTCGAAGGTTCGGCGGAACAGGGCTTGGGTTAGCCATCGTCAAAAAACTAACCGATTTGATGGGTGGCCATATTACTCTGAAGAGTATAGAAGGCGTTGGAAGTCAATTTATCGTTGAGTTGCCGATTCCTTGGGTAGAATCTGCTCCGAAAAAGCAGCAAGAAGCACCGAAACCTCGCGCAAAATCACACCATTTAAAGATACTACTTGCTGATGATAACCGTGTGAATGCCATTGTGGCAAAGGGTTTTTGCGAAAAGCTTGGGCATGAAGTGGATGTTGCAGAAAATGGATTAATCGCGGTTAAAAAGGCGAAAGAGAACGAGTACGACCTGATCTTGATGGACAACCATATGCCCGAGATGAATGGCGTTGAGGCGACACGCGTTATCCGACAAGAGTTAGGTATCAAGACATTACTCTTTGCGTACACGGCAGACGTATTTCGTGAAGCCCATGATAGCTTTATTCAAGCAGGAGCAGACCATGTGCTTACAAAACCGCTACAGCATGAGAGCTTTTCAGACGCTCTCAAACAGTTTGCAGCCAGACTCGAACCGAAACAGAATCCGCCACTAACGAGTGACAGCAATGTGCTTCAGTTGCAACGTAAGCCAATCGAGAACTTAAGGTTAACAGAGGAAGAACTCTCCCGCTCAGGCATGTTTGCTTCTTTACGAGATGAGCCAGAAGCGATCGACGAGCTGCTAAAAAGCATTATTGTCGATTTTGAGACATCTGTTGATGAGCTTATTGAATACTTTATGGCTGAAGACTTTGCTTCATTAGAGCTGACGTTGCACAAAACGAAAGGGATGGCACTGAACCTAAGTTTACCTATTTTGGCGAGCCAAACGGAGGCCCTGGAAACTCAACTTAAAGCCAACCAAAGTCCCGAGATTGAGCAGTTGCAGATGCTGATCAATCGGTTACAGGTCAACATCCATCAGTCTCATAGACTTTTGGATGATATCCAGAAGAACAATGCCGATCCTCAACAGATTTTATAGTCCCTGTGAGTGCGATGCTTTCCTTAACTCATTTTGTTGTGGTTTACTGTGGCAAGGACGGATAGTGTTGATTCGTCGTCGGAAAATCAGGGAGTTAGAATGAGTAAGCATTCCGCTTTAATCAAATGGCATCGTAAAGCTAGCGAAGAGTTTAAGGATAATAAGTATAGTAGGGCACACATTTGGCAATTTGATGGAGGGTTGCAAGTCCCAGCATCTCCATCTCCCCACGTAGTACCATTACCACTATCCGTAGAAGAAAACGTTGATCCAGAAGAAGCGTTTGTCGCGGCACTTTCTAGTTGTCATATGCTCGTTTTCCTGTCTATTGCAGCAAAGCGGCGTTACGTTGTGGACAGTTACTTCGATGAAGCGGTAGGGGAGCTTGAAAAAGGCGAAAACGGAAAAGAGTGGGTATCAAAGGTAACGTTAAACCCTAAGATAACATTTTCAGGTGAAAAACAACCGACACCATCTCAATTAGAAAAACTGCACCACATGGCCCATGAGAATTGCTTTATCGCCAACTCCGTTAAAACAGAAGTGACAACGCTTATTGCGAATTAAGTGGAGCTCTTTATCAAAAGCGCGGCCTATTACAGAGTTATATTAAGCCAGCAGTCATCCTGCTGGCTCGTTCATCTAGACGACACCTTGCTCAATCATTGCATCAGCGACTTTTCTAAAGCCTGCAATGTTGGCGCCTAAAACTAAATTTCCAGGTTGGCCAAACTCTTTACTGGTTTCGTTTGCATTGATGAAAATATTTTTCATGATGGTTTGCAACTGACTATCCACTTGTTCAAAAGTCCAGTTTTGCATGCTGGCGTTTTGCGCCATTTCAAGTTGACTGGTTGCAACACCGCCTGCATTGGCTGCTTTGGCAGGCCCATAAGCTATGTCTGAGTCCACGATAATATTGGCAGCATCACGGGTGGTTGGCATGTTCGCCCCTTCACTAATCAAAATACATCCGTTTTCGATAAGAGCCAGTGCGTCGTCTGACGTTAATTCATTTTGAGTCGCACAAGGGAAGGCAGCATCAGCCTGATATCGCCAAACAGCATGTCCTTCATTAGGATAGTCGCCCTCTGGTGTGTATTCTGCTTCAGGGTAAGTTTCTAAATATTCTTCTAAGCTTGCTCTTTTCACTTCTTTCAGTTGTTTTAGGAGCTTAAGATCAATACCGTGCTCATGATAGATCGTACCTCGAGAGTCGCTGCATGTGACTGGCGTTGCTCCCATATGGTACAGTTTTTCAATGGCGTAGATAGCCACGTTGCCAGCACCAGAAACGAGGCAAGTTTTCCCTTTCAATGAATCGTTGCGGTCGTTGAGCATGCATTCTGCAAAATAGACGGCGCCATATCCTGTCGCTTCTTTTCTGGCGAGTGAGCCACCCCAAAGCAGACTCTTGCCTGTAAGCACACCTTCGTAGCGCCCCGTCAATCGTTTGTATTGACCAAACATATAGCCAATTTCGCGCGCCCCGACACCGATATCGCCTGCGGGCACATCGGTGGTAGGACCGATGTGACGGTACAACTCGTTCATAAATGATTGGCAAAATCGCATGATCTCGCCGTCGGATTTTCCTTTAGGATCGAAGTTTGAACCGCCTTTGCCGCCACCGATAGGAAGGCCAGTCAGTGCGTTTTTAAAGATTTGCTCAAAGCCGAGGAATTTTATGATGCTCGCATTGACTGAGTGATGGAATCTCAATCCTCCTTTGTACGGCCCCAAAGCAGAGTTGAATTCAACTCGATAACCTTTGTTTACTTGTACATTTCCAGCATCATCAACCCAAGGAACTCGAAACATGATTTGACGTTCTGGCTCGACGATCCTCTGGATAATCGCTTGTTCCTTATATTTATTATTGCCTTCTATTACCGGCGCGAGAGAAGTTAATACTTCTTCTACCGCTTGGTAAAATTCTTTTTGCGCAGGGCTACTGTGTTGCAACGCAACAATAGTATCGTGTATGTATGACATAGATTTCTTCCTTGATGTGAATAAGCAATCAGTTTATATGAATGTATTTCCATTAAATAGTGATTTTGACCAAGATTCAATGGCTGTAGTGGTCTTTCCTGCGGATGAGAATGTGCAGCTTCTAACCCGGGCTGTGTTGGTTGAGATAGGTAGGGCGAGCTAAGTAAGCGGGTGGTTGAGTGATCAGTTTCACATATAACAAGCAGAAATCACTTTAGTCGATGTTGTTGTGCAGTTACGCAAATTGTTTATGTTAACGTCATGTTAAAGTTTTTGTGTGTGATAACTTGTGAAAAGACAACTATATGGATGAGCTTAAGGTTCTGAACTCGTTTATTCAGCAGAATGGCCTACCAGCGTTTGGCCACCTTGATGGAATTCCAACATCGTTACAGCTAGATAAATTTACTTACCTCGATGAGATGGATAAGCCAGTGTCTAAGTGGCGCCGTTACCGCGATTATAAGCAGTTTCAGTTCGTCAATTTGGTCACACCTGATTACGTCATTGGAGTAGCGATTGCTGATATACGGTATTTAGCATCCGGCTTTTGCTACCTGTTTGATATTAAAAAGAATAAGTTGATTGAGCAACAATGGTTGAAACCTTTTAATATAGGTTATCAAACTCAGCCTTCCAGTTGGTGCAGTCTTGCCCATCTTGCTAACAAAAGAGTTCAGTTTTCTATTAAGGATGGTATTTGGCACGTCCACTTTGTGACAGAGTCAGTCAATGCGGATCTCTATTTACGTCCAGAAAATATGAGTTTGCCATTAATGTTGTGTACGCCAACAGGTTATGCGGGTTGGACATATACTCAGAAGCACAATGCGTTAGCAGTAGACGGTAACTTGTTCATATTAGGAAAAGAGCAAGATCTTTCAGAGGTGGCTGCTGGTTACGATTTTTCCGCTGGGTACATGCGGCGAGAAACAAGTTGGCGCTGGGCGAGTATCAATTGCTTTGAGGATGACAGGCGTCTGGGGTTGAACTTGGCAGCTGGCGTTAATGAAACTGGCTATTGCGAAAATGTATTGTGGATTAATGGTCAGCGTCACTTTTTGCAACCTGTGCAGTTTCAGTTTTCACGAAGTGATGAAGGGCAAAAGTGGCATATTACGTCTGAAGATAAACGAGTTAACTTACAGTTCACGCCTTTGAATCGACGCTCAGAGAAGAAAAATTTTTGGCTTCTCAAAAGTAACTTTCGTCAGTACATCGGTTATTTCTCTGGCTATATTATCGATGGAAATGGCATCAAACATCAGTTAGAAGAAGTTATGGGTCTTACTGAAGATCACTATGCAAAATGGTAGAAACACAATGGATTGGACGCAGTTGATGGACCGCCCAGAATTACTTCTGATGATTCTGGCTCCAGTTTTCTTTTTCTGCATGCTTGCCGAATATTGGTTCGGACAAAGAAGGGGACGCTTGCCTGAAAGCGCGACGTATTACTTCCCTGAAGTAGCGTGTAATTTTGTTCTTGCGGGCTTACACCAAGCGACAGACATACTCACGGGTTTACTGATTGCTCAGTTGTATTTGTGGTGGTTCGATTGGCGTTTGTTTGATATCGAAATGAGCGTCTCAGCTTTTCTTTTACTTGTTGTCCTGCAAGATTTTTTCTATTACTGGTTTCATCGGGCTAGCCATCGTATTCGTTGGATGTGGGCCGCGCACGTTGTTCATCACAGTTCGGAAAGAATGAACTTCAGTACCGCATTTCGTCAAAGTTTAATGTATCCGCTAGCGGGGATGTGGATTTTTTGGTTGCCCTTGGTGATTATTGGTTTTGAGCCAAAATGGGTTGTCTTCGTTGTGTTGTTTAATCTGGGCTTACAGTTTTTTGTTCACACCCAATCAATTCGTTCGCTCGGGCCACTAGAGTGGGTATTTAACACGCCGTCTCATCATCGCGTTCATCATGGTGTGAACCGTCAGTACATCGACAAAAATTATGCGGGTGTATTAATTATTTGGGATCGAATGTTCGGAACGTTTGAACCAGAGGTGGAAACGGTTCGGTATGGGGTTTCTAAACCTGTAAACAGCTTTAATCCCATCCGCGTGACGTTTGCAGAATGGAAAGACATGTTTTATGACGTAACTCGACCAAACTTATCATGGAAACAACGCTGCCGCCGTTTGTTCGCTCCGCCATCGGATTTTTATGAGTAAATTGGGATAAAGAGATTGGAGCGGGCAGCGGGAATCGAACCCGCATCATCAGCTTGGAAGGCTGAGGTAATAGCCATTATACGATGCCCGCGCATCGATAGGACTCAGTTAATATGCCACACTGGACGAAAAAGAAAAGTCTTTTCTCATCAAATGTTTGTCAGTTGCCTAAAAAAGTAGCGGACTGATGTTAAAGTGTTCATTGTCTCTGGTTTTTTGTGGCACTCGCGATTCCGCTACGAAGCCTAGGGGCTTCCAATTAGGTCGTAAACACCGAATTCTTAGGTGTTTAGATGTTGATGATATTCAAGATTTTCTGTGTAAAGGTTAATCTCGTTTATTGAACAGTCACGTTTCATGGTCAAGACTAGATATTGAAATGATTACTTTTTACTGTTGATGCGTATGTATAACACAGGGTAATTCTGCTGAAACAGTCAGCTTAACCAAAGGAGATTTAACATGATGAGAGGTTTGATATTAGGGCTGGTGGTGATGCTGGTATCTGCTTGTACTACCGTTACAACCGATGTAGATAAACAAGCCGACTTTTCAGCTTACAGAACGTTTGACTTCGGTGCTCAGGCGGAAGCTCCTACCAGTATTGATGGTCGACGTATTGAGCAAGGGCTTGCTGAACAGCTTGAGGGTAAGGGGTTAATTAAGGTAAACAGTGGCGGTGACCTTTACGTACATCATGATATCGTAGAAGAATCCGAGCTTGTTTCTTCAGGATCGTCGGTGAGCTTTGGCTATGGCTGGAATAGCTTTGGTGTGATCACTTCAAGCCCAGAAAGATATAAAGAACGTAAGTATGGGAAGTTGGTGGTTGAACTGGTTGATGCAAAGGCTAATCAAGTCGTTTGGAAAGGCGTTTCAAGTCGTAAACTGTCTGAGTCAATGAGCTCTGAGAAAAGAGAATCTCTCATCCAAGAAGAAATCGCGAAGATGTTTGAAAGCTACCCTTACGGTGAAAAATAATTAGTATTCTTAACGATTAAGAATACTAATTGCCAATAGTTACGCACAGGGTTAAAAGAACTTATCATTTTGGTTCTGGTTACCTTTGTGCGTACGACTCTGATTGCTTTACTCGGACTACTTTTCTGCTTGTTGGCTCCGAGCATGAGCCTTGCGTACTCACACCCAAATTTTCTTTCCTTTCATAACCAGAATATTGCTGTTGACGCTAAGTCGAAGCACTTTTCAGAACATCCTATCTCTCCAGTACAACAAGACTATCCGAGTTTAAACAGCCGGAATAGATTGAGGGTTAGCCATGCTAAGGAAATGAGCTCGAACGACGATGTAGAACCCGAATGGTTTGAAATGCTTGATGTAGCATGGTGGGCGCATCGTTCGGCAATTTACTCGATGAAGTGGCTAAAACGCATCGGCAATGAGGCTTTAGATTGTTGTATTGAATGTATTTTTACCCACTCTAAATACAGAATCGGCGTGAGAAAAAAATCGAATTTCATATACCGCTTTATACATGCTCGCTAACACACTCCATGTTTTTGCAACTTTTGGTTAATTATGCTTAGGAGCGGTTTATGTTTGATTCGATAGTTCAGGTCTTGAGTGCCTTTTGGCATCAAGATTTCACGGCGTTAATGGCGCCAAGCAGTGCAGGTTTGGTTTATTTTGTTGTTGCTGTGATTATCTTTTTGGAAAGTGGCTTTATTCCTGCTGCACCTTTCCCATGCGACAGTGTCGTCGTATTATCCGGTACGCTGGCGGCGGTTGGCGCCCTTGACCCAATTATGATCATGTTGGTGATAGCTGTTAGTGCGGGATTGGGAAGTTGGGCGGCTTATTTACAAGGCAAGTGGCTAAATCGCTTACCTAAGGTCCAAGGCTGGGTGAGTGCGGTTCCTCAAAAGCGCCTGGAACAAGTCGACGTATTACTCAGTAAACATGGATTGATTGCGCTTTTTTGTGCGCGGTTTATTCCGGTTGTTCGTTCCCTATTGCCATTAATGATGGGGTTGCGAGTGAAACGTATTAGTAAATTCCATTACTTTGCGTGGCTGAGTGCGATTTTATGGACGCTGATATTATGCGGTTTTGGTTCATTACTTCCTTTGCTACCAGAAAATATGAGCAAAGCAATCACAATGCTATTAATGGCGGCACCAATAATTACTCTTGTGATTGGAGTGCTTAGTTTCTTGTTTGTTAAAGCACGTCGAGCGTTCTGTAAACCCAAGGATGTGTCAGAGTTTTCCCAGTAAGTTTACTTTGATTTGCACTTTTAAGCTTGTATGCAGATTAGACATCTAATCGACAGGTTTTTGTCAGTAAAAAGAAAGGCGCATACATTGCGCCTTTCTTTTTGAGTGTCGTTAGGGTTTCGAATTTAATAGCCAATGCTATATAGGTATTCACCAACTTCTTTACACTGAGACTTGTAGATGTTCTCTACTTCAGACTCATTCTTATCTGCTGCTTTAAATTCGAGTTCGGCAGACGATAGCTGGTCAAAGCTGTAGTCTCTCTCAGACATTAAGTAGTGTCTGAACATCGCTCTGTGTTCCGGAACTGCAATACGTGCGTTAGAAACGTTGGCACACTCTAACAGAGTGTCGTTACTCATTTCTTCTGGCTTAGTTTCTGTGTTTGCTAACGTTGAGCCCGCTGAAAATAGTAATGCTAGTGCGATGGTTGTAGCGATTCTTGTCATTATATGGACCTCAAATTGGTTCTAGTAACAATGAGCATATTGGCTCTTATCGTTACATTTTCGTGTTCTCTGTATGTCATAAAAAGTTAAACAACAGAGAAGGCGTTGCGACCATGAGTAAAGACGTACATTAAGTTCGCTTCCTTTCTTCCTGAGAGGCGATAAAGAGAGCGTTGACTCATGAGTCCGCCATAACTGTCTAGAGGTAAGCGAGATGCTTGTTTTGCCAACTCCAGTAGTGGTGGAGAAGAGAAAGCAATAAGTAAAAAATAATCAGGAGTAAAATCTGATGATAAAACGCCATCAGTAGCTGATGTTCGGCGACAGGAGACAAGCCCGAACAACTCGCGCTTTATATGTAGGTAGTAACTTTCTGATCCCCAAGAACTCAGAGAAGCTGAGGCATGAAAATCAGTGTGTGCTAGCTCAAAATCGTCTTGTTGTGAGAGTTTAAGTAAACGCTCGGAAGTGTAATGTTTGGTGTGGTGCCACTCATGCGCATATGAAGCTGTGATGAGCCCTGAGAGCAGGGACAAAGAAAGCATCAATAATATACGGTGTAGATAACGCAAGAAGTAACCCTAAACATATAAAGCCACAGTTACCCACCATGATTAAGGAATCTTAGTGGAACTATGATAACGATGAAAGCCAGTGTCTGATCAACTCAGCGTATACTAACGAGATGGAAGGGGGATGAACAGAATTTTCTGATCGCACTTAGGCATATGAGCGAATAACACAATAATTTTCGCTTTCGAGTAAGCGAAAATGGAAAGAGAGTTGTTGCACAGGACGATTAAGCTAACAGGATTATTACTGGGGAAGAAATAGAATCTTCTTTTTTCTTCCCCATATGTGTCACACAGGTATTACGCGCTTGCGTAAATAACGCTTCCGCCTTTTATAGTGTCAATGATCTCGCGAGACAACTTCTCTGGCAAAGCAGGGCAACCCCAACTGCGTCCGAGGTATCCATTCTTCTTGATGAAGGAAGGGTTTGCGTAATCGGCACCGTGCACGACAATGTAACGCTCGCGAGCTTTGTCGTTTAATCCAGAGCTTAGCCCATCTAATCGAAGTGAATAGCCATTTGAGCCGTAGTAAGTGGTATCAGTCAAAAAAGTGCCCAATGATGTTTTTCGCGAGTTCACGACATTTGAAAACTGTGTCGCTGTTTTCTTTCCGCTGTTCACGCCGTGAGAAACATACGTATTGTAAATTAGCTTCTTTTTATCTAAATCAACCACATAAAAACGCTTTTCAGTTGACGGTTTACTATAGTCGATGATCGTTAGTACCGACTTCTTTCTATCGGGTGTCTTCTGATAAGCGATGTAAGCGTCACTGAACAACTTAAAGTCTACTATGCCATCTAGCTTGGCTTGTTTAAACACATGTTCAACTTGCTTTGGTCGTAAATGATCCCTGGGTTCGTTATCTGATTGTTTTGCAAAAGCAAAAGGTGAGACAGACAACAGCGCACATGTAAATAATATAATTAACTTTTTCATCTTGGCTAAATAAAACTCTATGGTGTTACAAATTTACCGATTGCTTCATGCATTCGTTAAAACAACATGCACATCAATATAATTCTATTCCCAATGTTTCTTATTGCACGCTTAGGTGCTTGATATTGGGTTGACGATAATTTATCGAGTTAAAAACTAACTGTTTGAAACTTATATAAAATATGAAGTTTGACGATGGTTTCTATAAACTTCGGCGTAAATAATATCTGATATATGTAATTAATAAAACTGTGTTTAAGGATATTTGTGAAGTTGCCAATTTATAAAAACGGCGTTTTATTTTTCGTACTTTAGAAACTCTTTTTATTTCAATGTGTTTTCTTTTTCTACGCTTTATCCAATACCTCAAAAGTTTGTGATTTAACTCGTAACAAATCGTAACGCCGAATCGTTATGTGTATAAGTGCATTTATAATGTATGAATAAACAACAGGGTGGTAAGAAAAGGCAGTAAAACAGCGGTGAATCGGTTGTTTTTAATTCACGATTGACAAAGCCAAGTCTAAGTCGTACAAAAATTGAACTTGTGAATGTATCGTTTAAGTGAGAGTGATGAGCTCGACAAAAGTGAAGTGATGCGTGCTATTGTTTATTCTCTAATTTATTCGATTACATAAGGAAGGGTACATGGTAAAAATTGAAAAAATAATTCTATCGTGTGGATTAAAAAATATAAATAGTAAAAATTCGAAATTAAAAGATAAGAACGCCATATCTGAATTCATTAAATTTTTGAACATGAAAGTAAACTCTATCTATTATGTTTGGTTTGGTGTGAGAGTGCTCGTCTCATTAAGAAAAGCGCTCAAATTTATTTAAGGACGGTTATGACAGCATTTAATAAAGTGTTTATTGTCACTCCCAATGTTAATGATTTTGCAATGTTGCAAGAGTCGCCATTGGAAATGTCTCTTCAAGTAACGGCAAGCAAACCTATCCAACTCTATGGAGAGTCTGTTAAAGCCAGTTGGAAAAGTATTGATATTGAATGGTTAGACGTTAAGGGTGAAAAGCCATTACCCAGGCCTGATATTGCAGCATGGGGATCTTTTACTCTTGCTGTATCCGCTTCTATTGCGGATAAGCTCGATGTGTTGAGCGAGAATGTCGAATTTTTACCATTAAATCTACAAGGAAAGCCTTGGCGAGCATTAAACATTGTCACTCAAATTGATGCCATTGATACCTCTGCTACCGAGTATAATCTTCGTCATGGTAAGCTAAGTCGTGCTAGACCGTTTAAGAAACTCGTTTTGAATAGAGAAGCCGTTAATGAATCTGACTTGTTCAGAGTAAAAGGTGCTGGGCTCAGAACGTTTTGCACGGACAAAAAAGGTGGCTTGTACGATAGCGTCAAAGCGCTGAATTTGACCGGTTTGGATTTCAAGGAAGTGCTGGTTTAAAAACGAATAAATAGTGATTTACTCAACTAAAGTCATAGATATAGGTATGGGGGAACAAAAGCTGAGCATCTATCAATGAAGCTCATATACAGCTAAATACAGCCGCCACAGTTATGACTGCTGTACGTCTCCCCTTAACTTATGTTCTTGAAACCCTAATTGAGCTGACCATGGACGCATCAAATCGACTGTCGTCATTTGCCGATTGCCACCACAAGCTCAATTGTTCTTTAGTCATTGGTTTGCCAAATAAATAGCCTTGCATATAGTCGCAGCGGTATGCCGATAGCCATTCATGCATCATATTGTGTTCAATACCTTCTGCTGTAACCGTTTTATTTTGGGCATGGCATAGCTCAATAATAGGTTTGATCACATGGCCGTTGTTGGTGTTCATCAATGTAACGAGGAACTCTCGATCAAATTTGATTTTTTGAACCGGATACTGAACGAGCTGAGTTAACGATGTGTAACCAGAACCAAAGTCATCAATTGCAAGACGGTAGCCACGTTTTGATAGCTCATCAAGTAGAGCCGTGCCTTGTTGTTCTGCGGCAAAGGTTTCGGTTATTTCTATCTCAATACATTCTGGTTTAACACTGTGCAGTGTCGCTTGTTCATGGATGTAGTTTGCCATTTCTATCGAGTTTAGCTCTGCTGATGAAAGATTGACCGAAAGAACAATATCCTTACCGAAAATATTCCTTAATTGATGGTATTCCGCTGTTGCATTGGCGAAAACCCAGCGGTCAATTTTATCAAATAATCCGGCTTGCTCTGCAATTGGAATAAACTCCTTTGGAGGGATAGGGCCGATACCTTCGGCTTCCCAGCGCAACAAGACTTCTAACCCCTCAATTTCGTTGCTTCGATTGTTCATATAGGGTTGAAAAACAAGGTGAAATTCTTCCTCTACATTGCTTTTTCGGAGCGCACGTTCAAGTTGACTTCGTCTTTGAGACTCAATATTGAGAGCGGCTGAATAATAGGCGTATTGATTTTTCCCTGCCCGTTTTGCTTGATACATAGCCGCATCGGCACTGGAGAGTAACTTCGCGATGTCAGTACCGTCTTGAGGATATTGTGCAATACCTACGCTTGCCGTAACGGGAAATGAATTACTCCAAGATGAACTGAGATTACTAATCGGTTTTAGCAGCTCTGATGCAAGCAAATCAGGCAAGCGTTTTACCTCTTGATTTGAGCTCAGCAAAATCGCAAATTCGTCACCAGATAACCTGGCGGCAAAGCAGGGACTGTTGTAATCGTGCGAGAACTTTTGACAGGCATTCTTGATGTGTGATGAGAACACTTTTAATAAGTTATCTCCTAATTCATGCCCGTATTTATCATTCACGTATTTAAAGTTATCAAGATCGACGTAAACAACCCACAGAAACTGCGAAGGGGAGATAAGTTCACGAGTGGCAAGCTCATGAAAACGATGGCGATTGGCGAGTTGCGTCAGGTGATCCGTTTCAGCTAGGCGTTTTGTCTTTTTATAGATGACATTAAGTTCCTCATACATATCAAAAAAGCGTGCAGAGAGGCGTCCTATTTCATCGTTTGTTTCTAGCTTTTCAATATTGTCACGTTGATTAGATTCAAGTTCGTTCAGCTGCTTATCAAGGCGAGAAACAGGGCGCAACACATAGCGGTACAACACCAAAATGATTAATGTGATGGTGAAAAACGCCGCTACGCCAAAGGAGAAAGCAAGTTCTAGCCACACTTTATCGACTTTGTTCCACATTAAATATTCGGCAGGAGAAAGCACGGCATAAAAGTGCGGCAGCAGCTCAATGGTTTGAGCTAGAGGAATATCAAGATAAATGGGTTTGTCGGCGAAAGTAATCACGCTGTGCGTGTCAAACTCGATGTCATGCTTAATCTCGTTAAAGGCTTCAAGTGATACGGAAACTACCACAAAAAACACATTTTTCGAGTCAAAGCTCAAAGGGTGAGTCCCCGTTCTTTTGTCGACGACCTCATATTGAAGAAGAATGCTTTGTCCACTGGAGTTATAAATAAAGCCAGTGTGACTGAAAGCCTCTCTCTCATTGAAACTTCGTGATATGTACTCTAACACCTTTGGGTCGACCACACCTGATGATTCGTAATATTTGTTTTCTGTGTAGTAGAGAAGGTTTTGTTTGCCGTCGAGGATCGCCATGCTCGCATCGCCTTTGTAACCATGGCTTAATACTTCAGCGGTCTCGTCTAATCGATTAAACAAGACTCGCTCACGATAGGGGTTGTTATGATTAACCAAATAGTCTTGTAATACATCACTTTTACTGAGCGTATAGGCATAGCTATTAAGAAAAATATTCGCTTGTCGAAACTGCCCGGCGAGCTTTTCCATTTGCAACTGAATATAGCTGTCTTCCCGCTTGATGAGCGTCACTTTTTGAATGCTATAAATAATATAGCTAGATACTAACGCGCTTAATAAGATCACTGGCGCGACAAGCAAAATGACTCTATTGCTTAACTTCATTATGGTTCTTAGTTTCCGTTTGTGTCCCTACAAACGTCGCGTACCAGGTAAGGTACTGAACGGATGATGTGTTTTGGCAAATTGTAACCAGATTGTAAGGTGAGCGTTCTCCAAAATCAGGCAGCTATCTAAGAATTGTGATGACGTGAAAGGTTTCGAGCTTATTAACTAGAGGTTTTCTCAGTAGTTGGACGTCTCTTTTCCTCCCTCCCTGTATAAAACCTAACTGTAATGACAGGGAAATACTGTCATCGAAACGTTTCGATGACAAAGTGTGACTCAAGTGCACTTTTCCTATTCAATGACAATTGAATTACAGATCATTCTCACACCTTATCGATCTCACACTGGTCAAATTGCGATGACGAATTATTATTTCATCGAAACGTTTCGATGAGTTTTCTGTTAATAACGAAAACACTTTAAAACAGGCGCTCATGGTTGTATGAACGTGTAACCGAAAGGTCGATGAGATGAAAAAAAGTACCCTAATTAACTCAGATATTTCTTACTTGGTGGCGACGCTAGGCCACACCGACGAGATCACGATATGTGATGCTGGTCTACCAATCCCAGAGCATGTTCAGCGAATCGATTTGGCGCTAACGCATGGGGTACCAAGTTTTCTTGATACTGTTCGCGTAATTCTATCTGAGTCCCAAATCGAAGGGGTCATCATTGCGGAAGAGTTCTCTGATGCAAGCCCAGTTTTGCATGAAGCGTTGCTCAACGAACTGAGCAAAGAGAGTGAAGAAACGGGCAAATCTATTGAGGTGAGCTACGTGTCACATGAAGCGTTTAAAGCACGCACGGCCCAAAGTCGCGCTATCGTAAGAACGGGCGAATGCTCGCCATATGCGAACGTTATTTTCCAAGCGGGCGTGGTTTTTTAAGCCAGAGATATTGAGGACAGATTATGACTCAAGCCATTCTACAACTAAGCGAAATTGAGAAGGCGTTTCCGGGCGTAAAAGCACTCGACAAAGCAAGCCTGAATGTTTATCCAGGCCGTGTTATGGCACTGATGGGTGAAAATGGAGCAGGCAAGTCAACGTTAATGAAGGTGTTGACAGGCATTTACCACATGGATGCGGGGAGCATTCAATATCAAGGTCAGCCGGCGGCCTTTAAAGGTCCACGCGATTCACAGGAAGCTGGTATTAGCATTATTCACCAAGAGCTGAACCTGATTCCTGAACTGACGATTGCCGAAAATATTTACTTGGGACGAGAGTTCACTGGCTCCTTAGGGCGTATCCAGTGGGGCAAAATGTATGACGAGGCTGACAAGCTTTTAAAACGTCTGAATGTAAAGCATTCATCAAAAACATTGCTTGGCGATTTAAGCCTTGGTGAACAACAAATGGTGGAAATTGCAAAGGCACTTTCGTTTGAGTCGAAAGTCATCATTATGGATGAGCCAACGGACGCATTGACCGATACCGAAACGGAATCACTGTTTAAAGTGATTAATGAGCTTCGTGCTCAAGGATGCGGCATCGTATACATCTCGCATCGTCTTAAAGAAATCTTTGAAATCTGTGACGACATTACCGTGCTTCGTGATGGTAAGTTTATCGGTGAGTGCAAGGTGTCCGACACTGATGAAGATGGCCTAATTGAAATGATGGTTGGCCGAAAATTAGAAGAGCAATATCCACGTATTGATGTCCAACATGGCGAAACTTGTCTTGAAGTCATTGGTTTGACTGGGTCTGGCGTTCAGGATGTGAGCTTTACTCTCAAGCGTGGTGAGATTCTTGGAATTTCTGGCTTGATGGGCGCAGGCCGCACTGAACTCATGAAAGTCATTTACGGCGCATTACCTAGTGAGCATGGTGTTATCAATCTTGATAACAAAACTATTAACCCGGTTAGCCCGCAAGATGGCTTGGCAAATGGTATCGCTTACATCTCTGAAGATCGCAAAGGCGATGGTTTGGTTTTAGGTCTTTCGGTTAAGGAGAACATGTCACTTTGTTCGCTAAACCAGCTGACCAAAGGCTTCCAGATTCAACACAGCGACGAAGTGATTGCAGTGGAAGATTTTATTAAGTTATTCAACATTAAAACCCCAACGCGAGATCAAATCATCGGCAACTTATCTGGTGGTAACCAGCAAAAAGTTGCGATAGCGAAAGGGTTAATGACGAAACCTAAAGTTCTGATTCTGGATGAGCCGACACGTGGTGTTGATGTCGGAGCAAAAAAAGAGATTTATCAGCTCATCAACAAGTTTAAGGCCGAAGGCATGAGCATCATCTTGGTTTCTTCCGAGATGCCTGAAGTGCTCGGCATGAGCGACCGTATTTTAGTGATGCATGAAGGTCGTATCACTGGCGAATTTGATGCGAAAGACGCCGATCAAGAAAAATTACTCGCCTGTGCCGTAGGCAAAGAGATCAATGAGGAAGCAGCATGAGTACGAATACCATGAGCAAACCAACCGAAACTGGCAACAAGAAGTTGTTCACAAAAGAGTGGCTGATTGAGCAAAAATCACTGATAGCTTTGATCTTTCTGATCGTTGTTGTGTCATTTTTGAACCCGAACTTTTTTACGGTCGACAACATTCTCAACATTCTTCGTCAAACCTCCGTGAATGCCATTATCGCAGTGGGTATGACATTAGTTATTTTAACAGCAGGCATCGACTTAAGTGTTGGTTCGGTATTGGCATTGTGTGGTGCCTTTGCGGCAAGCATGATTGCGCTTGAGGTTCCGGTGCTGGTGGCGGTTCCAACTGCTTTAGTCGCAGGTGCAGCGTTAGGTGCGATCAGCGGTATCATTATTGCGAAGGGTAAGGTGCAGGCATTTATCGCTACGCTGGTTACCATGACGTTACTACGCGGTGTGACCATGGTGTACACCGAAGGTCGTCCAATCTCGACAGGCTTTACTGACACCGCGGATGCGTTCGCATGGTTTGGTACTGGCTACGCGCTAGGCATTCCAGTTCCTGTTTGGTTAATGGTGGTTGTGTTCGCTGCGGCTTGGTATTTACTTAACCACACGCGCTTTGGTCGCTATGTTTACGCACTAGGCGGCAATGAGTCTGCGACTCGCCTATCAGGTATCAATGTAGACCGAGTGAAGATTGGTGTCTACGCCATCTGCGGTATGCTAGCAGCGCTTGCAGGTATTATCGTAACGTCTCGTCTTTCTTCGGCGCAACCTACAGCGGGTATGGGCTACGAGCTAGACGCTATCGCAGCGGTTGTTCTTGGCGGTACCAGCTTGATGGGCGGTAAAGGCCGTATCATGGGTACCTTGATTGGTGCGCTGATCATCGGTTTCTTGAACAATGCACTTAACCTACTTGATGTTTCTTCCTACTACCAAATGATTGCAAAAGCAGTGGTTATCTTGCTGGCGGTATTGGTAGACAACAAAAACAAGTAATTCATAACAATCTGTATATATAAAACAGTGAATACAAACCGAGTCAGGGGACGTGTACTGGCTCACCCTACACAAAGGACTAGAACGATGAAAAAACTTGCAACTCTTATCTCTGCTGCACTTCTTTCTTCAACCGTATCGGTAGCGGCGCAAGCTCAAGATACCATGGCGATTGTGGTTTCGACGCTAAACAACCCGTTCTTCGTAACGATGAAAGACGGTGCGGAAGCAAAAGCGAAAGAATTGGGGTACGACTTAATTGTACTGGACTCGCAAAATGACCCGAGTAAAGAACTGTCGAACATCGAGGATTTAAGTATTCGCGGCGTAAAAGCAATTCTTATCAACCCAACGGATTCTGATGCAGTGTCTAATGCAATTCGTATGGCGAACCGTTCTAAGATCCCTGTGTTGACATTAGACCGTGGTGCAAGCCGTGGTGAAGTTGTGAGTCACATCGCGTCGGACAACGTAATTGGTGGTGAAATGGCAGGCCACTACATCATGGAAAAAGTCGGCGAAAAAGCAAAAGTCATTCAACTTGAAGGTATTGCGGGCACATCGGCAGCGCGTGAGCGCGGTGAAGGCTTTATGAATGCCGTGAAGGGCAGCGATATGGATCTTCTTGCTAGCCAACCGGCTGACTTTGACCGCACGAAAGGTCTAAACGTAATGGAAAACCTGCTAGCGGCTAACCCGGATGTACAAGCGGTATTTGCACAGAATGATGAAATGGCGCTAGGTGCACTTCGCGCAGTTCAAGCTTCTGGCAAAGATGTCGTTATCGTTGGTTTTGATGGTACGGAAGACGGCATTGCAGCAGTTAACCGTGGCAAACTAGCGGCAACTATTGCTCAGCAACCAGACCTTATCGGTGCTTTAGGTGTTGAAACGGCTGACAAAGTTTTGAAAGGTGAAGAAGTAGAAGAGTACATCCCAGTACCACTAAAAGTAGTCACTAAGTAAGTTTTAAGTTCAATAAATCATCCTAATTTTTGCTCTCTCCTCCGTTTATATCTGTCGTTTAGGAGGTGAGGGCAAACTTACCCAAAATACTGCAAAGTGTGGGGTATAGATGCCTTTGGCTTTTTATCGAGACTCCTTCATCAGGAAGAGAAGTTAAAGTCATCTAATGTATTTTCCTAAACAGTTTTTAAAAAGGGTTCATTCAGAACCGAGGATAACCGTATGAATAAGTTAGTGGTGTTAGGTAGTGTAAACGCTGACCATGTTCTTCAAGTGCCTTCTTTCCCTCGCCCAGGCGAGACGCTGCATGGTCGCAACTATCAAGTTATCCCAGGTGGCAAAGGTGCCAACCAAGCCGTCGCGGCGGCGCGATTAAATGCAGACATCGGTTTTATCGCTTGTGTGGGCGACGACTCATTCGGCATTAACATTCGCGAAAACTTCAAAATGGACGGCATCGATATCACTGGTGTGAAGATGCAGCCAAATTGCCCGACAGGTATCGCGATGATTCAAGTGTCGGACAGTGGTGAGAACAGCATTTGCATTTCAGCTGAAGCAAACGCCAAACTGACAGCAGAAGCGATTGAGCCAGATTTAGAGCGTATTCGCCAAGCAGATTACTTGCTAATGCAATTGGAAACGCCGATGTGCGGCATTGAGAAAGCTGCGCGTGTAGCGAAAGATGCCAAAACCAATGTCATTCTGAACCCAGCGCCAGCTCGCGAACTGTCAGATGAATTACTGTCTTGCATTGACGTGATTACACCAAATGAAACGGAAGCTGAAGTTCTGACAGGTATTACTGTAACAGACAACGAAAGCGCGCAAGAAGCGGCGAATGTGCTACATGGTAAAGGTATAGAAATTGTCATGATCACACTCGGTGCAAAAGGCGTTTGGCTAAGCCAAAACGGTCGAGGCGAAATCATCTCGGGTTTCCGCGTTGAAGCGACGGATACTACCGCAGCGGGCGATACATTTAATGGGGCATTCGTCACTGGTCTCCTAGAAGATTTACCTTTAGAATCAGCGATTAAGTTTGCACATGCGGCGGCTGCAATTTCTGTGACCCGCTTTGGCGCGCAAACGTCGATTCCAACCCGCGAAGAGGTGGACGCGTTTCTCGCTGAACAATAAGGCGCACAACGCCTCATTAAAATAGGAGTAGTAACATGGCGACGATGAAAGACATCGCAAAACTGGCAGGGGTTTCCACTTCAACAGTGAGCCATGTTATTAACAAGACGCGTTTTGTGAGCGAAGAGATCTCTGAACGCGTTAACAATGCCGCAAAAGAGCTTAACTACTACGCGCCCTCTGCGTTGGCGCGTAGCCTCAAAGTCAATCGTACCAAAACCATTGGTATGCTCGTGACAACCTCAACCAACCCATTCTTTGGCGAAGTCGTAAAAGGCGTCGAACGCAGCTGCTACCAAAAAGGCTACAGCCTCATTTTATGTAACACCGAGGGTGATAACGAACGTATGCGTCAATCCATTAATACGCTATTGCAAAAGCGTGTCGATGGTTTGATCTTGATGTGCTCGTCGCTAGAAGGAGAGCGTATCGATGTATTTGAGCGTTACCCAGATATCCCAGTTGTGGTAATGGACTGGGGGCCGATGCTATTTACAAGCGATAAAATCCAAGACAACTCACTTCGTGGCGGTTACTTAGCGGCGAAATACTTAATTGATTGCGGCCATACCGAAATTGGGTGCATCACTGGCCCTTTGATTAAACACCAAGCGCAAATGCGATACGAAGGTTACAAGCGAGCAATGAACGAAGCTGGCTTGGAATTTAATGCCAATTGGATCATTGAATCGGACTTCGAGTGTGAGGGTGGGTATCAAGCGTTCAAAAAAATGGCTCAGCGTGGCGCATTACCTAGCTCGATTTTCGTCTCTAACGATATGATGGCGATGGGGGTGATTAACGCCGCAAATGAGCTCGATATTAAAGTGCCGGACGACCTGTCCATTATTGGTTACGATGACATCCATATCGCGAAATTTATGTCGCCATCGCTAACTACCATTCATCAGCCTAAGTACCGTTTGGGGCAGGCTGCCGTTGAGACTCTTGTCCGAAAGTTGGATGAAAAGTCAACAGAGGCACAGGTCGTACAATTAGAGCCGACTCTAGTGGAACGAAAAAGCGTCAAGAGGTTAAAGTCAAACGTCACTGAATGACGTGTGATGTTGAGCTAAAAAATTAAAAAAGTCGTTTCTCTTTATACGATAAAGCCTTACTATCGTCGTTGATTATAAATAAAACTATTAATTGTTGTCTGGCGGATTAGTTAAATGTTATCAAAAGGTTACGCTAAGTTATCTGTAAAACACCCTTGGTTTCACCGAGTTAATGTTATTACAGTTGTATTGATTTTTTTTGTGAGCTGCTATCAGCTACTGGTTAATGAAGCATTTGAGTACGCAATTGGCTTTATTATTACACTTTTGGCGTCAGCTTTATTTGCATCAGCTTCTGCATTCAAAAAACGCTATCTAGGCTTGGATTCATAGGCACGTCTATTTCCAACATCGTTCAATAGCATCATTTATTGCTTTCAAGTAAACATTGAACTGAATTATGATCGAGTGCATCAAGAGGAGGACAAATGTCCTCCTTTTTGTTGGGGATCACGCTCTAATATAAGCGTATTCCAAACAAAATAATAAAGGACATGTTATGGACCTCTTTGCCTTACTCGATATTAATAATACTCTCGTTAACATTCCGATCGGCGACGGCTACGCAATGAGTTGGATCGAAGCTTTCGGTACCGTTTTTGGACTGCTTTGCATTTGGTTTGCCAGCCAAGAAAAAACCATCAACTACTTATTCGGTTTGCTGAATGTCACGCTTTTTGCCGTTATCTTTTTTCAAATTCAGTTATACGGATTATTGCTTCTTCAATTGTTTTTCTTCTGTGCGAACATTTACGGCTGGTATGCGTGGACCCGCCCAAACGCACAAGGTGAAACGCTGGAAGTTCGCTGGTTAAATAAACAGAAACTTATTACTACTGCCTCTATTAGCGTTGCATGTATCGCATTATTAACGATCTATATCGACCCATTTTTCTTTTCGCTAGCAAACATTGCTGTTGATAGCTTGAATCTCTTTGGTGCTGGCTTGGCTGAACCGGTGCTTGAGCCTGACGCGTTCCCGTTCTGGGATGCAACCATGACAGTGCTTTCTGTGGTTGCACAAATTCTGATGACACGTAAATACGTCGAAAACTGGATTCTATGGGTCGTGATTAACATTATCAGTGTGGGTATCTACGCGACGCAAGGTGTTTACGCAATGTCTGTTCAGTACGCGATTCTTATGTTCATCGCTGCCAATGGCACGCGTGAGTGGGCTCGTAGCGCTAAGCGCAATGGCGATAAAACCTTAGCGCACGCTGCTGTGTAAGGAACGAAAAATGGCCAAACAACCTCATATCGGAGTGGATGAAACACAAATCTCTCCTCTCGTTATTGTATGCGGCGAGCTAGATCGAGCGAATCGTATCGCGGCATTATTTGATGATGCAGAAATGGTGTCGGAAAACCGCGAGTACCGTGTGTTTACCGGCAACTACAAAGGCAAGCCTGTTTCAGTGTGTAGTACAGGTATAGGTGCGCCATCGATGATCATCGCAGTGGAAGAGCTAAAACAGTGCGGTGTGACTCATGTGGTACGTGTTGGATCGGCGGGGGCAATGCAATCAGGCATTCACCTTGGCGAGTTGATCATTGCCGAAGGCGCGGTAAGAGATGAGGGCGGCTCTAAAGCGTATGTCGATTCGTCTTATCCAGCCTACGCAAGCTTTTCACTGTTAAAGGAAGTTGAGCGTTACTTGTCGATGCAAAAAGTGCATTATCATTTTGGTGTGGTGCGTTCTCACGACAGTTTCTATACCGATGACGAAGATGCAATATGCCAACATTGGAACAAGAAAGGCATCTTAGGTGCCGATATGGAAACCTCTGCGCTGTTTACGGTCGGTCGACTACGAGGCCTTCATGTGGCTTCGATATTAAACAACGTGGTGCTGTATCAACAAGATGTGAAAGAAGGTGTTGGTCAGTACGTTGATGAAGCCAAAGTAATGATGCAAGGTGAGAAGAGTGCCGCGATTACGGCATTAGAAGCCTTGGTTGCTCAGCGTTAGCCAGTCTCTATCTCAGTAAGTCACATAAACAGTGACCCGTCCTGATATGGGTTGACACTTTTTAACTAAAACGCTCGATGTACTTCATCGGGCGTTTTGTATTTTAAAGCCGTATGAGGCCTCATTTGATTATAGATATCTACGGACTCTGCTACCATC
>NZ_JAKKCS010000002.1:0-451279 GCF_021728075.1 Vibrio sp. D54 | reverse complement strand
GCATAAAATCACGGCTGTCCTCGCCGTACTCTATGGCAAACTCACCCGGAGCAACGCCACCAACCGATGCTTTACCGTTGTTGTCGAGAGTTCCTTCAAACACCGCGCCAGATTGATCTGTGAGAGTGTATGTTGCGCCTTGAACGGGTTCACCATCTGAGTATGAGAGATACAAATCAACCGTATACGTCCCTTCCTGATCTTCCGTAACAGAAACCGATGGGTTTTGTGCCCCACCCAAACACATGGTGTTGGCTTTGTTCATGGTCATTTGATCGGACAGGCGACATACGCCCTTACCTTCAAATTTAACCGTTGGTGAGGCTGAAATGAATTTTGCTTCGGCTTCTATCGTGCCTGAGGCAACGCCTTTTCTGTCACCGCCCGCATCGCCGGTACTTTTTGAGAACGTACTGCCCTTGATAGCGACACTGTTACCGCCATCCATAGAGACTGTCGTAGTCCCACCAGCAAGGTCTACTGATTTAGCATTGTTGCCATAAGGGATAGGAACGACTGGCTTGCCGACCTTAGTTAAACAAACATCTGGGAGCGTTGCATTCGCTTCACCACCTGAGCCTTTATGAACTACCGAAAGTCCATTCGCACCAACTGTTACGCCCATAACCAATCCATTTGAATTTTATTGATTGAATGATAAAAGAGATCGCAAACTGCAATCTCTCTAAATAACTAGTGAATTTCACTAAAAGACCAGTGATATTCACAATAAGCCCTAAAACTGGCAGAAGATCTCATTTTTAGATTTCTGGTTATCTATACACTTCAAGCAGTTGCTGGAATTTTAAGTCTATGACGATGTAGGTTGCCGCATACATAAGCGCAAACGTCATCGCACTAAGACTTAAGATCAGCTTGGGTGAAATTACCCTTTTTAACGGCTTCTTTAGGTATTTAGCTTTAAGGTTGATTAAAGAAACTTTTTCTTGTTCTGCTAGGCGGTCATCTCGCACTAATCGATAAATGGTGCTGCCAATTTCCGCTAACTTTTCGTTGCCACGCTCTTCACGGCCGTACTTGCCTTGGAAACCAAGTTGAAGCAATAAATAGAGAAACTCTATAACGTGACGGTATTTGCGAGGGTCGGCTTTTAAGCGGTCGAGAATAACGAAAAACTTGTCACCACCAGATGTTTCGTTGTGGAATTCAGACAGTAAGCTGTTCTGGCTCCAGTGACTATTTGCCCCCCACTCTTGTCGACAAACAGATTCATCAATCGCCGCACACAAGCAGTAACGAATAACAAGAACCGAAGCACGATCGAGCTCCATTTCATTAAGTTTTCGTTCACCTTTTCGAATCTCACGTGCCACTTGTTCACGAAATGGCATCGGGTCATCAAGCCAAGGGATCGAAGACATACAAGACAGACTGGCGATCAACCATGAGAACTGGTCCACTAGCGGGTTAATACCCATGTTGTCGATAGATAGATCTTGTACTGCGATGTTTCTCGACAAGTCAGGCGCTGGCATTACCTCCATTGGTTTGCCAGGCTCTGGTTGGAATAAGACTACGGTGACGTCGGTTTCTGCGTAACTCATAGACGAACGGCCCAAAGTTGCAATGATAAGTTAGCGAAATCGCCCGCGACGTGAACCGCAATCGCAGCAGTGTTCTTCAATGCCATCCACTCTTCGCCCGTTTTATCGAGCTCGAAATAGGTGTAGCCAGCATGATACGGCAGCGCGCGTGGCACAACTGGCATTGGTTTGATCTCAATCCCAGGCAGTTGAAGGTTAATCAAGTCACGTATGTTATCGATAGAACCGATCTTCGTTTGGCTGACAAACTGGGTATGCAGAACATCCAAGGTCACGTCGGCTTTAACTGCGAGGATAAAGGTTGTCGTATCAATGATCTTATTGTCAGGGATTGCTGCCGTTCTGATGCCATAGTTCTGATCTTTTAAGGTCAGTGGAATTGCTCTTTGCTCAGACATCACGCTCAATGTCATTTTTGCACTGTCTAGGACGCGAGAAAGACAGCTAGTAAGATCACCATGATTGTACTTCGTAAACTCAATAGGTCGGCGTGTCGTTGAGCACAGCGTCGAAAGCTCACCTTCTGCCTGAAGAAGAATTCGATACAAAGACTCAGGATGCACAGCTTCTGTGCTGGCGAAATGCCAAAACAAGGGTTCGTATCGGTTGAGCGCTTGCAATAGCATAAAGTCAGAAACCGATGATACGCCTTGTTGATCCACCACCCCTAATCGCTGAACTATCGATTCCGCGCGATGCTTCAACATAGAAGCAAACTCGGTCGCAAATTTACTCAGTACTGTCGACGCATGAATATCGATACAGGTAGGAATGAAACTATCATCTAAGATCACGCTGCCATCAGGCTTCACTTCTGAGATCTTTAAGATCGGAATAGACGTGTAAGCACTCTTATCTTCATGATCGTACATTAAGCAAAAGTTAAGCTTACCGACGACGATATTTGCCATGTCTTCCGAATCATAACAAGCGTCAACCGCTTCTTGAGATTCCATCGTATAGCGCGCACCGTCTTTTTTGGTACCAAATAACTCAGAACGTTCCGATGGTAACGGACAGCACAAATAAACGACTTTATCGGCAATCGAAGGATCTACATCTTTCACTTCAGGCAGCTCAGCAAGCAACGGAAGCTCAAATGGTGTCCGGTCTTGTAAAATACCTTCAGCACGAGTAATACCGATTTTACCCAGTGCTAGTAACTGAGAGTTGATTTCTAAACGTTTAATTCCCCAATGCAAAGGCGATGCATTGGCACTCAGTAGGCTCGATAGTTTACTTTGCGAACGATCGAGTTGTTGAAAATGCTGCGGCTTCATGAACATTCCATCTTGCCAAACAACTGGATTGTATAAAGACATGTTTCTATCCCTTAAAAGTAAACCTGTTCAATGCCGCGAGTGTTATCAGAAATTAACTCACTGCCCTCTAACTTGAGCTTGATGTAGTACTCGCTCTTCTCTTCAATAACTTCCACTTTTCGCCAAGACGAACCATCAATATCACGAAAAGCCACTGAAAAACCGACGGCACGAGTGTCAGGGTCTAGAGTTAGCATTTCATGAACTTTTCCACCTGGCTGTATTTGATATTCGTAACGTTTGATGTACTCATCACCCAACGACGCTTTATCGCTCTCAAACAAGGCAAAGAAATCTAAGCTTCGGAACAATACTGGCGAACTTAATTCGTGAAGACGGAGAATAACTGGAGATGACTGGCCCCCATTTCTCACATTGAGTACAGGTGATGCCTCAATAACCAATTCAATCGACGAAGTTTCTGGTGTGATACCAGTGGACTCTTTAAATTGATCCCACATGGAACAACCGGACAACATGGCAAATCCGAGTAATACGGCGATACTACGCATGGTTTCCCTTAATCACTTTGTTATAGTTTTTCTTAATCAGCCCTTTTAAGGATGTTTCATTAAGCAGGCGACGATTATTAGTGTAGAAATCTAGGTATTCGGCCCACAGCTTTGACTTAGTTGAGAACAAAGACTGGCTAGCGACCCTGTTAGCAAATGCTACGGGATCGTTCGTTTCTGACTGTTCTAAAATGAGCTCATTCAGTGCTTTGTTAAACATAACTTGGTGGTCGTTCAGCTCATCGAGCATTTGTTCAACCAGTTCATTTGGAGCCAGTAATTGCTGACTATTCAAAGTAAGCATTAGCTCTGCAATGTTCGAGTTAGCCTCACTCGCACTCTGCTCATCTTTTAACGATTCCACTTCGTGCAACTCTTTCTGTAGGTTATCAATACATAAACGCAAGCAAGTGCCCATTTGCTTGAATAACTGCGCCTCGTTTGTCATCAACTCTGGGTTTCGAATACCCAAACCATCAAAAAACGCTTGCGCTATATCTTGAGAGCAAACGGCCGCATCAGTATCGACTTGTGCTTTCGTCGTACTGTTTATCGCGTGCTCTGCCGTAGGTATTTGAAGTTGCTGATTAGTGTTAGGAGAAGGCGTAAAAGATTGGGTCATCTCTTCCCATTTTGACCCTGTGTTAGCCTGTTCTACGACCATCTCAGTAACATTATGCGTACGATGTTGTCTTTGAATCGTGCTATCTGGGGCTACCGTGCCAGGTTGCATCACCTCAGCTGAGGCAATATCGGCTCTATGTGCCTTACCGCTTTCTGGCGCTAATGCATCATTGACCGATGCGTTACTCTTGGTTTCCGCAGCCATCCAGTCTTCAGGGATTAGGCTTGGCTGATCGAATTCGGAATATATACTGAAACTGTCATCGACCACCTGACGCGTGCTTTCCACGGTTCTAGGTTGTTCAGATTCTGTACGCTCATTATCACGAATTAAGTAATCGTCATCTCGCTGCATCGAAAAGTTAAGGTGAGCAACAGGATCATGACAATCAATGTCATCCTGTTTAGTCTCCATAAACAAATCTTCTAAGGCACCGACTTTTTCTTCCTCTTCGACAACCGCATCTCCTAGACTAACCAGAGGATCGCTAGATACTCGCTCAGGAGCAATATCAGCGGCGATGTCTAGTGTTGAGGTAACGTGCTCAAGAGAAACACCAATCTCATATTGCCCTAAAGAAATGATGTCGCCATCAACTATCGCAACGGGTTGATTTTTTAGTATTTTATTCCCATTTACCATTGTGCCGTTAGTTGATACGTCACTTATATAGTAGGTATCTCCATACACGCTGAGCAAACAATGAGTGCCCGATATAAAGCGGTTGTGATCGGCTAAAGACACGCTACAGCTTGGGGAACGACCTATCGAACCACCACTTTCAGGCATTTCAATATGCTTTGCACCGGTGTATTCCTCTGGACACTTTGAGATAAATAAAACTAGCTGATTTGAGTACATTTACGAACCTCAAAAGAGCAAAGAAACTGATAGTTCAAGCCCACCAATTCCATCATTTACAACCGGAAGGATATAAGAGGCCTGCGGGATAATTTGTATATGGGCGTCAGGATTACTGCCTAACTTTATAGCAGTACCAAGGGTCATAACCGCACCTAACTCAAACTGGTCGATGTCTTCAACACTCTCATAACGATAGCCCTCTTGGTCTACTTGCCAGCGATTAGAATATTGCGAGTAACCGACAGACAAGCCCGCACCAACGTATGGCGTGAAAACACTCCAAGAAGTCAACGCATATTGAGGAACAACACGAAGTTCATAGTTCGTCGCTTCTTGATATAAGCCGTTTGCTGGCGCTTCAATATCTTCTGCTAGATAGTTTAGCCCTAACCACCAACGCCAACGGTTATTGTTTTCATCAATAGGACGAGTATGAACCAAGCCGAACCTAAGCGTATCCTGCTCACCACTTTTACCTTCATCGTATTTAATGCTATCGATAGTCAACATACTGGTAGAGAGTCCATATCGCTCCCCTTTTGCCATTGCAACAGAAGAAAATAGACACATGGCTGAAATCAGCCCAATTTGACTTGGTTTTAGCATTTCGTCCCTCTAGGAAAACCGATATTCTACTTAGAGGCGAAAGATATCAATTATATTCTCTTTTTCAATAAGCCTAAAAAAACACCTATAATTTAATACATTTCAACTATCAGGTTGGTTGTTTTACCTACAAACAAAAACTAAAGAACCGACTACAGATTAAGTGACGAGACAGTAAATCTTTCTATTTAAATAGAAGTAACAGAATTTGATTGCTAATTGAACAAAACGTAATCTCCGATAACAATTTAGTTACTTTTTAATCAACGTTCTCATCTTCATATATAAGTTTCTTCTTATAAATAGACTTAACTATTGATATTAATATTATGAACAAAGATCACACTAAAAGTAATTTAATTTCTTTTAATGAATTTTTATTATCTAATCCGCTTATTTTGTCTATAGAATTGCGACAGATGTGCACTGCTTATAATTTAATATAACAACAGTAGTGAAATCCTATATAACTTAATACTTCTATATGATCAGTTGGAACTTTCCTTATGCTTTTTACCGACTTCGCTCGAAGACCAATCGATGAAAATAACCCAAGCGGCTCTAATCCTAATGGTTCTGAGGATTTTGACGAAATTAAACGTCAAATAAACAACCTGAATAAAGTCACAGGGAGAGTCTCGTGGAAAACGGTTCAAACACTCTCAAAAAAGATCTTGAGTACCCAAGCGAAAGACCTACGTTGTTGCTGTTACTTTACCGTTGCGTCAACCTATAACGACGGCTTAAGAGGCCTTGTTGAAGGGTTAAACTCAATACTTGATGTGTGTGTCGTATATTGGTTCAACGCGTATCCAGAGCATTCAAAGTCAAAGGCACGAATGAGCGCTATTGAATGGATGGTAGAGCATACTGAAAAACGAATTAATAAGCATCGGGCGTTACCAGAAGAGCTTCCATTGATAGAGGCAGCACATCAATTATGCTTGAGGATTGAGGAAGAGCTTCGTCTTCATTACGGTATTGAAGCGCCGTCATTAGGTCGCATTCGCCGTATTTTGAATCAATGGATTGAGCAGATAAAAGAACAACAAATTGCGGCTGAGTTACGCGAGAAAAAACAAGCCAACACTAGCGCTCCTGCAGCAACGCAGAAGGCACCTGAAATTAAAGTGAATGTGTCTCCCTCTCCGGCACCGGTGTCATCACCCAACCTAAATAGCCAAGAGAAAGCATCACCGGCAAAGTCTGGTCGATTTATGATCTACTTCGTTATTGGTTTGATTGTTACTGCGATATGTTCACATTTCATGTACGAGCAACAACGTTATCGAACATTGGAGCAAAAAATTAATCAAGCTTCACTTAATGAACTTGTAAATTTGGTCGCCTCGTTAGATTACGAAAATAAAAAATATGCTCAGTCATTGAAAACGCAGGCCATTAATCGTGTCGATATTATGATGAATAACTGGTTTTTAGACTCGGCAAAAGTAAGTAACGTCAGCGAGCTCGATAGCTTGACCAATGAATTAATCGCAATCTATCCGGATTCGTCTTCTGCACAGCAGCTACGTCAAAACTTTTTGACACAGAGCGCCCATTTAGAAGACCAGTTTATGGATGTTTATAAGCGATTCTCAGACGCAAGAACGGTGTTTGCCAACGTAGCTAGACAGAATGTAGATAAGAACTCTGAAAAGGCGTACGAATACAGTAACTCGTTATTCCCGCTTTTAGGTCGTATTGAATACGCTGAAAAGTATTCACAGCAAAGGGAAATTGACCGCGCAACCCTTTTACTGAACATCTACCTATATAAATTGAGTCAGCTACAAGCTGAAAAAACTGACAATAAATAACAATACAATTAAAGAAGTTTTAGGCTTATGTTCAAACAAAAACTGTTTAGAAATCCAGTGGTGATTTCTACTATATTGATGTTTTTAGTGGTTGCAATTATCACCACTATTTATCTGCTTTTTCTTGACGAAATCGATCAACTTTATCTTTGGCTGACCCTTGGTGTTATCGCCATGGTTTACGTCACTTTTCAATTCACATTATGGTTGAAGAAAAAGAACAACGCTAAAGCTCAACATTTGGAAACCGAGGAAGAAGCACTTTCTATGGTTATCCAGCCTCTTCTTGCTAACTCAGGCAAGAAACCAATTTACCTGATGCTTGGTAATAAAGGGTCAGGGCGACGTCAATTTTTATTTAATTCTAGTGCAATTAAACCGATGGATCGCACTAGAACCGCTAAGAATGACTTTTTTGAATGGTACGAATCTGACAGCGCTGTATACATCAAACCTGACCAACGCTTAGTGTTCCAGGAAGTATCAAGCAGTGATGCTTCTTTATGGAATACGTTCATTGAAGAAGTTATTCATCATCGACCTCGAAAGCCATTTTCAGGCTGTCTATTCTTCACCGATTTCGAGTTCATGATCGTCTCTGAGCCAGAACAAAAAGAGTACACCATTTCGTCGTTATTGGCGCGCTTGAGTACCATCAACTCTAAAACGTCTTCAGCATTGCCAATCTATTTGATTATGTCAAAGCTAGACAAGTTAGACGGCTTTAAAGAATACATGCACTTTAGCTCTCTCAAGACACGTGTTGAGTTCCTCTCTATCCCACTAAAAGAAGCCAAAGGTGTATTTGCAGAGTACTACCGCGATAGCTATCGAAATCTAGTGAGAGTGCTTGAAAGTAATGCGCTAGATGCATCCGCTAATTCAACGGACATTGATGAGAAACAAGCAATACTCGCTTTCCCTAAGCAGTTTGAGCTATGTCAGTCTGAAGTCAGCTATGTGCTTGAGCGTCTATGTGATGTTAACAACGGTGTCTATTCACTAGACATCCGTGAGATTTTCTTTAGTTCGAGTCTGCAAGGCGGTCGCAAGTACAATTTACTTGCAAAAAGTTGTAGTAATTACTTCAACTTACCTATTATCGCGTCAGAGCATACTCAGTTAACAGAAACGCCTTATTTCTCTCGCTTTCTGATTGATTCACAAATATTGCCGGAAAGCGACTTTGCGGGCGAAAACAAGACGTATCTTCGTCTAATTCAGAGACAAAGCCGTTTGGCAATACTCGGCTCTATTATCCTGCTTACTGGGGGCAGTTACTTCTTTTTCACGACATTAGACAGTAACTTACATGTGATGAATCAACTCTTGAGTATCGATGACAAATCACAAGTGGAGCAAGATGCAAGATTCGATGAGCTTTTAGCGAAGGCGACGAAAGCAATAGAGCCTTCTTATGGGGCGTGGCTTAAAGGTTCTAAGGCTTTGGATGAAGAGATATTACCACTCAACATTAGCCGTTTGGATCAAAGCACTCGCATCGCTTACGAAGCATTACTTAAGGACGTTGCTCAACAGTTGATACCTCTCATTGAGAAAGGTTACCGTCTACAACTGACACAAAATCAAAACACTTTTACACGCGCTTTACCTCTATTGAAGGGGTATCTAATGCTAAACGATCCAACAAAGCGTGATATCCGTTTTTTGCGTCATCAAACTCTCCAAATGATGAACGACTTGAGCAACCAAAATGACGTCGTCAATCAGGCGATGCGCTATTTGGACGCTTACTTTCGCACACAGTTTGATCCAATTGATATCAATATGGATCTTGTTCGCGCAACACGTCGCTCATTGCTAGCAAATTCGAATGTTGATCTCGTTTATGCAGGCATTTTAAACGAAGCAAATTCGATTGATTTAGGAACCCTAGATCTGCAACGAGCTGTGGGTTTTGAGTTTAGCAATGTGTTCAACACACCAATCGATAGCGAACGCTTGATCGTAGATAAGATCTATACCTCCACTGGTTTTAGCACTTTTTATCGACCACGCGTGGACCTAATGTCACAACAAGTCATCAGTGACAACTGGGTTTTAGGTCTATCACAACACGTTATTCCTACTAGTGAAGAACAAGAAGCCTTCAAAGAGGAAGTACGTAAAAAATATACTGACGACTACATCAGTAATTGGCGCAATGCGCTGAGTGAACTAAAAGTCCAGAACTATGACAATGTCGGCGATCTAACGAACGCGATAGACTTAATCTCGGGCCCTTCTTCACCAATGACAACCGTACTGAAGCAGGTCTATGCCAACACACAATTTTCACCCGTTGGTGAAAAAAATGCTCTGATTTCAAAGCTAGACCCGAAACTCGTGGCAGCGGCAGACTCCGCATCAGACGCAGTAGAGGAAGTAGTTAAGCCTGATTACTTGTTGATGAAACGTGTTGAACAAGCTTTTCACTTATTAAACCAACTTCAGGTCAGTGAAACACCAAACTCCCCTACTCCTTGGGATGAGACCGTAACAGCGCTAAGCCGTGTTCGCACGTATATGAAAGACATTGCTGATGCACCTGACCCGCAAATGGCGGCGCTAGCGGCAGCTCAGCATCGAATGAACAGCAGTGACGCTGACCCATTAATAAAACTTAAACAGATTGCCCAAAAATCACCGGAACCCGTTCGTAGCTGGTTGTTAGATGTGGTTCAACAAAGCTGGTCAGTCATGATTAAAGAGTCCGCTAAAGGCATTCAAACCCAATGGTACAGCGAGATTTACACCAAGTTTAAAGAGATAGGGCTAGGACGATACCCATTTGATCTAACAGCGACCGAGGAAATCTCAATTGAAGATTTTGAATTACTGTTTGCTTCAGGTGGCTTGTTAGACACATTTATTCAGAAAAATTTTGCACCGTTCTACGATACCAATTTGTGGACGCCAAAACAGGTGGATGGCGAGACGATGCCAATCTCTCCGGCTCTGTTAGTGCAACTGCGTAACTATAACGTTATTCGAGACACATTAATTAATAAAAGCACTAACCGCGTTCATATTCCGTTTAGTGCAAGAGTACTCGATCTTGATTCTAGTGCGATTAGAGCGAGCTTAAAAATTGCAGATACCAATATAAGTTACTACCACGGTCCAAGCCGCATTCGTGAAATGGCATGGCCACCGCAAAATGGTGACTTCAATATTAGTATCACACTCCAGGATGTAACCGATGAAGGCAGACAGCACGTTTTAAATAAGAGTGGTCAATGGGCGATATACAGATTGCTAGGTGACTCGACCTTGACAAACACTCATAACGGCAGCTTTGTCAGTGACATAAAAGTGTCAGGGAGGGACTTGAGCTTACGCATCACTCCGTTGACACAGAAAAACCCATTCACTCTTGCTGAGCTGTATAACTTTACGCTCCCTGAGTCGATTTAATAACAATATAAAAACAAAATAGGCAGAACACATGATTTCAAACATGACTTTACAAGGTTTAGATAAATTAGATCGAAAAATACTTTCAAGTCTATTGTCGAATGGGCGAGAGTCGATTGCGAATCTATCCCGAAACATTGGTTTGTCTCGAACAGCAGTAGCAGAAAGAATTAATCGTTTAGAAAAGACCGGTATTATCAAAGGCTATACCGCACAGATTCGTGTAGAAAATGAAGGGCGAAAAGCCGCTAGTTATCTACTGATCTCTTGTGAAAAGGGTAAGAAGAATGATGTAACGAATGCACTTAAAGAAATCCCTGAGGTTCGCTTAACGAGCGTTGTTGGTGGCAACTTTGATATTATTGCCCTAATTGAAGCGCCCGACCTGCAGTCTATTCATCATCTTTGTAATGAAATTGAATCATTTAACGGCATTCAAAGGCTTGATACTACCGTTGTACTGCACCAGCCGATCAGTCGTTAAGCTTTTCTGACCTCTTCGAGGAAAACATAAAGGGCCGCTCGTTGAGCGGCTTTCTTATATGCTTCCGATAAGTCGAATTTTGGCGTCTTTATCACCTGGGTTTCCTAGCCAGAACGTTTGACCTAGTTGGTTCCCTTCTCCATTACCCAGTTTGTTTTCTGGAATACTGTCTAGGTTAACTGTCAACTTTAGGTCCCACGACATTGGGTCACGCAGAATAAAGCGCATCAAGCCCACCAGCGTCTTATGTAACTCACCATCGTAGGAAAACTGCTTAAACGTTTCAAAATCAATGTTGTCGATACACAAGTTAAACTTGCCGTTCAAATCCGCAATGCTTTGTCCCAAGTGTAAGCTTTGCCCCACTACACAATTGGAACGATTGAGTTTGTTACGCTGGCTTTCAGCGATTTCTACACGTCTATAAACCCATTCTTCGATTCGCACATTCGGCAGTGAAAAGTAGTGCGAAACAATACCGGAAATAAGCTTAGGTGAACGTGTACGCGTAGATAACTGGTTCACGTAAGACAGAACTTTCGCTCGATCTAACTCCGCGACTTCACAATCTTGCATAACACTAGAGAGACCAGCCAAATGCAGTATGCGCCCAGAAAACGCATCGCTTGCCCCGCTTTTGTACTGCACGTGATATCGGTATTTCTTCCAAACACGATACAGTAAGCTTGTATAGCGGTTGTGGAAAAAGTCGAAGAAATCCTTCACTGGGTTATCATCGGGATCACGACCGACGAGTTTCTCAGTGTAAGACGCAGGCAGGGGCGAGCTTGAACCATGCAAGCCAAGAAAGTTCGTCTCAATACGTGAATATTGCTGTCCGTTTCTTTCCATATGAGTAATAAAGTCCATATCACTCTTTGGAAAGCACAGGTTTGGCGACACGCTGAACTCAATTCGCTCTTGGTGAAAGTATTTGTTCTCGCCCACGGCAACAAAGTTTGAGTTTGGCTCCAGCTGGTAGTGTTTCTCTAACAGCAACACCGCTTGGTAGAAACTAAACTCATTCGACTTATCAGAAAGTGTATTAATCATAGTATTGTCTGCTGCCCGATTAGGCTTGCCCAGTTGTAAACCTCGCCCGTCGCTTCATCGAACACCTCTAGTTCGGTAAAGGAGTTCACACTCGAATACAAACGGATAAATTCATTCAATACCGTGGCCATAAGGAACATATCGCCTTCATTTACGAAGAACTTAGAGTCCGTCACGAGCTTGAATTGGTTACCACGCACAGATACACCACGAAATACGCGATCGATTGGTTTCATCTCTGAAGAAATAATGCCATCAAGTCGATGAATCGACGCGCGGTGGGCTTGTCTATCGACTCGAGAGTGGAAGTCGTAAGTCGAGAGCAACACTTTCAACACATCGATATTGGCCAAAGACAAGTAGTTGAGCGACATGTTGGCAATCAGCTGCCATTGAAGTTCACCATTAACCTGAGGACTTACTGACTGTGTTGGCTTAGTAATGTTTTTAAACGTCGCATACGTTGGCGATTTGTGCGTCGCGTACGTGATATCTCCTACTGACAGGCGCTCCGCTAAGTCCGCGTTACTGCATTGCAGTTTCATCAATACTGTTTCAGTCCCTAAATCCGCGATGTCGCCATTGTGAGTATGGAATGAGATATAGCGCTCTAACCCTCTTCCGCTTACTCGCTCGCCCACTTTGGATTTGTAGAACTCTCGCTTATCACGCTGGTTGATTTGGTGCTCAAACGATTCAAATTCAATCAGTGGTTTTCGGCGACGCTCGTCTTTACTCCAGCTCTCCACTTGCTCAATGGAATAAACCTCGTAATGCTCTTGAGTGTTACTTTGTGGACGCACCTTGTACTCGTTTCGTCGATGCTCTAAACGGATTGGATCGCCGTCTTTCTCAAACAAGTTAACGGCAGGTGTGCAGTGCAACCTTAAGTGTTTATCTTTAAGCACCACCTCTGAAGGCAAAGCACGCTTAAAGTGGAATTTGATTTTGACCGTACTGCGCTGTGGAATGCCTTTTAGCCACTCTAAGCCTTTAATGTCGAAGAACATGAACTTATCTGGCAAAGAGAAGAATTCTTGCAGCAAACGGTAGCCTGCAAAGGAATTTTTGCTGTAAGGCAACAGCGCCTCGTCCTCTTCATGCCCGACTGGCTTAACGTATTCTGGCCCTAAACGATGTTTGTAGCCGCCACCAACATCCAACTCGACGTGATCTAGATAACGGAACAGCCATAAGAAGACAGTGCGAGTAATATGAATCTCACCATGCAGGTGCAATCGCAGCGTGTCTAAACCTATCCGAGACAGCTCAAGGCCATGCTCCGTCGATAACGTCACATCAATCATCGAGCTGGTGCGGCTGTTAGTTTGTTCGATGTTAGTAATCGTAATTGGGTATAGATTGACGTCATAACAAGTACGGAACAAACACTGCGTGCCTTCTACCTGCTCGCTGGCCATTTCCGCACCACGTTTCACCACGGTTTTCTCAGTAACACTTCCGGTATGCGGTTTTAGTTCGCTAATACACAAAGACGGAATCGAACGCATGTAATGTGGCCACAGCAAAGTCATCAGAGATTGCGTAAGCTCAGGCAGTTCATCGTCAATCTTTTCGCGGATGCGTCCGGTCAAAAAAGCAAAACCCTCCAGCAGTCGTTCGACATCTGGATCAAAAGTTCCTTCAGAGAGAAAGTGAGTTAACTTCGGATGATATTTGGCAAACTCACTACCCGACTCGCGTAAATACGTGAGTTCATCTTGAAAGTATTTACTGTTACTCAAGTGGCACCTACTAAACGTTAAATTGGCCGTCGGTTCCCATGTAGACATCGATCGACATTGGGACTTTACCGCCGTTATGGGAAACTTCGCCGCGAATACCAAAGCCGAGTTGTAATGGATTATGGTGGTCTTCACGGTAATGAACCTCGACATTAAGGAGTCGGGGCTCAAAGCGTTCTATGGTTGACGTGATGTTTTTTTGAATATGGCGAACGAGGTTCGTGTTGTTAGAAAGTACGTCGTTAAAATCTGGCAGACCATACTCATTGTCGATCATTGCGTTGCCGGAATGCGTATTCAACAAGTCAGCGAGATGCGAGTGAATGGATTCAATCAAATGCTTATGAGACACCACTTTCTCGTAGCAGTTTTTTGGTTCTCCTAGCTCGATCCGCTCTAAAAGACGGTAACCTTTTTCCATATGCGGTCCTACGAAAAAAGCAGCCAGTCTTCACTGGCTGCTTGATGGTTTCAGTAATGGGTTATTGGTCTAGCTTACCAACTAGAGACAAGTCGAAGCTTGCGCCCATGTACTTGAAGTGAGGACGTACAGACATCGATACTTTGTACCAGCCTGGATCGCCTTCTACGTCTGATACTTCAACCTTCGCAGCGCGAAGTGGGCGGCGACCACGAACTTCCGCTGGCGGGTTCTCCTGGTCAGAAACGTATTGACGAATCCACTTGTTCAATTCGATTTCTAGGTCAGAACGCTCTTTCCAAGAACCAATTTGCTCACGCTGTAGCACTTTTATGTAGTGCGCTAAACGGTTGATAATGAACATGTAAGGAAGCTGAGTACCTAGCTTGTAGTTCATCTCGGCTTGTTTGCCTTCAGGCGTGTTCGCAAACACTTTTGGTTTTTGAACAGAGTTTGCAGAGAAGAACGCCGCATTGTCAGAACCTTTACGCATGGTTAGCGCAATGAAGCCTTCTTCCGCTAGCTCGTACTCACGACGGTCAGAAACCAGGATCTCGGTTGGGATCTTAGTCTCGATTTGACCCATAGCTTCAAAGTTGTAAACCGGTAGATCTTGTACAGTACCACCGCTTTGAGGACCAATAATGTTCGGACACCAACGGTACTTAGCAAATGATTCACTGATCTTAGACGCCATCGCGTACGCTGAGTTGCCCCATAGGTAGTTATCATGGCTGTCTGTCACTTGCTCATCGTAGTCAAACGCCTTGATTGGGTTATCTTCAACAGAGTAAGGCGTACGTAACATAAAGCGAGACGTACAGAGACCTAAATAACGTGCATCTTCGTGCTCACGCAGACCACGCCATTTCGCGTACTGTGGACCTTCGAATACAGACTTAAGATCTTTTAGGTTTGGCAGCTCTTCGTAGCTGTCTAGACCAAAGAATTTAGCCGATGCCGACGTGATGAATGGTGCGTGAGACATTGCACCTACGTTCGCCATATATTCCATCAGTTTGATGTCAGGCGACGAGGCAGACATAGCGTAATCACAAATGACGGCGCCAACAGGTTTACCACCGAACTGGCCGTATTCACGTGTGTAGATTTGCTTGTACAGGCCAGACTTCACCACCTCTGGAGCGTCTTCGAAGTCATCAAGAACTTCATCTTTCTTCGCAGAGATCAGTTCGATTTGAATGTTCTCGCGGAAGTCAGTGTGATCAACCAGGTACTTAAGGCCACGCCACGTTGATTCAATCGCTTGAACTTCTTCGTTATGAAGAATTGCATCAACTTGCTTAGACAATTTTTGGTCGATTTCAGAGATCATCAGATCAACCAGAGATTGGTCGACTTTCTCTGTGTTCGAACTGCTTAGTAGCTCACTGATGAATGCTTCTACGCCGCGTTTTGCAACGTCAAAACCTTCATCACTTGGCTTTAAACGTGTTTCGTTAAGAATGCTATCCAGAAGTGAGCCTGATTCAACTAAGGCTGCTTCTTGTTCTGGCGCTTGTGCTTCTGCAGACATGATATCCCTTACTCTTCTTTCGCGTCTTGGTCGTTGCCAATGCTTAGTTCATCCAACAGTTTCTTTCTCGCTTCTTCATCTTGAAGAACCGATGCGATCTTCTTACGGAACGCAGGAACGTTTCCTAGAGGACCTTTAAGTGCAACCAAGGCTTCGCGAAGCTCAAGTAGGCTGTTTAGTTCAGGTACACTTTTCGCGATCGCTTCAGGAGAGAAGTCCTTCATGTTTTGGAAGGTCAGATCAACACCAATCTGGCCGCCTTCTTCATCAGAAAGACGGTTTTCAACGTTGACTTTAACGTTTGGAGACATGCCCTCTAGCACTTCGTTAAAGTTGTCTTTGTCGATGTTAATTGGAGTACGTTCTTCAATTGGTGTCTCATCTGCACGCGCAGTAAAGTCGCCAACTACCATCATGCTTAGCGGCAGCTCTACGTCTTCTTGCGTATCGCCAGTTGCTGGAACATAACGGATATTAATTCGCTCTTTAGGAGCCACCGAGCCGTCACGTGACATAATTCGTTCCTTATCTAACTCTTTAATTAGTCGTAAATTGCTTTCCACTCTTCATACTTCTCAGGTAGAAGATCCTTGCTTCCAAATAACCGATGGAGTGTTTTTCGAATTAGGTCTTCTAACTGTGACGATAAGTGGGGTTCCCAGCTCGCGAGATTAAACGCTTTTTGTACTTCCCACCCCTTCTCAAGATACGGCAAACACAACGGGTATAATCCAACAGACTGGTAAGCTGCTATCAATTGTAAATACAGCATGAACTGCCCACGTCCCGAGCTATCCAGCTCAAGTTTGTGGGCAAGCTCTGCGGCACATTCCCCTAGATTTTCTAGAGTGATATCCTCCATTGGCAGCGAGTCTTCCTGCGAAATCACAACCGTTTGAACAACGGGTTGAGAAATCGAAGAAGTGGTATCTTGAGTCGATAACCAGCTCAAGGTCGCTTCATCTGCAAATGGTATAGAATTCTTAAATGAGAGGTGCTCGATGCCCTCTAGCGATTCAACAAAACGCGTCACTTCTTGTTTCACAGCAAGTGCTGCATCATCAAAGCCCAAGTTATTAAGCATCGAATACACGAAGTAATGGCCCGTCAGCCAAAACGGCGCATCCGTTAATGTGCGCTCCAAACGCTTAATGGTGTCGATGTCGCTTTCTTGGTCTGCTTTATCTCGGTATTCCGCTTGTTGATCGGACGACACTGCCAAGCTCAAAGGCGTTTGATTATTTTGGTGGTCGGGTAGACCATCAATGTCATCCCAAGTCAGATGACGATAAATCCGGTAAGCCAGCGGATCACTTGGGCTCGCATGAAGCATGACTTCCGCAACCTTCTTCAAGGTGCGCTTAGAAGCCGTCGGCGAAGAGAAGTCCGTATCGAGATCGACTTCTTTTGCTACCGCTTTCTTAACTGGCGCAGGTTTAGGGGCCGGCGGAACCGCCTTCACCGGTGCGGTTTGCACTTCACTCTGCGCTGGCGTTTCTGCGGCGGCAGGCTGCGTAGCTGGTGCAGGCGCCGCTTGTTCGACGTTAACGACTGCTTCATCGCTCTGCTCATCAGCCGCCGCTTGTTGAGATAAAACATTGAGTTGAGTGCGAATCTCAAAGAAATCCGCTTCTGAGTCTTGGTAAACCTCGTCGTACTGGCGCTGCACTTCTTCAATAGTCGAAATGCAGTTTGATACCAAATCCCATGATTGAGCACTTTCCGCTAACTTGCTACTGACCAGTTTAAACTGATGGTTCAACCATTCAACCGCGCCATCTCGACCCCGCTTTCGCGAAGGATACAATTCAACGCCAAAGCGACTTAACGCCTCACTAAGCAGCTTTAGACCTTGTTCAAAGCCTTGCAGACCAAACTCTTCTGTTAGCGCGCGAACGAGGTAACAAATGGCTTTTAAGTCTTTACTGTGGTGCTCTAGAACTTCAGTCGCGTGCGTTTTTACCACGCTCCAATCTACTGTTTCGCCAAACAAGGAACCGAATTTCTTTACTTCAGATTCCATCATCTCGTAGCAAAACTCGTAACGGGCATCGTTTCCCACTGGAGATTCATCAGAAATAGGATTAAGCAGACGATCGATATCAATGTTGAACAAAATTCACGTCTCCTTCAGTCAAGTAATCTCTCAACGCACGCGCTACCGCAATTGCGCCATTTGCTGGCTTAGATAACCGATGGCTCTGCTCTATCGCATCCGACGCCATGCTATCTAGAATTTTCGTGATTTCTGTAAATTTGCTTGGTGCATTCCGTTCTAAATCGGCAAGGGATTCATGTAGCTTTTGTTTGTCGTAAACGGATTGCTCCATCACGGTGCTAAACAAAATAAATTCGCTTCTTGCGACGATTAAATCCTTTATTTTTTTGTCTAGTTCTGGCGTATTACCGAAGTAGGCTTTGGCTAATTCAGCTTCTTCAATTGCTTTGGTGTAAAAGTGCGCCTCTGCATGTTTATCGATGGAGTCATTAATATTTTCCATCACAGCCTTTGGTAAGATTTGGTTGTAGAAATAGGCTTGTGACTGGTTTAACAACCATGCCTCTTTCATTTCATTTTCTGCGAGCTTAGCTTCACCATCTAAAATTAAGCGAGCAATCTGCTTATCTCGACTGCCAGCTATGGCAGATACTTTCATGGAATCGATAGACGCGACATTTAATCCAGACATCACTTTAGTCAACGCCTCATCCGCATATGGAAACAGAGCACCGTCACGAACAAGGGTTTCTCGCAAGGTGACAAGCTCCTTACGTAATTCGACTAATGCCATTGGTAAGCCATCCGCTAACGATTGATACGACGTTAACTGAGCCTGTTTTTCTTCATATAAATTCGAGAGGCTTAACTGCTGAGCTTGATATGCTGTTCGATAAGCTTCTGTCATATCAATACTCTGAGTAGCTTGAGACAATTCTTCTTTGATTTTCCATGGAGGCTGAGCCAAAAAAGAAGCCGTTTCAGAGGGCGTAATAACGTGAGTTACAGGAGCGACTCCTTGGGAAAAAATGGCATCCAATTGATCTTTATTCTGTTGATATAAATAACTTCCTGCTGTTGCCAGCACACTCAGCACTAAGCTCGCCTCTAATATTTTAAAGCGACCGTACGCTGTTTTATCATTTGGCTTACAGTGTGTAAGCAGCAAATCCGCGTTACGCAAGCTACTGAAAATTGGTGCGTTAGAATTTGAGCTAATTGATTGCGTATCGATTCGCGCTAACTGTTGAGCAAAAGAAATAGCGGTATAGCCATGCCCTCTTGGTTTGTTGATGACTTCTTTCAGCAATTTCCAAATATGAACCGGGATCAAAGCCGGACGCTTTCGATCTTTTAACTGCTTATTCCAAGAATCACCAAATATTGATCCCAAAAATAGATGTCCAGCGAGCAAAGCGAGAGAGTAAACATCATCTTGCGGTTCCGCGATGCCAGTTTCTATATAAAGAGGGGAAGCGTAGTTCAAGCTTGCTTCTGCGTAAGGTTCTGTCTCTCCAATGTAACGAGCAGCGCCGAAATCAATGAGCTTAACGTAATCGCCTTCACTCACTAATACGTTAGATGGTTTAATATCAAGATGGCAGATACCTCTTGTATGCATAAACTCTAGAGCGCCAGCGAGTTGATACACCAACCAAGCGATGTGGTCGTGGCGGAAGCCTTTAGAAGAATGACGCTCCATTTTTTCTGCCAGTGATTCACCTTGGATCCACTCGTACATCAAATATGGGCGTTCGAATTCGTTGCCGATTTTTACAAAGTTAGCCACGCTAGGGTGTTGAGAAAGCTCCAGCCTGCTCGCTTCGTTAATCAACATTTTGCTCGCAAATTCTGGCGAGTCATCATTGATAACTTTGCAACAGATTTGCTTCTCTGGCTGCCCTTTTTTTGCAAGATGGTAAACCGTTGTCTTACCATTTTTAGAAGGAAGCTTGTCTAATACATCAAACTGTGAAAAAAGCACGTACTCAAGCTTCGGCTTATTTTTTTCTGCTAGCCTTTGCTCATTCAGTTTCTTTTTCTCAATAGCTTTAACAACCAACTGATCGATATATCCTTTGGCTGTACTCTGATTATTAGACACTTAGTACTCTTTCATAGAATAAATATTATTAGAGTTGAATAATATTTTCTTGAACGTACTTGTATCAAGGTTGGTATTTAAAACAAACAGTAAGCCTATTATTTTAGTTATTATTACTAACTTATTAGACCTTTTTACTTACGCTTTCACTGCATGAGTTATACGCTTTTTCGTGTTACAAACTTCAACCTAATAATATGAGTATATTTTCATTGCTATTTGATCGATGAGTGCCCACTAACATTGCAGTAATTGGAGAACTCCTTTGTCACCATGAAAGTCGAACATTAACAACGTAGTTGGTTGCTTAAAGTGGTGCTCTCTGACCACAAAGGCAATTAAAGCGAGAGAAGAACAACTGCCCATTGTGCCCCACAACTCATTGATAAGCTGCGGTTGTTCTGGGTTCGTGAATCGTTCTGCTTTAGCTCCCAGAGCAAAACCGTAATCTTCCGAGTGCATGCGAAGGTTCGTCATATCGGAATACACTTCACCAAATGAATCGAGCTTTTTACTCGCACGTTGAACAAGTCGAAACATGCCTCTTCGGTCTGAAGTGTTTAGTTCCGTATCAATGTAGCCAAGCTGCGCTTGAGGCTTAAGTTTCAATGTTTCTACGGTGTTTTTTCGACAAAGAATTAAACCCGCCCCACCCTCGCTCGGAATAACGCCCCATGGATTATTGGTACTCATTACCATCTCATCGTCGATGAGTGTTTGCATCGAACTCACCAAGGAATCGACACTGATACACATCATAGCATCATATTTATCCAATGATTTCATGGCCTGGAGAACGAAACTAGGCCCACTGGCATGAACAGCATTCACCACAGAGAGAAATTCAGCATAGTTACTTTCACCAAGCCATTCTTGCACCTTTACTAGTGAAACAGACGCAGGCACCGCTATAAGCAAAGGTATTGGTCTCAATGAACGTGGTAACTGTGCTAACAATGAATCAAGCAAGTGGGTGATTAACTCACACGTTTTCTCAAACTGCTCACTTTCTTTGGTGTATTCGATTTTGGCGTAAGTAAAACGCTCGATACCATCATCCCCTACACATTGGTCGAATCTTCCTAAATCAGCATACGAAACTGCACTAGCAATATCTAAATTCATACCGGTTGGCGTCATCACTTCCATCCCTAGCACGTAACGGCCTGTTGAATTATGCATGCTCGCTTACCTCTTCCAACTTAGTGATCGATGTCGACACCAACAAATGCTCCTTGCCCTGACAAGGAAACGCAGCGGTGTAACTGATTGATATAGTCTTCTTTTCCGCATCAACGAATAAGGTGTACATCGCCATATCAGCTTGATAACTTTGATCTTTGAACGTCGCGATCGCACGGTATTTTTCTTTAGGGATTCGAAATGAAAGCGTGTCATCATGACAAAAGCCACTCATCATCAAACGCTCCCCCCCACGAAGGAAGCCTTTGCACTGTTGATCAATAGGCGCGCTTTGGAAGAACCGCTTATCAAAATCGAGTGGCAACATTGGCTTGCGATTCTCAATCCAATCGTCATCGAACGTGCCGGCCAGCTTCTGGCGCGACTCAAAGAACGGAGGCACAGGCCCGAACCCCGCAACGCGTAGCTTTTTCGCGGCGGCACTCCAGTCCTCTCGGGGATAAAAAATCGAGGGTACTTTCTGTTCAAGCAATTCTTTGTTGGAGTCGGCAACCCCACCACCTATTCGGTTACGTAAATCACCGCCTACCGCGCAAGTGTAATCAATGTCTTTTTCAATAAATGGGACTGGATTGCTCAGCGTGATACTGCCAGCATGCTCAACCCATACGCGTTCCCCGTGAATAGCGAGAGTCTTATCGATATGACCATCAATCAACACGCGACACTCTTGGTATGTCACTGGCTTTTTCGCGTAACTGCGCGCTTTACCGTAAACAAGTACATCTGTATTGTCTTTGGTATACGCGAATTCGTGGTCAACTTTCATCGCAGAGAAGCCTTCTTCGCCCAAATATTGGGGATCATCGAAGATTTCACTTTCACCTAATTCGCGCCAAACCACACCATCGAATTGCCATGTGCGTTTGGCAACGACAACCCACACTTCATCGCCGTTTTCGTCACGTTGAAAACGACCTTTAAGTGATAGCTCAGGGTGCGCTTCAATATCCCATAACTGCATTGCTATTCCTTAAGTTGAATCGTTCGCTCGCAGAAGGTGCGGCCTTTAAATTGTTGAAGTTCCAGTCTTGCTGATGTATCGGCATCGCCATATCCCAAGGCACGTAGGCTCTGGATTGAATGCAGATTTGACGCCATAGCCAATCGCGGAACAGCACATCAACGTTAGAATCTTGCATCGCAGCTAACGTAGACTCGAAGCTCAATGCGTAACCCAAGCGGCTTGGTAGATTTTGGATATATTTTTCATCTTCCACCCACTCATTGAGCAGATCGACGATCTCTTCCCATTCATACTCGACACCAACGTCTTGCGGATTCAGAGGAAGAAGCTTTCCGTAGACGACATACAAGGCTTGAAGCCAAATTTCACCCTCAGCTTCAGCTTCCTCCAGGCTTTCCAAGTGCTCGATGATTTGAGGTACCAGTTTCCAATCACCACCCAGCGCAAAATCAACAGGTGCTAATGAAGAAGAGATATCAAACGCCTCAAACTCTTTTAACTCAAGCAACTTGGCATAAGTAAGCACTTGCGCTGATGGTAATCCATTTGGTTCGATGCCAAAGCTCTGACGGAACCAAGTGCCTCTGTCACGTTTGGTAATCAAACGTTCAAATAGGTATTGTTCGCTGCCTGCATTGTCATTAAGCCAATCAATCCCCTCTTTTACGTCTTGTAAAGCGAGCAGTGGCAAAGCAACTTGAGAGCTAATGATGCTGGCTTTGTGCCAGCGCTTGATGAGAGAAACACTTAATGTTTGACGTACACGTAAGCATTCAAAGTAAAACGCACTGGATGTCGCATTGCCCTCAATAAGCTCCGAAAGCGTGCTATCCATAGATTCAACCGGAGATTGTACGGCAATGACCATTGCGGTTTTAGCGTCAATATCTTCGAGTAAACTCAATCCGCACAAAAGGTTATCCAACTCTGAGCCCAACTCGCCCTGTAGCATCAGCCAGCTGTAGATTTCTGGCTCCTGGCCTCTTAACTGATGAATCAACCCCGGTGCTAGCCGATAAAACGACAAGTACACCTGCTTCAGTTCTTCAATTTGGCGTTCGATCAGCTTGAGATACGCCAACTCACGACTTGGATAACCCCTTTTGTGAATTTGAACTCGCTGCCTGATTAAAAACCCGATACTTTCAGAAGCAATGGACAGCTTTTCATTACAGAAATCCAGCCATGTTACTGGCAACTGGGAAAGGTCATTCACAGCGCGATCAGCTTTTGCTAACGCGCCTTCGACTTCTTGATTGGTTATGGGTGCCTTTAGGTGCTCGACACCGATTCTTTGTCGCATCTAGTTATCCGTTATTAGCGTGCCATAACGCGATTGCAATTAGTTAACTCGAAGTAATTAGCTCACTCGGCGTGACTTGTTAACACAAAACCATTAGCTAACGCGAGGTAATTAGTTAATTGCGATCGTTCCGCCTTGAATTTTTTGTGCTTTTTCTGCTTGAGAAGTGACGTACTTCGCTTTAGTGGTAATTCGTCCATCGCGCCCGCTATAGCGAGTTTCTGTCTCACCACTTTTGACTACCAACTCTTGTTCTGTCTCGATAACCATCTTCTTCGCTCGCAATACAAACTCGTCAGAGTCATCCAGAATGGAGAAGAAAATGTCCGTCACAAGAGGCAAGCTTAAGTCGTCGTTCAAAAACTCAACTCGACAACTTAATCGATTATCGATAGCCATTTGCAGTTCAGAACGACGAAAGCCACGTCCCAGTCTCGCAGTGAGTGGCTGCTTAAATGGGTTACCATCAAAATCAACTCGCACACTGCCCGTAGACTCATTGATAGCCACTATTATTCCAAAACGCGAAAAGCAAGCCGTTGATTCGGCTTGCTGCTCTGATATTACTTCTGTTGTAAGAGGTTGTTTTTCCATTGTTAGTTAACCACTACGTTGCCACCTTTCACGACGACTTTGTCACTGCCTTCGATCGTAATAGCCGAGCCTGATAACTTTATTGAACCATCACTGTTCATCACTAAAGAGGAACCACCCGTTTTCAATACAATCTTGTCGCCACTGATAATTTGCGTTGCACCATCGGCTTTATAAGCGGTGTTCCCTTTCACTGATACCGTTAAGTTGCCACCAATCGTCTGGTTATCATCCGCACCAATATCTGAACTCTTAGACGCACCGATAGTAAGGTTACTGTTTTCGCCAATATCTAAGTCATCATTTTTACCGATCTTAGTCGTACGGTTATCACCAATTTCTAAGTCAGAATTGTTTTTCACATACTGGGCTTCGTTCGCGTTGTATGTGACGGTAACGTCTTGCTCGACTGTCTCGGTAAACGTACTGTTTACTTGTGTCGTTTTATGTCCATGAATGGTTTCTTTATGGTCACCATGAACTTCATTCGTTTGGTGACGTGCAACCTTCAAGAATTCATCTTGACCGATATCACGGTAACGGTTGTTTAGCACCTTGGTCGACATGTCTTTTTGAGCGTGAATATAGACTTCTTCTTGGTTCGCTTCGTCTTCAAAACTCAACTCGTTGTAACCTGTTCCTTTGTGCGTTTGCGTGCGGAACGTGGTACGAGTTTTGTTTTCTGGCAAAGAGTACGGTGGGAAATGCAAACCGTTGTAAACTGCGCCCGTAACTAACGGACGATCTGGGTCCCCCTCAAGGAAAGTTACTACGACTTCGTGGCCAATACGCGGCAAATAAACTGCGCCCCATGTTGGCGCCGCCATGGATTGGCTTACACGAATCCAACAGCTTGAATGCTCGTTGTTATCACCGTAGCGATCCCAATGGAACTGTACTTTCACTCGACCAAGCTTGTCGGTGTAAATCTCTTCACCTTCTGGTCCTACAACGACCGCCGTTTGAGGGCCATCCACTACTGGTGCCGCTAGTTTAGGCGCTTTAAACACCACATCGCGTGGAATACACGAGAACTGGTTGTAGTAAGTGGTTGGCATACCACTCGCTTCATCTTCATGCACTTGCGGATCTTGACCTGTGTGCATTACAGACAACATGAGGTAATCGCGGTTAATCTCAGAACGCGGGTGGTCACTGACGTTAAAGCTGTAACCAGATGCTAAGCGCATTACGTCACTCGTTGCTTCCACTTGTTGATTATCGACTATGTGTTCCGACATCCACTCCGTGGTTCTCACCTGACCCATCAGCGGGTCGACGTATCGTCCAGGATAATCAAACTGCTTGAGATCTTGGTCTAGCTCGCCAGCCTGTGTCATCTCTTGTGGAATTTTAGGGTGTTCGTAGTTGTAATCTGTGTACGTAACCTGTCCCGTTCTAACGCGGTTAACTAACTCGAGATCAGAGATATGTTCGCGATCGGCAACACCGCCACCATCGGCATGATAAACAATCGGCCCAATGTATGAAGCATTTAGTGGCGAGCTTATCAAAGGTGCAATCGCGTCATTACTGTCGACAATGACCATCGTATGATTTGAATCGCTATGGTCAAAGTAATACCACATACCGTGTTCAGCCATCATACGCTGCACGAAGTGCAAGTCAGACTCACGGTATTGCAGAACGTATTCTTTTGGAGGATAAGTACCCGACACTTCAAATCGGTAATCGGTGACTGCCCCATCATCGAGTACTTCTGTGATGATGTCTTGCGCTGACTTTTGCTGGAAAATACGACAATCTTGGCGCTGAGATAAGAACCAAGCTTGAGGAACCAAGACTAATTGATAACGAGAAAAACGACGTCCAGTCCCTAAGTAACGAACTTCATTCACCACGCCGTTGAACACGCGCGCAGCCCCAACACCTTGTCCGTAAAGTGTCAACGTTCCTGCTTTACGTATTAACTCATCGAACGAGATATCTGGATCAAGTGAAAGTAATGAGAGATTGATGTGGAAAGGCTTAGATAACTCTTCATGAACATGAAAGCTCTCAACCCGGAATTCATGCCCACATCCAGGCACTTCAAATTTAAATTCTACGTCATTCACCATATCTTTTACCTGATACAAATAATCGAATTAGGGCCAACAATCGTTGGCCCTGAATCTTTACACGACGAGCAATTAAGCTTCGCGTGGAGCACGCCAGTCGTCGTTACCCGCAGTACCACAGTTTTCGTGAGTTACTTCGATCGCACGGTAAGTGAACTTAAGCACTTCTTCTGTCACGCGGTCAGCTGTTGCTGCGTCTTGACAGTGGTTCATACGAGTTTGGATATCGACAAGTAGCGCATCAATCAATTTGATTGAGTAGTAATGCTCTTGTTTACCTTGAACTGAAGTACGGTAGAAGCGGATCACACACTCAGGAAGTTTTTCGCCAGATACTAGTGCGTTGAATAGTAGTGGAGATGAGCGATCTTGAACTTTAGTTACAACAAGTGGACGGTGTACACGTTGACCAGTTGGCTGACCACTTTGTGGATCACGTGGAACAGTTAGCACGTGATCAAGTTCTTGTACTAGGAACTCATCAACGTGAGCTTCTTGCCATGTGTTACCTACTGAATCTGCAGAGTAAGTATCTTTAGTAATATGGCCTTGAGTCTCACCTTGGATAGACATATATGCTGGAGTTGGCATCGCTATTTCCTTTTCTAAAATCTGTTTTGTTTAAATCACCAAATCGCTTATCACCGCGACTACTTGGTATAATCAAAGTTCATGCCAACTTTAGAAACACAACAAAAAACAACAACTTATACAAATTAAGGCATTATTCACTAATACCTTGAGTACAATTTATTGGATAAAAAAACAAAAAGTTGGATTAAGATAATAATAAATTGTTCTAACTTTAAAAAGTGAAAATAACCATATAAAACTGTGTAAATAAAGTCATTAAAACTAACAAATCCGACACTTTTACTATCAATTAATTTAGAATAACAACGCCATTAAAATAACCACAAACATTAATGTCACAATAATCATTAAAAATAACCAACAAACGATAGTCAAAATATCTTGATAAAAAAAGAACGCAATCACTTTTAGTATAATAGCCGCTACCTCTTTTCCTCTAAAGAATAAAATGGCTATGATAAATATAAACCTTTCTTCATTAATTCAGCGTCTACACCCGATTGCAAAAGTAGCATTAGAAGACGCCGCTGCACTTGCAGTCTCTGAAAAAGCAAACGAAGTTCAAATTGAGCATTATTTACTGAGTCTATTAGAAAGGCCAAATAGTGATTTTGACGTCTTATTAAGTCATTTTGATTGTTCTGAGAACTTATTAAGACAATCGGTTCGATCCACACTCGACACCAACGCCAAAGGAAATGGCAGCAAACCTGTTTTTTCTGCTTTATTAATCGAATGGTTGCAAGAAAGTTGGCTGGTTTCTTCTTTAGATCTATCCGAAACACAAATCCGCTCTGGTGCCCTGCTCCTTACTCTTGTTAGCAACCCTCTCCGTTACGGCCAACATGGTTACGCCTCTATCCTTGAAGCGGTAAACCCTGACAGCCTTAAGCGTAACTTTGCAGAGCTAACAAGCCAATCTATTGAGGCGCAAGTTGCTACTTCAGAGAAAACACAAGCTCGTGAGGATGGCTCAGCACTGAGCAAGTTCACAACAGACTTCACTGGTAAAGCACGCAAAGGCGAAATCGATCCTGTTTTCTGCCGCGACCAAGAAATCCGCCAAATCGTGGACATTCTTGCTCGTCGCCGTAAAAACAACCCTATTGCTGTTGGTGAACCGGGCGTTGGTAAAACCGCAGTAGTAGAAGGCTTGGCACTTAAGATTGTACAAGGTGACGTACCAGACAACCTCAAAGGTGTTGAGCTTTACGGCCTGGACATGGGTCTTCTGCAAGCTGGTGCAAGCGTAAAAGGCGAATTCGAAAAACGCCTAAACGCAGTATTGGATGAAGTGAAAAACTCGCCAACCCCCATCATTCTTTTCATCGATGAAGCGCACACCCTTGTTGGCGGTGGTAACCAAGCAGGCGGCAGCGACGCGGCAAACTTGCTAAAACCAGCCCTAGCGCGTGGTGAAGTGAAAACCATCGCTGCGACAACATGGTCGGAATACAAGAAGTACTTCGAGAAAGATCCTGCCCTTGCACGTCGTTTCCAATTGGTGAAACTCGACGAACCATCTCCTGAACAAGCAGCATTGATCATTCGTGGTCTGCGCCCTGCTTATGAAAAATCACATAACGTTTACGTGCGTGACGATGCTATCACTGCTGCGGCAGCACTTTCTGCTCGTTACATCTCTGGTCGTCAACTGCCAGATAAAGCCATTGATGTTCTAGATACAGCATGCGCGCGTGTGAACATCAACCTAAATGCCATTCCGGCGTCTGTAGAAACACTGCAACAAGAACTTGCAGCTCAACAGCGCGAGCTTGAAGCACTTGAGCGTGATGCTCTGCAGCAAACTGGCGACAAGCACAGCCTTGCTAACATTCCATACCTAAAACTGGCAATGGAAACAACGAAAGAAGAGCTAGCAGAACAAGAAGCGCAATGGCACAAAGAAAAAGAGCAGATCCAAGAGATGATTGCTCTACGCTCTCGCTTACATGAACTGGTCTTTGGAGAAACAAATGAAGAAGAGCTTGTTGCAGACGAAGATTCAGAACAAGAGCAAGACGTTTCTCCATATGCAGAAATGGATGAAGAAGCCGTTCGCATTGCCATTTCGGCCTGCCAAGAACAGCTAGATGCAATCCGCAATGGCAACCCACTGGTTCACTTTGAAGTGGGCCCAGATGAAGTCAGCCATGTGATCTCGGACTGGACTGGTATTCCAATGGGTAAGATGCTTCAAGACGAAGCAGAAACCACGCTAAAACTGAAAGAAAGCCTAACACAAAGCATCAAAGGCCAAGAATACGCTATCGATGCACTGTCTGAAGGCATTCAAACCGCAAAAGCAGGCTTAGGCAACCCAGACGCACCAACAGGCGTATTCCTGCTGGTTGGCCCAAGTGGCGTGGGTAAAACCGAAACTGCTCGTGCAATTGCTGATCAAATGTTTGGTGGTGAGCGCTTTATGACGACCATTAACATGTCTGAGTTCCAAGAGAAGCACACGGTATCTCGCCTAATTGGTTCACCTCCGGGTTACGTAGGTTACGGCGAAGGCGGCATGCTGACAGAAGCGGTTCGTCAACGTCCATATTCTGTTGTTCTTCTTGATGAAGTGGAAAAAGCCGACCCTGAAGTGTTGAACCTGTTCTACCAAGTGTTCGACAAAGGCACGCTGAACGACGGCGAAGGCCGAACCATCGACTTCAAGAACACGCTGATCATCATGACCAGTAACCTTGCAACACACGAGATTGAATCTTTGGTTCATCAATCAAAAGACATCGATGCGAACATCATCGCAGAAGCTATTCGCCCTACTTTGAACCAACACTTCAAGCCAGCGCTGTTGGCACGTATGTCAGTACTACCATTTGTTCCGCTGTCTGATGAAGCAATGACAGAAATTATTCACCACAAGCTGAACAAAGTTTCTCAGCGTCTACAGAGCCACCACAAGTTGTCTCTGAGCTACGAAGATAGCTTGGTTGAGTTCGTACTAGGTAACTGTCGCCTTGCTGAAACGGGCGCGCGTAACATCGACGCGGTCATCAACCGTCAGTTGCTGCCGCAACTATCGACTCAACTATTGGTGCATGACAAGGATGATTCACATACGCAAATCGAAGTGTCTGTCGATGAGCAAGGAACACTAACCTATGCGTTCAGCTAACCATAGCGAACTTAGTAACGCCCTACTTGCGATCAGTCAGTCTTTGGCTGATCGCAGCCAGCTTACCCAAACGTTGGATGCTGTGTTGACCGCTGCGAGACAAATGACCCTCGCAAAGCACGGCATCATTTATGTGTTGGACCAGACTGGGCAGGCGTTGATTCCAAGTACCGCTCACCATAACGATAAAACTATCGTTTCCCATCCTTGGGATGCATTACAGTTAGACTCAGCCAGTGAGAACGATCCATTTAACTTTGCCATTCGTAATGGTGAAGTGGTGTTGATTAACGAGTTGTATAAGTACAACGGCTATGACTGCGAAAGCATCTATCAAACTGAGCAGACACTGGGATTAAAAAGCGAGAACTTACTGGCTTGGCCTTTGATTGATAGCGAAAGCAAAACTATTGGGCTGTTAGTCTTACTCGATTTAAGTGTTATCGACAATGAAACTGCATTGACTGAGTTTTGTCGTATGGCTGCGAGTAATATTCGCCAAGCCGTTTGGTTAGAGCAATACGGGCAAGTAATAAAAAATCTCAATGCCGACAATCAAGCCCTAGTGCGCGAGAACACTCAGCTCAAAAAACGTACCCAGAAAGCCTATCAAGGTCCTATTGCAGAGAGCGAAGAAATGCTCAATGTCTTGAATCGTCTTGATAAGGTGCTATCTCTTCCTGTCGACGTTCTGTTGCGTGGTGAAACGGGCGCTGGTAAAGAAGTGATCGCGAAATACATTCACGAAAACTCTAATCGTTCAGAACAACCTTTGATCGTTCAGAACTGTGCGGCTATTCCAGAGCAGTTATTGGAATCTGAGCTTTTTGGGCATAAGAAAGGTTCATTTACAGGCGCAGACAAAGACAAAGTCGGCCTGTTTGAAGCAGCCAACGGCGGCACGCTATTCCTAGATGAGATTGGCGATATGCCAATGCTACTGCAAGCAAAGTTGCTGCGTGTACTTCAGGAACGCAAAGTTCGCCCTATCGGTGCCAGCAAAGAGATTGAAGTAGACGTTCGCGTTATTGCAGCAACTCACTGTAACCTTATGCAGCAAATCAAAGATGGCGGATTCCGTGCCGACTTGTTCTATCGCTTGAATGTGTTCCCTATTACATTACCACCATTGAGAGCTCGCAAGTCAGACATTATTCCCCTTGCCGAACATTTCGTGCAACACACAACCAACACGCTAGGTCTGCCGCAAGCGCCAGGGTTAAGTGCCAACGTACGTAAACAGCTCCTTGCCTACCAATACCCAGGGAACGTGCGTGAGCTTAAGAACATCATTGAGCGCTCGGTGCTACTGTCCGATTTTGAAACCATTACTCACATTGAGTTTGGCGAACAAATCCCAGAAGATGTACCAAGTATCGACATGAAAGCAGCTTCACCTACCCCAGAGCAACCTGCTTACGAGCAGCAAGCACAAGCGGATTTAGAAGACGTTTCAAAGAGCCTTAAGGACGTTGTCAGCCAATACGAGCGTACAGTAATCATCGATTGCTTAAATGCCTGCAATTGGCACACCAAGAAAGCCGCTGAGCAATTGGCGCTGCCAATGAGCACTCTCAACCATAAGATGAAGAAATACGATATTTCTGCAGCGGGTTGATGGGGGTTAAAAAGAAACTTCTAAATTCAGTATGAAGTGATAAGAAAAGAAAACCGCCCGAAGGCGGTTTTTTTGTATGTTACTTTGCCTGTAAAAGAGCGATTTCCGGAGCATTGAGCGAAGACGCTTGTTTCGTTATCCAATTCTCAACATATCCTTTCTGCTCGTTCTGTACCCCTAGGTTTTTCCAGTGTAAGTGATTCGCCTCACTTGTCGCATTTTCCTTTTCAACCGTTTCTATCCATGGCTTACCCGTCATGAAGTCTTTCACCGCAGGAACTTGAAGCTCAAACTTCGGTAGTTCATAACCTTCACTTACATCCATTTGTTCAAATGAAGCCAGCTCAAGTTTGATAGGTTTTAGATCATTACCATCTAAAACATCACCAAAAGGTCTTAAACCATTAACTAGTTTGCCTGTAGGCGACACATAAGAGTACTCAAAGCGAATGATATAAAGGTACTTTTTCTCGCTTGAAGTTAATAAACGGGAGAAATTCGCGTCATTCTGATCAATAAATTGAACGGCGCTTTGCTCCAGACCTGTACGCTTAGTCGCGCCGCTATCGTCAAGCTCTAGATCAAAAACGGTTCTTGTTTCTATTCCATTATACCCAGTATTTGACTTCTCGGTAACAAGACGAGAATGAATGTTGACTACCCCGGCATAATGCATCACATCATGTTTAACTGGACCATCTTTGATCTGCAGTTTCACCCCACACTCAATGGCGTTGAGTAACATTGTATCGTAGTCGTCACTCGCACGATCATCCCCCAACACCGCAAAACAAAGTGAGAACCGTTGCTCTTTCGACCAATCAAACTTGTTGCTTATCAGTTTATTCGCATTGCCTTCACCCCAAGCAAGGTCACCGTCAATTTCAACACCAGGCAAAATAATAAGGTTGCCATCGATCACCTTCGGTGTACTGTCTCGAGATGATGCAGACTCACTCATGACAAACTCTTCGATCAAAAAGTCAGTGTCTGTGAGTTTCGTCTTTTCCAATGTTCGACCGTTAAAGTTTTTCGCTTCTTGTGCAGGGCTTTGACCATCGATACCAAAGTTAACTTCAGTAATATCTAGAGTGTAGTTTTTATATGTACCCAAACCCTCTAACTTACCCGCTAGTAAATCATGCCCTCCCAGTGAGAAGACATATTTCATCTGTTCAAAAGCACCAGTGTCTCGAACATATTCAAACACGCTTTGACCTGTAAAGAAGGCTTTCACCTCATCTATGACTTTAACATTTGGGCATAGCGGCTTGATTCCATGAATTAAAAACTCACCAAAGCCATATGTTGGCTCAAATTCAAGACCATACAACTCCTCGACACCTTTACTCTCAAAGTGTTTTTGAATCGCTTTATCAGGGTCTTCGAATTGAGAAGCATCCATTTTTGTAAACAACACATCAAAGGTTGGCCCATGAGAGTCCAAGCCAACCAAGCCAACAACGGCTGCGCGATAAGCTACCTCCTGTAAAAACAGTGCCTTAGATGAGACATTGTCTTTTAAAACCACCTGTAGTTTCACGCGAGTTTGTGGGCGTAGCTTTCGTCCATTCTGCGCAAATGCCCACTCTACATATGGCGTCCATTTCTCACCGTCTTGAACCAGCAAGCGGCTGAACTCTATATCATCACGGCCAAGTTCTTCTTTAGCTAAGTTGAAGTCGTGACAAAATGCTTTTAGGCCTTCTCGGATAGAAGCACTTTCTTGCAAGGACTCATCTGATTTTCGGTCCAAGAATAGACGTGTCTGTACAGGGAATCCTGTATTAAATGCACCACCTATTTTTTCACCGTAACTCCATTGTAACGAGCTATTGGCATCTGAGTTAGAGAACAAACCAGATTTTTTAAATCGGTTTACCCAGTTCAGGGCCAGTGTATTACCATCATCGACTGGAATTTCCCAGTTATCACTCATGACATACAGCTGAATAAACTCGTCAACTCGATAATCCTCAATGAAATCATCAAAGTCACCCGTCAGGCTCCACTTAGCGCGGAGAAGCGTTAGTAACTCAATCAATGAATTCAAAGCATAAGAGCGCAACAAAAAGCGCTTCAACAATTCATCATGATTCGCCTGTTTTTTGAGAAAGTCAGCTAAGCCAACAGCATCAATGACCTGAGGTTGAAGGTCTTGACTTATCCCTTTGTACAGAGAGATAAGCTCTTTGTTGATGCTACTGAGTGTCTTTAGCATGCTTTTGTTGTTGTACTGAGCTTTGATCTCCTTAAACGTCGCATCACCAAAAAGGTCGCCATAGAAATCAGTTGCAGCGCCCAAAAGATCTGCACCCACTTTACCGGCAAAATAATAGGCAGCCACTGGTGCGGCAGGCGTCCAGATTGCGACACTTGCCATTGCATCAACGGCAGCAATAATCAACTTATCTTGAGCTTCCTTTGCCGCAAGCTGATGCCCTTCCCAAATTTGATGCGCGCGATTTAATGCCATCGTTCCCGAGCGGCTCGGTGGTAGGGAAACCGCAAAGTCAGGGATGATCAACCTAACCTCTACACGTCGGTTCACAGCGATATCAGCAGTATCTGATCGGTCGTTAACGTCGGCATAACCTTCGATATCATCAATCAGTTGTGACTTACCCTTAAATTCAATCCACAACCTTGATTCTAGATTCGCTCGTTCTTTTTCGCTTGCTTTGGCAAGGATGGCCTCTTTAACGACATCCGCACGCAATCTGGAAATTTTTAAGTTATTTTCATGCGTTCCTATTGGCCCTGCATGGCCAATAATGGCAACTTGGTAATCAGGGTTTTTGGATAAAAGCTGGCATAATTTTTTACATACTTCTATATAGTCGATATGCAGTACTTGAACTTCGTTCTCAAACTCAGCAGAGTTAAACTTGAAGTTCATTCGAACAACGACCCCTTGACCATCAACAAAGATCTGAGCATTCCCTTCTTTACCAAGCGCTTCCTGCACCGCTTCTGCCTTTTTTTGCCAATGTTCTGGATTATCAAAGCGACGAACAAACGTTAAAGAAGAAAGATAGTTTTCAGAGTATTTGCTTAAAGTTTCTTGCGCTTCTTTCGCATTTTTAATTTGTTCAGAGAACGCCGAATATTGCTCTAACGCTTCCTTGCCACTTGCGATAACTCCAATTGCTGGTAGCGCGCGATTTGTTCCGCTCAAAAAATCACTGCTTAAACGTCCAACGCCACGCATGATTTTTGACTCTGGGCCTGCCGCTTTAAAAGCACGTTTGATATAAGGAATATCGATTACATGCTTTCTAAACACTAACGCTTGTGCTTGTTTCAGCGTTAGCTCTTTACGCGCAAAAACCTTTGCAAGGCTGACGCTCTTTTTAACACCACTGGTGGCGGCAAGTGCCGAATGTAACGCGATACCACTCATCAGAAATGGAGGTAAAGCCCCTGATTCACTGTTTTCCCATAGCGCCTGCCCGATGGTTTTCGCCATATCCGCAGGTGGGCCAAAAAGCTTAGCACCGTCAATGGAGAGAAAATCACTGCTCAACGATTCGTAGGTTTTGTTGATCGCAGCATGCAAAGATAACGGTGCGACGCCCGGCTTTTGCTTAGTTTGATAGGTTAACCCCTTTGTCGCGTAGTCTGAATAAGATGGCAACTGATTAGGAAATTGTTGGATGAGCGCTTCCTCTAAGGTGATCATGTCACCACACACGCACGCCATTTTGCCAATGCCCGCTGTCTCGATAAACGTCAGCTTTTCATGCAGCTCATAAGTATATACATTCTGCTCCACATCAGTTTTAGGGTGTTTCATAAACTGCTTTGTGGCATTGGCCTTCAACACACTTTCAGGTAACTTTTTACGTGTTTCATCGAGTGCTTTCCATTCAGTTTCCCAAAATTGGATGCGCAACAAATAAAAACCATCTTCAACTTGGCTAGGGTCAAGGTTAAACAATGCACTTGGTAAAACGTTTTTTTCACCAACTTCAATTGCCCATCTTGCAACGTTGGTATCGACTACCTTCACATTAATCACTTCTTCTGCGGCGCTCTCTAAATCGCCCGCTTTGAGCTGCTTAACCGGTCTAACTAGCGAAACTTCCGCGCCACGATAAAGATTATCAGTGAACAACACTGCACAACTGTGCGTTCTTGGCACAACGAAACCTTTCAGGGGTTTGTTTCTTTTTTTCTGACGCTCTAACCAATCATTGTAACTTTGTTGTTCTGGCGAAAGGTCACCACCAGCATAGGCAGGAGCAAGTTGGCTTACTGCAATTTCAGTAAGTTGGAACTTCACACCCGTTTGGTTTGTTTTGTTGGTCCCATCATCAATGTACTGGGCAAAATGCTTAATGTTTTCTGCAAGACTTACTAGATTTTTTGCGCCCCCAGTACTTTCTGGATCATTCAGCGGCGCAATCATCTGCGCCAACAAACGCAATGGTGGAAAGCTTAATTCATAGCTTTTCCCTTTGCAGATCCCTTCCGGTCGGTTGCCCAACTTGAGTACTTCGTAATTGTTGACATCACTCGGTACAGAACTTTCAGAGTCGACCTTTTCTCCCGATAAAGGTTGCTTACCCGTTGCTTGTGGTGGCTCGCCTAAACCTAACTCGACCAATTTTCCCTCTCTGGTGGTGCCCCACAGTGCGGGTTCACCTCCCGACAAGGCATTGACCATCACTGGAGTCAAAGGTATGGGACGAATCTTACCCTCTAGCTCATTTACTTGAGTGAGATCTGGCTGGGAATGCCAGTCCGGCCACACTTCCACACCATCATCGTTCTTTACGGCACTAAAGAAAGCTCCAAACAGATAGACTTCATTATCAAACGTAAAAGCCATTAGTTCGCCTCCTTAAACCAATTTCCTTGATTTGCGGAGAGGTTATACACAATTGCAGGATCTAACGTGCGCCCATAACCCAATGGAGACCAGCTCCACGCTTGTTTAGTATGGTTTTTCTGCACCGACATCAGCATCGCGTTGTAATTTGTTAGCGAAAAACGATTATTTAAACCGATGGCATATTGCATTGCCCCATCACGCTTAATCTGTTTACCTTTCGCTAGGTCGACGACAAACACATTGTGATAGTTGCGATTAGCCGCCCAGACAATGTCCCCTTCTGGACTTATGGCTTTATAATCCGCTTTTGATTTATTCGTCGCTAAGTCCTTATCCCAAAAAACTGCTTTTGCTTTTTGATTTGTATTTGCATCGTAAATAAGCGCAGCAAAATCATTTACCTGATATCTTTTCCCGTCCTTTATGAAGCCAGTATCACTGATGTAAAGATCGGTCTTTTCCGCCTCACCTTTAGCAATATCCCACTTATAAACCACACGACCAACCTTACCAGTGCGGTAATAAACGTAGCTGCTATCTTCCGCCCATAAAAATCCGGAAGGGCCTTCAATATCATGTGGCAGCTTAATCAGCTTCTGGTTTTTGATATCAAAAAGGTAGTTAGTCAAACCAAAACCGACTGCAACGTAACGATTGTTTGGCGAGCGACTGGTTTTATCAACAGTTATGTCACCATCGCCAAGCCATGGCAAATCGGTCACCAAACGTAAATCGGTGCCATCAGTCTTCATACTCCAAATTTTGGTTCGTCCTTCGTATTCATTATACATAGGGTCTGGCTCATAGCCTGAGTCGTTTGATAAGTTGGCCCAAGTAAACTGAACGCGTGGCAAATCGTAAGAGCTCGCGTCATTTAAGTCTTCCCTTGGCCATTCTTTGGCGCGATGGATAAAGTAACGAGGAAAGTCACGTTGTTGGTATGTCGCAGAGTCAGATTTAAAGATCTCACTTGGCTCCATGGTGTAATAGTTGTGTTCACCAATGTAAGTGCGGCCGTCATCTTTACAACCCGCTATCGATAAAGCAGCAAGCAACAGTAATAGTATTTTCTTCATGGTTTAACCTAGCAATTCTGAAATGGGTACATTTTCTTCTACAACGACAAGACGTTGGCTACCGGTGGAGAGGCTCGAATGAACACCTCGAACAATATCGACGCTCTTGACCTCTTCCGGCGGGAATGCGAACCGAAGCGTCATATAACCATCGTCATCTTTCATTGCTGAACGAAAGTACGATTTGTGAATCCAATCCTGTTCTATGTTACGAAGCCCAAAGAAATCGTCCGGCTGATCTGTCAAAGGCTCGTGAAGGTAACGTATAGAAGGCAATGCGCCTCTTGGAGCCAACTTAAGCCCCGCGATATTGCTCTCTTTGTGTTCGTTGATGACTCCACTGCCGATGCCTGTCGATGCGGTACCGGAAACTGGAATAATATTCTCGCCCGCATTATTAAAGCTTTGGGATGAGGAGTATATTTGCAACTCTGAAAGAGACTTAGCAATTGAAGCAGGATCACTCTCTAGCTCAGACAGTTCCGTGTTTGTCAAAGCCAACTCGGAGTAATGGATATAACATTCTTGTGCTTTTCCCGCGACTTTATATGGCACCCAAATATGCGGTAGAGGAACGCCTTGCGCAATACGCAAACCATCTTTGCCAGCTTTATAAGGGCTTAGCACCGTTTTAACAGTGATAGGATCAATATCTAATTCTGGAAAAACAACATCTACTTCCTCATCTACAAAGCGGAATACCCTAGCACCTTGATCAAGGCTTAGATGTCCCGAATACACTTTCTGACCGGATTGATAAATCTCAAATGCTTCTTCGCCAATATAGTAGTCTGGTACAAGGTTGGCCCCATCAATGTTGACATGTCGTGTTTTCATCGAGGATTCAGGATCATTATTTCTGTAGTACTCTAAATCGACATCAGCAAAGTAGCCTTTTGGTGTAACTTCAACCTCTCGCCAAACTTTGTTATTCCAGATTACATAGAAATAACCTTCTGCAACCAACTCATGTCCATTTGGGCCCTCTAGCATAGGTAGTACAGGCACCAACACGTTATCCCACTCATCCATTTGAGTTTCTTTATCAACGGGTTGCAGGTCTTCGGCGAGTTTAAGCAAAATTGGCTGAGGCTGGTCAGTGCAAGGGATCTTGATATAGAGCGTTTTGCCCTCAGCTTCGAGAGCTTTAAATGTCGCGAGGCTGCGGTGTTTGTTTTCTGTATCAGCCTTGCCTACAGTCACTTTTTCTTTTTGAGCGTCCGTTTTACCCAACATCAAACATGCCGCGTTGCTAGACCACTGCCCTGCAAACTCGACAACGATTTTTTGGTCTGGGCTTGGCTCAGAAGGTACATGCGTGTAACTACGAACTAAAGCAACATCGTCAGTAACCTGCTTGTATCCTGCTTTAAAAGCTTTGCTTTCATTCGAAGCAGATACAGAGTCAACGAGTGATTTAAGTCTAGGGAAGCTTTGCAGCTGAGAGTCCGTCAATGGCGAACGACGAGCAACGGTAGATAATGACACCCAATTGCCTTTCCCCAATTCGATTCTTATCGCAGCTAGCAATGCGCTGGTCGTTTTTTTGGCAGAGGTGGAAATATTTTGCGCCAATTCTTTAGGGAGGTTTCTAAGGATGTCATCTGAATTTCGCAAACGCGAAAGCTGTCCTATACACTCGTCCGGTGTAAGAACATAAGATAGCTCGTTGGAGGATAGCTTCGAGCTAGGTATAAATTTGCAAACTAAATGCATTTGAATTCTCCACAACCAACATCGTAAATATGGCTGCGGTGACAATTAAGCTGATAAGGCTTACAAGTACGATTTGGTCTGCGTATCCTACTTACTTAGCCATTTATTTTCAACGAGATAGAAAAATCGCCCGAAATCAAAAACACCAAAAAAATGGTGATTTTTACTATTAAAACATGCGATTTGACCACAATAAAAGCCAGTAACATCACCCACTCTGTCAAAATGGTAAAATCTTACTATCTAAAAAAATTTAATTTATGGACTGAAGTTAACAAAAATCGTAGTAACGTGCGCTTCAGGTAAGCACGAGGAAATTCAGAAGTTTATGAGGTGCCCTCCTCAGCAACAAACAACAAATTGACTGTTACTGAGGAAGTTTAAATAAAAAGGTGAGCGCATTACGCACTCACAAAAGTAACTGCTCTGAAGCTTGCTAGGATTAAATTTGCTTCATCGCGAGTTAAAGAGGTGAGGTATTACCCATCGACCTCATGCAGAACACTATACTCAGAGTATAGAAACGAGCGTAAATATATAATATTTAAAAAGATTTTCAACGCGACACATTCACCACAGCACCTGCCGAGCGACCATCACAATCACTTCATACACACCTAAAAGCAACATTGGCCTAGTTATTATAGTTATTCAGCCTTGTATTAAGACGATTCATTAATTCGAGTAACTTATCAATAAAGGCAATTATTTTGATAAATATCACAAAAAGTCCCAAAGAAATAAAGCGAGCTAAACGCTCGCTTTATTTATGCCGCATTTTTTAAAGTTTTGTTATCACTAAAATATCGGTTGTAAACAGCACCTAAGGAGGCTGTACTTGCGAAACGATCATAGTTAAATGTTGCTTGAGCCTCTTCGGCAGAGGCGGAAAGCTTGTTGGTACCATTTACATAAATCGTCACTACCCCCTCCTTCAGTCCTGAAAGATCTAAATCAGTTGTCCATGAGTCTGAAAGCACGGTAGCCATGCCTGTGGCTTCTGCACCATCAGCGTCGACTGCTTTTATATCTATGAACTCACCATCTTCAAACCGTTCACTGCTGCCACTTACTGTCACGCTTTCCACACCAGTAACATCGTTGATAACGTCTAGGTGTATTGTCGGTGTAATTGGCATGGAGTAAGTCGTGTTCTGACTACCGGTATTCCCTGATAAGTCTTGGTAGTCACGAACAAGCAACCCCACATTGAGCTCTGACGTGCTTGGTACCACCACATCACCAGTCCAAACACTTGGGTCCGCGGTTGCCACTAATGAAGTGATCGTCGTGCCACCTAACTCCGCCGCAGCGGATTGCAGATCTTTATCGAATTCCAGCGTTACCGTCACGCTTTGGCCGATGGCTTGGTGCTCAGGCGTAAACGTCACGTTAGTCAGCATTGGCAGAGACTGCGCGAGTGTAAAGCTCTGGCTTTCACTCACTTCAATGCCCGCTGAGTTCGTCCCCGTCACCATCACGATGTAAGTGCCATTGGTTTGGTGACTCATATCCATTGCGTCACTGGTCCAAGTGCCACCGGCTTGTACCGTTGCGCTGCTGCTTTTCAATACCGTCGCGCCGCCTTGGGCTTTCACTTCAAGACGCAGGGACTGACCATCAAAACGTGTCGACGTACCTTCAAATTGTAGCGTGGCGGCATGCGCTTCATCCACATTACCCACTGGCGTAATAGCTAAGGTTGGTGTGATCGGCATGGAGTAAGCCGTGTTCTGGCTACCGGTATTCCCTGAGAAGTCTTGGTAGTCACGAACAAGCAACGCCACATTCAGCTCTGACGTGCTTGGTACCACTACATCACCAGTCCAAACACTTGGGTCCGCGGTTGCCATTAATGAGGTGATCGTCGTGCCACCTAACTCCGCCGCGGCGGATTGCAGATCTTTATCGAATTCCAGCGTCACCGTCACGCTTTGGCCGATGGCTTGGTGCTCAGGCGTAAACGTCACGTTAGTCAGTGTTGGCAGAGATTGCGCCAGTGTAAAGCTCTGGCTTTCACTCACTTCAATGCCCGCAGAGTTCGTCCCCGTCACAATCACGGTATAAGTGCCATTGGTTTGGTGACTCATATCAATTGCGTCACTGCTCCAAGTGCCACCGGCTTGTACCGTTGCGCTGCTGCTTTTCAATACCGTCGCGCTGCCTTGGGCTTTCACTTCAAGACGCAGGGACTGACCATCAAAACGTGTCGACGTACCTTCAAATTGTAGCGTGGCGGCATGCGCTTCATCCACATTACCCACTGGCGTAATAGCTAAGGTTGGTGTGATCGGCATGGAGTAAGCCGTGCTCTGACTACCGGTGTTTCCTGATAAGTCTTGGTAGTCACGAACTAGTAACGCCACATTCAGCTCTGACGAGTCTGGTACCACTACATCACCAGTCCAAACACTTGGGTTCGCGGTTGCCACTAAGGAGGTGATCGTCGTGCCACCTAGTTCCGCCGCGGCGGATTGCAGATCTTTATCGAATTCCAGCGTCACCGTCACGCTTTGGCCGATGGTTTGGTGCTCAGGCGTAAACGTCACGTTAGTCAGCGTTGGCAGAGACTGCGCGAGTGTAAAGCTCTGGCTTTCACTCACTTCAATGCCGGCTGAGTTCGTCCCCGTCACCATCACGGTATAAGTGCCATTGGTTTGGTGACTCATGTCCATTGCGTCACTGGTCCAAGTGCCACCGGCTTGTACTGTCGCGCTGCCGCTTTTTAGTACCGTCGCGCTGCCTTGAGATTTTACTTCAAGACGCAGGGACTGACCGTCAAAACGTGTCGACGTGCCTTCGAATTGTAGCGTGGCGGCATGCGTTTCATCCACACTGCCCACTGGCTTAATAGCTAAGGTTGGCGTGATCGGTAATTCGTGAGCGGTGTTATCTTCACCTATGTTGCCAGTCAAATCTTTAAACTGACTAACAACCAAGTCGACACTTAACAGCGCGGTGCTCGGAACTTGTACATCACCAACCCAGACCTTTTTATCTGCCGTGGCTGACAGAGAACTAATGCGATTGCCGCCAAGCGTAGCGGTCGCCTCTTGGAGCTCTTTATCAAACTCAAGCGATACATTCACGCTTTGACCCACACTCTGATGCTCGGGGTTAAATGTCACATTGGTTAGTTTTGGTAAGATTCCTTCAACCGCGATACTTAAGCTGCTTCCTTTTCCAGGAATTGTGTTGGTACTTTGATAGCTATTGTCTTCTACCTGAATAGTGATATTTTTATCTTGTTTTTCTGGGCTGACATAGTTAACCGTCCACGTAATATTGTCTGAAGTCGACCAAGTATCTTGTTTTAACGTTCCTGTTGCACCGCTATCACTAGCGACAAGATGGACATCTGAGATAACAAAGTTCGTAACTTCTTCTGTAAAGTTAAACGCAAGCGTAATCTCTTCGCCTCCAAAAAGAGGGGCGCTTGAGGCGGTAGAGATACTTAGCCCGGGAACGGTTGCCGCTTCCACATGCGCGTCAATAGAACTTTCACTCTTGTTATCCACCTTGTCTGTCGCTGCCACCGTGATCGTATGATCGCCTTTAGGTAACAAATAGCTTATGACATAAGGCCCCGCTTCGGTTGTCGGCTCAGTAATCGCTTGAGGAGCCACAGTGCTGCCACCACTCACCGCTTTTGACGTGACGAGATTTAAATTTTTATCTGTAATGTATGCACTAATTTCTAGTTGATACTTATCGTTTGTCGGCACCTTAGAGGTTTGATTAGCACTTAAGCCGGAAATACTTGGAGCGTCATAATCAACAATAGACTCGATAACCTTTCCATCATAACTTTTTCCTAGTAATTCAAAGCTTGTATTCTCTCTTCCAACTGAGTCCGTCACTGTCACTTTAAGGGTATATGACCCTTGGTTATCGACGGCAAAGTTCATTATTCCATTGCCACTGGATGAAACAATATCACCTGAGTAACGTAAGGAATCACCGAGGCTTGGAATAAGCTCCACAGAATATTGTGAAGCTTTCACTCTTTCTCCTTCCACCGTAGATACCGTGAACGGCTGGCTCGCCTTGGTAAAAAACAGTTTCCCCCCCTGCAAACTCGTAATCCCATCGAAATCAATCGTGACTTTAGGAACACTAATATCAATGACTTTTCTGATGTCTGAATATAGCCCAACACTATCTGTCGCTTTGATATCAACCGTGATTGAACCACGCCCCTCTAACTGAGATTTCGGTAGTTCAAAGTACGTAGATGAACCATTCCCATCCTCTACTCTTTCTTCTTGATAACTCGGGTTTAAAACCGAGTAGTTTACTTTTGCGAGGCTGCTACCAGTGTCCGTTATGTCAAAACGAAAACGAACATTATCAGGATTTGTTGGCGATTCGGTTACGATAATCTCATCGCCAACACTTGGAGGTGTGTTGTCAACTTTAATATCAACGGTCGCTTCACCGACTCTCGACCACACATCCGTTGCGGTAATAATTGTCCTGATCGTTTTTCCATCCGCATCGCTAGGAAGTTCACTCGTAAATGTTGAACACTTGTAGGTTGGGTCATCTGCACACACTTCCAATTGCGCAAACTTCTCCGGGTTATCTTTATAGTTGTAGGATTCCGTTCCAAATCTGGCCATCACATTGTCTAGTCTAGAGTTTTCATACAGCTTAATTCTGAATTTGGCGACAAGCTGCTGACCATTAATGGTTGTGTTTCCAACCGGATCAGTAATTTCAACGACTACCGAACCTTTAGGTAATTCAAGCAGTAGATCGTGCTCTGGCGTCAAGTTTCCTGCTAAATCAGATAAGTTCTTGATTTTGTATTCTTGAGTTGTACTCAGGCCATCAATAATATCGGCATAGGATTCAGAATACGTACACTTGATATTTCCAACACCTTTGGCACAAGTCGTTGGTGTATAAGCTTTGTTGCCAAGATTACGAACCAACTTTGGATATTCATCTGAACTTTCGGTATTCACGCCTGATAAAGCATCATTGAAAGAGAGCTCAAATGTGAGCATCTTCTTCTTCAAAGCTTCATCAAACCAAACATCACTTCCTTTAAAACTGTATGAGTTACCATCTACGACTGTCGGTGCATCAATATCCACCATCGAGAAATTGAACTTGTTGATCGTTTCACGCCCATTTGTACCCAAGGTTTTAGTGATCAAAGTAACAGGTGCTTTGGTCATGTTTTGCCCAACATTAACACTACAACTGTAAGGTTCTTGCGATACGTTGATAACACCAGAAGTTGGTTGCTCATTAGTTGGTGGCGCATCCAGAGAGTTGTATTCTTCACGAACCCAACACTCTAACGTTTTGGCTTTGACCGCACTCAATGTAGTAAAGGTGACATCAAGAACACCATCAGATAAGTAATTTTGGAAGTCCAGCGGGCTTTCAATTGTTAGAACCACGCCTTCACGCTGTACGCTAAAGGTTTGGTTTACTTTTCCAACCTTTCTGTCTTTTTCGTCAAGGTAACGAACTTTGTTGTAAACCTTTATATCAAGTTCATAGTTACCATCTTTGGCAATTTGTGTAGAAAGCAGCGTTGCCGTCCAAGTGCCATCTGCGGTTTCTGAAAACGTAAAGTTAGTCCCGTTTTGCTCTCCAGAAAATCTATACGTTGAGTCAATTCGATCAACGCCACTGTCATCAACAATATCAAGCGTAAGTACGATATTCCCATCTTGATAGATGGTGTTGTTTGTAATTGGCGTTCCATCCGTGTAACTCATCGCCAGCGTCACCTGCGGGATTGAGTTGTACACTTTGACGGTAAAATCTTGCTCATCACTGGTTAAGGTTGTGTTGCCACGAACATCAGACCCTTTTAAACGAACCTTGTGTGTACCCGTACCTAAATCACCAAGGCTCACTTTGAGATCTTCATTGATTTTTTTACCCGGAGAGCCAGGTAATGGTTCCAGATCGCTAAACGTCCAATACTCTAGGCTTTCTCGATTTACGCCATTAATTGAAACATCACCGTTTGCATTTAGGTCTAGCGCCGTTAGGTCAAAGACATAGTTACCTAAGTAGTAGTCATTCGCATTGAAACCACTTAAGCCTAATGTTGGCCCATCACGATCAAGAATAACCTTGTGCGTGTTAGAACTAGACTCAAAACCATAAATATCGGTTGCTTTTACATACAATGACGTTGTTTTTTCATCTTCGGAAATGTCTATTTTATCTGTGTCACTCTTGATCAGAGACATGACAAACTCTTTAGATGAATCCGTTGGCACAATTGTCTTAATTGGCGAATCTTTACCACTTTGATACAACGAGACTTGCTCAAGGTCTGAATCGTCTATTACGGATTTAAATCGCACGTTGAACTCACGCCCGATGACATAGTTCTCTTTGGACAATGTGTCTTCAACCCAAGGCGTATTTAGGATGATTTCAGGGCCTTTGTTATCGACTTGGAAGGTAAATTTCCCTGTTGTACTAACATTGGCAGGGTAAGCGTTGTCCGTCGCAGTGACGTAAAATTCATTCCATTCATCGTAATCAAATGCTTTTGAAACCAGTTGGACTTTGACGTCAGGCTGTTCACCAACTAGGTATGGTACGTCACACGCCTCTGTTAGAGGGTCACAGCTTTCTAATGTCAGAGCCTGACCAGATCCGCGGCGCAAATCTATTTTTACGTTATTGCCAGAGCTTAACGTCCCCCAATCAATGACAGGTGTCCATTGGTTATTACCACCTAAACGGCTTTGAACCTGCTCACTTTTTACAATAGGGGCTTCAGAGTCGATACGAATATTGAATCTCGGAGCGGTGCTAGTTAACTCTGAAACGGAGTTACCTAAGTTGTCCTCTGCTGCTGCAACAACTAACCAATCTCCATCACCAGGATAAATCGTAGAGCCTTGATTTGAACAAATCTCGCCCGTACATAGTTTGACTTTAAACGCGTCTTTCGAGTTACTTGCAAAGTTTTCTGGTGTGTATGTTACTTTTTCACCGGTTTGCTGGTAGAAAACAAGGCCCCTCGAGGCAAGCTTATCACCAACAATATCCTCAACCTTGAAGGTTAATTCATGAGTATTGTTCGCATTTAAATAAATACCGTTTTCTACAGGTTTACCATCGACATCATTCGGTGGAAGGTAACTGGCCTTAGGGAAGTCGTTATCAATAAACAGCGATTCTATAAACGGAGATTTACCATTGTAACCATACGCATTGCCATGTGGGTCCATAGCACTGGTCTCCACGGCAAACTCTATAATGTCTTTTAGTTCACTAGACTGGGAGTTGAGGGTGAAGAAGTACTCTTTTCGATAAGCATTGCTGCTGCCTGAGTTTTCTACGATGTTGATGTCCAGTGGTATTTCAATATTTGGCTCATTGGCTTGATACCACATCGTGCTAAACTTCGGACCGTAAGCGTCGGTTCCTACAATACCAGAAGGATCGTCTAGGACAATTTTAGAAACAACCTCGCCAGCGATATAAAGCCTATTACCAACCATCGTCTCTCTACCGCTTTCAATGGTTAATTTTGGCTGCGGAGGCAAGGTATCGATACTGCTACCCTCAGTATCAAAAATGTTCTTACCATTTAAGTCAGGATTAGCCATCGAAATATCATCAGCATAGAGCTGCGCGATATTGGTCTCAATACCGTATTTGCTCGCCATGATTTCATAATACGATTGCGCCAGGTCTTTTCGGTAAGTTTCAGCGCCAAACGTGTAAGAATCGAGCGTAACTTGACTTCCTCCGGCCCCTATACCATTTGCTTTTCCATCGTAGCTAAAATCATCGTAAATAGCAGATGCAAAATCTAATGAGTTATTTCTTGGCATTCTCTCGGCAATACTATCAATTGCTTCAACAAGGAATCGGTGTAGATAGTCATTTGATGGCTTGTCTGGAATCGCTTTAGTCGTAAGCATTTCATTGGTTGCATAAGACACAACCGTTGGGTCAAACCCAAAGAATGAGTTGTTATTCGTACCTGATAACGCGTAGCTCACCTCATCAAGAATTTGAATCGCACGTTCTGAAGTTTTCTCTCCCGCTGTCACTTGATCCCACTGGAAATCAAACAAACCAGTCTGATATGTCGATAGTTCAGTAATATAGTAAGTTTGAGAACCTTTGAGCTTAAAATACACACCAATATTGGCCTTGTTTAAGTCAACCGTTACTTTCTTGGTCCCTGGATCTCTTTTCCATTGGTAATAGTATGGCTCACTGCCTTCGATACCAATTAAACGAACACGCATGAAATCATAATTCACTACGTCAGTTGTGGTTTCACAGCTCGCTACGTCAAGGGCCATGGACTGGTCACTTTCCAGTTGCTGGATAGTGGTACAACTTGCAAGTGAAGTGAATTCACCACTTGGGCTCAACCCTTCAAGTTGAGCTCGCGCACCAATAAATGGTGTCACCACTTTTATGGTTGGTAGGTCAAAGCTACTTCTAAAATATACTTCTCTTGGAGTGCTCTCGTTATCAGACTCATCGACGGTTTGAATGACTAACTTTTGACTACTGTTTTCTGATACCGATTTAAAGCTGTCACCCAAAATATCTCTTACAAACGGAATGTAATAAATGACATCCTCAACTCGCCCATTGCTATCTAACAGCGTTTCGTGCGGAATTTTTGCGATGTAATCATCATCGGATGCGGTTGTGTCAATAACTTGCTGAAGTGAGTAGTTGTTATCGTTGTTTTGGCTTACGTAGTACTTGACGACGAGCTTAAGCTTATTAGCGTTAGAGCCTAAAACCGTATCGGTATTTACGTCTGATACTTTCACACGAACATAAGGGATTTTATTCTCTTTCAATAAATTAGCGTTGAAGTTACTAAAATCTACCCCTTTTAATGAGTTCTGAATCCCTATACTTGCGTACGCATAGTCAATCTTCAGGAAATCGCGGCTTGCTTGAACATTATCTGGGGTGTACGTATCTTGAGAGTAGATACCATCGTAAGTGGTTCGTTCACCATCTAAACCCACATTTACGTACGTCATTGACGTACCTTCAGGATAGGTTATCGTCTGTGCTGGCGCTTGATCGTCACGACTTACTGCATGCTGCGCAGAGCCCGTATTGCCTTTGCTATCCTTCGCTCGAACCTCAAAGACCGTCGTAGATAGGAATTCATCAGTTGGGTAAGCCTTACTAAACTCACAAGCATTTCCAGACTCTACAGTGACAGGAGAACATGTGACGCCCTCATGTAAGCCATCTTTAAATGAAATACTGACCGAACTAATCTCTTGCGAGCTTTCTTTTACAACCCCTTTCAGAACGTATTCTTTAAGTTGGTTATTAATTGCACTCGCCGATGTAATATCGATAACAGGCGCATCGTTATCCCATTCAAAGTTGATATGAAGACCCGAATGGCTGCCTGGAATTAACTCATTACCCAGTACATCCGCTGTATACAAGACTAACCGTGCTGCTGTTACGTTTGAGATCCCTGTGGCAGGGTTCATATCTACACTATCGATCTCTTTAGTATTAATGTTAACTTTAACGTTGGTCTCTCGAAGGCCAACTTCAAAATCATCAAATTCAACCGAACAGAATGTGCTTCCAAAATCTTGTATGTCGTTACATTGAAATTCACCAGACCAAGAGCCATTAATCTGATATTGAATAAAAGCGGATACGTCTTCTACACCGATATCATCAACAATTTTTAGATCAACTTTATCGGTGCCAGCAAGTACATCACGGTCAATGCGTGTCACGATAGGCGCTGTGGTATCAATCTCCGTCCCATCTCGCGGTGGAATGACGCCATCTGTACTGCCATATGTACCTAAATCATTAAGCTTCTTACTAAAGTCGACATAGTCGGAAGCATCAGTACCTGAAATATTGATACTTGGGTCGTTTACCACGATCAAAACGTGCTGAGATAAGTCACGTGTGTAAACGTCGCTGTTTATCTTTTTCTGTCCAAAGCTGAGGGGAGTCACTGCTCCTGAAGTCTTGCTCACTTCAAGACCATCAAGAACACCATCTGCAATAACATCCCGATATTGGATGTCAGCGAAGTGCATCGAAGTGTAGACGTTATCGCTGTTGCCGTATTTTTTTATAAGATCGTAAGAGTAAGACGAGTATGCTGTTAATAAAGCGCCGTATTGATGCCCTGTACTAGCAAAACTGCTTTGCCCACCTTTGGTTATATCAATAGGTTTGGTCTCATTTACGTCAAACCCATACATGCTATTGATACTATCCAAAGCGGTTGAAAAGGCACTCTTATCTGTGGCCCCCTGAGAAATTTTGTACTTTGCCAAGCCTGCTGCCAAGTTCGACAGCGGAGTAAGCATTAACTTTTGCTCACTCCCCTCTTTAAAGTTCACAACACCTTCAAATTTAAGTGTCTTCGCATTACTCACAGATACCGTTTCATTTGTAAACGGATCGGTATAACTCCCCTCTTTTGCAACAACAAAAAGAGGCATTGACGAAGATTCAAACTCTAGCAGATAGTTTCCGAAGGCATCAGACGTTGTGTTAGCCAACTTCCGACCTAAGTTTCCATTTTTGAACTCGAAAACCTCAATCTTGGCGCCATTGACTGGGGCGTCAAACACCATACCGGAAATGCTTCCTTTGCTTCTAGCTGGCGGTGTGTTGTCTCCTCCATCACCACCACCACATGCACTCAATAAAAGAGATGTAAGCGTAAGACCTAATGTTAATTTCAGCGTATTTTTAGCGAACATAGTAATTTGGCAAAATATATTTTCCCGAGATTATATTATTGAAAAATATTTTCTCAACGTGACATTAACACCAACAAAATAGGCATAAACACCAAGCCAACCGTCACTTTGACTGAATTATTAAAATTATTTTTACATCCTATAATTATTAACTTAGTTAAAACAGAGGAATTACTCATGCTTTAATGCTAGTTTTTATTTAAAATATTATACTCTACGCACAACTGTCAGTATTGATAAACCAACAAAACTAATGACTATTTTAATAATAAAAAGGAGTGTGCAAGCTCCTACCGTAGCCCTTATCACTACTGCGTTAATCATATTGATTAGCGTATCGCTTTCTCACTACTTCCTCACTCCTGTAGATAGGCTACCTACCATCAAGCCTTTAGAATTCGAAAGTGAGAATGTGCAGCCACCAATTAATAAGAATACTCGTAGGCAAAAAATCACTATCGGTGTTGTTGAATACTCTTTTGTCGCTTCATTATTAAAATCAGGAGTGAGTCAAAAAGAGATCAACTTGCTATTAGCACTTATCAAAAGCAAGTTTAATATTATTGACTCTATTAAAAGAGGTGATAACTTTATCTTAAGAACTAAATTAAATAGTAAAAATGAAACTTACATTAGTTCTTTTTACTATTTAGGCAGTAAAACTGATTTATTTATTATCAATGATGGTCACGGTAACGTATTTGATGAGCATGGTGTGTCGATAAATAATCAGTTCATGTTTTCTTCACCCTTTGATAAAAACTACAGAGTGAGCTCTGACTATGACTTAAAGCGAACACATCCAGTGACCAATATAACGACTCCGCACTTAGGCACTGATTATGCCACACCTGTAGGTACACCGATTCGTAGTATTGCTGATGGCATCGTTTTAAAGTCCCGCTACAACCGTTTTGCCGGCAACTACATTAATATCCGCCACACAAATGGCGCTGTATCACGCTACCTACACTTATCTCAGCGCAACGTCCATGTTGGTGAGAAGATTAGCCGAGGACAAGTGATAGGGAAAACGGGTAACACAGGAAGAACAACAGGGCCGCATTTACATCTTGAACTGCACATCAATGGTGTTCCGGTTGATTACGAGCGATACATTCAAAGGCACCCAAACACTGACGTAAATATAGAAATGCTGATTGCAGCGAGAAAAGAAAAAGCAGAGTTAACAGCGGAATGGCAACGGTATAAGTAGTCAAACAGGTAACAACAGCCACTTCGATTCGTGTATTCTTCCTACTGCCATTTATCCGCAACTACAGTAGGCCATAACTTTGCTCTAAATCACATAAAACCTTTTCAAATAAGCGACTTTTACTGAAATTACATGTGGTCAATAAAAAATGATAATTTATCGATTTTACTGAAATAACCCAAGCATGTTCATACGCATGATGTTTTCTTGGATTTCTGAATCGTGCAAGTTACAGGTTGAGCACTTCTCTTTGCCTTCAATTTTGTATTTCAGACAGCACGTTTCTCGTCTCACGTAGAGCTTTTGAAAACCATTAAAGGTCACCTTTTTTACCGTGTTTAACTCACCGCCTTTTGGTGTTACCGCGTTAAATAGGTTTTGCTGCCACTTTGATGCCGCTTGCACGTCTAGATCTAACCTGTCATTGGCTAATGGTTGATGCGCAAGTTTAGAAAACGCCAAATCACACGCGTACAAGGCATTCCCCCAAAACACTTTCGGGCTAACTTTCTGCTTTTTGTACAGCGGCACCAATGGCTCAGAGAGCGTCGTAATGACTTGCGCAAGTTTCTCATCTAAAGCCAGTTCTGACTCCACTTGCATCGCGTTTTCGTTACCAGCCTCAAGAGCAAAGAAAGGCGTTGCACTCAACACTTCAATGCTTGCGATACGATGGTCTTCACCAATGGTCAGATACAGATCATCGAGTGTTAACTGCAACACGCGATCAAACACCACACGGTGACCGACCAGCGACGTCAGCAAAATCGCGTTGAACACTTTCTGCCAGATAGGCACGGCAAAAGGCAGCTTTGCCTCAATAGAGTTTGCGTAATCTTGCACAACAGCAGGAAACTCACGCTCAAACCATTCACTGGCTTTAGTGCCTGTCGGCTGTTCAGCAAAACGTAAGCGGAAGAAAGGTTCGTGTCGATTCAAGATGGCTTGCTGCTCGCTGACACTCAGCGCTTTAACATTCTCAGGCAAAGACACTAAAGTACGAAACTGATTAAACAGGCTTTCCATTAACGCACTTCCTCACGAACATAAGCTTTTGGTAAACAGTAAACGTAGCCATCAATGACTTCCATTTTTCCTTCCACTTTAAACACCGATTCAAGGGTCGATTCAGTGAGCACATCCAAAGGCGCTCCCTGTTTTAAGATCTGACCTTTTTTCATTAGTACCAGTTCATCGCAGAACTGCGCAGCTTGGCTCAGTTCATGCAGAACATAAACGATGGTTAAGTTGCGTTCCTTGTTCAACTTATCGAGCACTTCGAGTAGCTCGAGTTGGTGACCTAAATCGAGATAACTGGTTGGTTCATCCAGCAATAACCACTGAGCTTCTTGCGCCAAACACATCGCCAGCCAAACGCGCTGACGCTCACCACCCGACAACGTACTCACTACACGCTTTTCGTAACCAGCCAACCCGACAGAAGCAAGCGATTCAGTAATCACTTCTTGGTCACGCTCACTGTTGCCCTGATACCACTTGCGATGAGCAACACGACCAAGCGCAACAAGCTGCTCAACCAAGACACCTTCTGGTGCCGTAGGATGTTGAGGCAGAATCGCAATGTGTTTAGCGAGATCTTTAAGCTTCCATTGGTTAAGCGCTTTACCTTTAAAAGTCACGTCGCCTTTTTTCGCTTTTATTGCACCGGTTAAGGTCTTCATCAGCGTACTTTTACCGCACCCATTTGGGCCAATGAACGCCGTCACCTTACCTTCTTGAAGACGGATGTTCACATCGTTCAAGATCATCGTATCGTTGTAGCCTGAGGTGAGCGATTGCCCTTCAAGCCCTTTTGAAGATAGGGTCATTATGAGTGTTTCCTTAACAAGAAGAGGAAAAATGGCACACCAAGCAGTGCGGTAATCACGCCCGCTGGGATTTCGGTTGGGAACAGTAAGTGTTTGGCTAAAACATCTGAAAGAGCGAGGAAGCCAGCGCCGAAAATCAAAGTCGTGAACATGGTTCGCAAAGGATCATTCGCACTGAGCAAACGTGCAATGTGCGGAATCACCAATCCCACAAAACCAATCGGCCCAACGGCTGAGACAGCAGGCGCAGTAATAAATACCGTGCCTAATAAAATCCCCAAACGCAGCAAAGCACCGTTAATACCAATACCACGCAAAATCGCATCATCGTAGCGTACCCATTTCAATGGCAAATACACCAAAACAATGAACGCTAAACAGGCCAAGAACCAAGGCAGAAGATAACTTACTTGCTCCCAACCTCGGCCATACATACCACCCGCCATCCATTGCAATGCGATGTCGGTTTTACCCTGACCAATAGTGAAGATCAGCGCCGAACTCAATGCGCCAAGAATCGCCGTGATCGCCACACCTGTGAGTAGAGTGAGACTTGTATTTCCGATTCGGCTAACGATCAAAACAGGAATCGCGCTGAGCAAACCACCCGCCATTGAAAACAGCAGCAACGCGCTTTCTGTGGTGATATTCCAATTAAACCAAGCGGGCAACAAAATCGCACAAACAGCACCAAGAGAAGCACCAGCGTTCACCCCTAAAATACCGCTGTCTGCCAACGGGTTTTTGAGGGTGGTTTGCAGCAATAAGCCTGATACTGCCAGCATCATACCCGCCATAATCGCCAGCAAAAATCTTGGTAACGTTAGCGACCAAAATGGGTGGTAAGTACCGCGAGTAATAAACAGTTCACCTGCTTGTCTAAGCTCTGGGTTAGAAGCGATAAACAGTGCAGGAGCGAACACCAACAAAGCCAAGCAAGGGAATAAGAAACGCGTTTTCATTATTTCCCTCTCAGCTTACGAACAATCAACATAAGAAACCAAGGCGCACCTAAAGTCGCGGTAATGACGCCAATCGGAATTTCCAACGGCATAAGCAGGGTTCGAGAAAGGAGATCTGCTGCGGTAACGAGTGCCGCGCCAATCAAAGCTGCGCCGCCAAGTCCCAACCCCATCATGCGAGCGAGATGAGGGGCAACAAGGCCAACAAAACCGACAGGACCAAATGCACCAACCGCAACCGCAGTAAGCACGACAGAGACAAAACCAAACGCCAATCTATAACGGTTGATCGCGATACCTAAACCACGAGCAACCGTGTCATCCAGCAGTAAGTAACCACGCTGTCGATGCGTCACCGCAAGCAATATAAACGCAGGAATGACGGTATAAACAAGCGGCGTAAACACCGACCAATTCGCGCCTGCGTTACTGCCCGTTAACCAGAAAAACAGTGACTCACTGTCTACGCGATCCGACAGAAGAATGTAGGTCACCGCTGCTTGGCAAAACGCACTCACGGAAATGCCAGCTAACGCCAAACGCGCTGGTGTGACGCCCTGTTTCCAACTAATGGATAAGGTAATGGCACCGCCAAGCAAACCACCTACAATCCCCCAAAACAAAGTTGGCAATGGCAGCAAGAACATGGTCGCCGTCAACACGCTAAGCGCTGCGCCAGACATCACACCAGTCAGATTTGGAGATGCCAATGGGTTGCGAACGATGTCTTGCATGAGTGAGCCGGATACCGCCAACGCCGCCCCACCAAAGAGTGCGATTAAGGTGCGAGGTAAACGTAGTTCCCAAAACACTAAAGATGCTTGGCTGCTTGAATCAGAAATCAAAAACGCCATGATCTGCTGGGCATCAAAATGGTAAATGCCACTCGACAAAGACACATAAACCACCGCTAGTAACAAAACCGTCGCCAAACTGCGAACCATCACCGCACTTGGTTTGGTTATCCTAAGAGCATGAGCCATTGATCACCTCATAAACTCGCTCAACAGAAGGCGCAGGGAAAAGATCGGGATACACTTTGTGGGCGATATCCATCGCGACCCAAATTCGTGAAAGTGGCCCTTCTGGCTCTCGCCATGCCATATCAACCAAGTAAACTCGATTGTTCTTCACCGCTTTTAAGCTCTGCCAAATTTTCGATTCGGTAAATTGTGGCTCGGCGTTCTGGTACATAAAAATCACATCGGGATCGAGTTTTACCAACCACTCAAGACCCACTTGCCCAGAAAAAGGCGTTTTCGTCGCGTACGGCGAGTCACCATTCGCACTTCGGATATTCAATTTTTCCATAAGAGCAACGGACATAAAATGTGAGTAGTATGCTCGAGGAGTGACGCCTGCGCTTGTCAGAAATAGACCAGAAAGCTGTCTTTTACCAAGCTTTGATTGCATTTCATCAAGAAAAGTCTGAAAACACATATTTAGTGCATTGCCCTGCTCTTCTCGCCCCATTGCCATGCTTGCACGCTCTACCGCAGAAAAACTGTCTTCTAAAGTAATCAAATCAAAACCGAGAGGCGGTGCGATTTCGACGAAGCGCTGATAGTAAGGCTCTAACATTCGCCCCAAACCAACAACCAAATCTGGCTTCGCATCGTACAAAGCTTCAAAGCTGGTTCTTGAACGATTACCAAGACTTGGCACGTCATTTAAAGCAGAAAGATAAGGAGGAAATCCACCAGGATAATCGGATACACCAACAGGCTTCTCACCCATTGCTATTACTAGCTCTGCACCAAAAGTAGACACGCTTGCAACACGCGGGAAATGGGTCACATTCGACGTCGAAATAGTATGGTCTAGATCATCGACAACTGATGCGTTTAATCCACTTGCATAAGCAAGCTGAATAGACAGCATTTGGCTAATTATTGAAATGATAACGACTGCTGTAAAATTGCCCATTAAATTACAAATGATAATTATTGATATTTACATTACTTCTTTGCGTGCTAGACTACCACGTAATTACAAAGTGCTCAATAATCGCTAGCTAAATCAATTTATTAACAAGTTTATAAAAGACAACTTTTAGTTGCAGGAAGTTATGAAACTCAAACTATCTAAGCTAAATATTGCAGTGGTAAGTGCAATTACTCTTTCACCTTTCGGCGTTTCAGCGGAAAGTAACGACCAAGTCCAAGCAATGGAAACAATGGTTGTTACCGCAAGCCGTTCTCAACAGCTGCTTAACGACGTTCCTCGCTCTGTGACCGTTATCGATCAAAAACAACTTCAATCTCAGTTAAACCAAAGCCGCAGCATCAACGATGTGCTTTCAACGTTGGTTCCGGGTATGGGAACTTCTGTTCACGGTAACCTGAGCAGCAAAGGTCAAAACCAAATCCGTGGCCGTCGTGTTCTGCTACTGATTGACGGCGTTGCACAAAACAACAGCTTCCTAGACTTCGGCCAAGAGTTGTCGGCCATTGATCCGCAAAACGTAGAGCGTATCGAAGTTATCCGTGGTGGTTCTGCGGTATACGGCCTTGGCGCACAGGGCGGTATCATCAACGTGATCACCAAAATGCCAGAAGAAGGCGCGGTAGAATACCGCACTAAAGTTGGCACAAGCTTCCAAGAGTTTGGTAGCGATGCGTTCACTTGGAACGTATACCAAGAAGCGACAGGCGGGGATGAGAAAGATCAATGGCGTTTAGGTTTGGGTTACGAGCAACGTGGCGGCAGCTACGATGCTAACGGTGACCGCCTACCTTCGGTAAACAACGAAGATGACATGGACAACCTAAACGTAAACGGCGTTTGGAACCGTAACATCGACGAAGATCGCTCACTGACTTTGACTGTTGGCGTTCGTAACATTACTGACAACGACGGTTGGTGTGCAGCGAATGGCGATGCAGCTAACGGCAAACCTGCAGAAGCGGTTCACTGTGGCCCTGGTTACAACAACGGCGTTGCAGGCAAAGATGGCGCGAAACCAAACGATGTGACACGTACGTTCGCTAACTACCAAGCACGTTACCAAGATCTGGGCTTTGGCTTAGGTATGCTAGATGTAACGGGTTACTGGATGGCTCAGGACACTGAGACGTTCACGCTTGCGATGAAAGACAAGAACCCAAATTCTCCAACCTTTGGTCAAACGCTATACGGCCACAACGAGACAGATTTTGATCGTTTCGGCGTGAAAGCCGACATCTCTAGCCAAATTGATTGGGCATTCGTGACTTGGGGTATGGACGTTGAACAACAGTCGTTCAAACAACCAAACAGCGTCGGTTTCTACAACAACACACCGGATGTAGAGCAGTTTGCTATCGCACCATTCGCACAGTTCATTACTGATGTAAGCGATAACACGGTTCTTTCTTACGGTATCCGTTACGAGTACGTTCGCCTAAGCGTGGATGATTTCACGGTAGGTAACACGCACAACAACGCAGGTGACCAAGTTCAAGGCGGTGATCCGTACTTTGACGAGTTCCTATTCAACATTGGTGTGACACACGATCTGACCGACAACCACCAGCTGTTTGCGTCTTTCGCGCAAGGTATGTCAACGAACGAAGCACTACGTGACATTCGTTCTGGTAACAGCTCGACCGTTGAAGGTGCTATTAAGCCAATTACTACAGACAACTACGAAGTGGGTGTGCGCGGCTTCCTTGGTGAAGCGGACTACTCTCTTGCAGCGTTCTACAGCGAATCTGACCTAGGTTCGACACTGAACGTAAACGAAGCCGGCGATGCGCTAGAAAGTACTCGTGCACCAGAAAAAGTTTGGGGTGCGGAAGCAACGCTTGGTTACAGCATTCTTGCTAACCTTCGTACAGACAGCACAATCTCTTGGCAAGAAGGTGAGCGTAAACTTAACGAAGACAGCGGCTGGGAACCACTAGACGGCACGCGTATCGCACCATTGAAAGTAACGTCTGTTATCAGTTACGACGCTTACGAATTCGGTCGCTACAACATGACGCTGGTTTACTCAGGCAACCGTGATAAAGAAGATGAAATCACTTCTGGCGCGAAATACGTAGTAGACAGCTACTTCGTTGCAAACGCTGGTGTGGACTACGATCTTCCGTTCGGTACGTTAAGCTTCGCTGTTGAAAACCTATTCAACGAAGACTACATGACGGCGTACGCGCAATCAGAGCGTAACAACTCACGTTACTACAACGCACCGGGTCGTCGCTTCCACTTGAACTACGAAGTGAAATACTAAACTTAAAACACAGAAAATGCGCTTAATCAGATTAAGCGCATGTCTTTCACTTCTACTGTTATATTCGTGATTTATTACCTTAAAATTCAAATTAGTGCCGGGTACTAGCTTTGTTTCCTAAATCAGGCAACTAAATCTTCAACCCATGAGCTGAGCAGCTAAGTTCACTCATATACTTAGGCTAATAGCCAGCCTCGCTACAGAACAACCAATTGGAAACACAACAACCAAGCTTTAATCACCCGCTGTTAACGGACATTTTTAATTAAGAGACTGTTCAGCTATGGAAGCAAATCAAGCAAGGGAACCAACCTGGAAGACCTCGCCTATTTAATGACTTAGCGATTACGATGGCTCCTATGGTTAAGCATGTATTTTCATTGCCGCTTAGTTAAGTTTGAGAAATTACAATGCTCAAGTTGGAAAAACCTACGCCATGATAGAAGTGTTAAACAAACTCACTTAGCTAGGTATTTCATCCTAAAGCAGATATAAAATAGCCCCTTCAAAAATGTCATAAACTTAAAAAGCAATAGACTTACGAAGAGGCAATATCAAATTATGGTTGCACCAAATATCAATATATGGTTGCTTTTACACTTGTTACATTCAGTCGATTTACTCTTTACCGAACACGTTGTTCTCTTGTTCTTGAACGCGGATGAATGTAGTACGCTTGGTTAGCTCTTTAAGCTTTGCTGCACCCACGTATGTACATGTTGAGCGAACGCCGCCAAGGATGTCTTGAATAGTGCCGTGAACGCTACCACGGTATGGCAATAATACGGTTTTACCTTCAGCCGCACGGTAGCCAGCGACACCACCTGAGTGCTTATCCATCGCGCTCTTCGACGACATGCCATAGAATTTCATGAACTTCTCGCCGTCTTTCTCGATCACTTCGCCGCCTGACTCTTCGTGACCCGCTAGCATCCCGCCTAGCATTACGAAATCCGCGCCACCACCGAATGCTTTCGCTACGTCACCCGCACAAGAACAACCACCGTCACCGACGATCATGCCACCAAGGCCGTGCGCTGCATCACCACACTCGATGATTGCAGAAAGCTGCGGGTAACCAACACCCGTTTTTACACGAGTTGTACATACAGAGCCTGGGCCGATACCCACTTTAACGATGTCTGCACCAGCTAGGATTAGCTCTTCACACATATCACCAGTAACCACGTTGCCTGCAGAAATGACCTTGTCTGGGAACTCAGCTCGCACGCGTTCAACATACTCGACCAAATGCTCTGAGTAACCATTAGCAATGTCGATACAAATGAAAATAAATTCATCTGAAAGTGCCATGATGTCTTTGGTTTTTTGGAAGTCTGCGTCAGATGTCCCAGTAGACACCATAACGTTATTCATGGTTACTTTATCTGCTGATTTAGCAAACTCAGCCCAATCTTCTACCGTGTAATGTTTGTGAACAGCGGTCATTACACCATGCTCAGCCAGCGCTTTAGCCATTGCAAAGCTACCAACCGAATCCATGTTTGCTGCGATTACTGGCACACCAGACCATTGACGACCACTATGCTTGAATGTAAAATCGCGGGTTAAATTTACTTGAGAACGGCTCTTAAGGGTAGAACGTTTCGGGCGAAACAGTACATCTTTAAAACCTAACTTAAGTTCTTGTTCGATACGCATTGTGTAATTCCTTGATTCATATGTATATGTGTCATTCCAGAGTGCGTAGTGATTTCGTTGGCAGACGAGTTCACTGTTCTTCGGACACAAAAAAACCGGAGCGTTGGCAGACGCTCCGGTTTTCAGCATTATAGGCTGTGATTTATTTCCTACAAGTCTGATATTTGAATTTTTTTTGTGATACCATCTTGAAAATCGCATATCAAAAACGCTCCCCAAGTCACCAAAACCTCTTATTATTTATAACTATCAACAACTTGAGAAAGTACTTGAGTTAACCTATTGCGCAAACCTTTGCGTCATATCTTAAAAATTAAAACGCATCACCTCTCAAACCTGCCTAAAACTCAATCACCTAATACTAAGATGCCCTGCTAATTCGTAAAAAAGTACTCAAAAAAATCGACCAATTTTCTCAGCAATGCATGAAATCTAATTAATTTCGATAGAGCTCTTGGGTGATAGCGGTACGAAGAGTGCTAACGACATCACTTGCCAAAAGACCAATTTGACCATTCTGACTCACGTTTATATCAGCAGCATGACTGTGAAGTACCACACCTAAACGTGCGGCAACAGAAATTGGTAAACCTTTGGCTAGTAATGCACCAATGACTCCAGATAACACATCTCCCATTCCCCCCGTCGCCATTCCGGCGTTACCCGCTAGACAGACGTACATTCTCGTTCCATCGTAAATAAGCGTCCCCGCGCCTTTTAAAACCACTACACCGCCATAACGCTCTTGCAGTTGTCTTGCAGCAGAGTATCGGTCACTTTCTATTTGTTGAATGGTTACATTTAGTAGTCGAGCTGCCTCTCCAGGATGCGGCGTGATCACTCGATGGTTGTCGCACACCAGAGTGCCATCGCATCGCTGACTCAGCATCGCTAGAATATTGAGGCCATCAGCATCAACAACTTTAGGTTTCTGCTCTTGAGCCAGATATTGATAGGCTTGATAAGCCCACTCATCATCTCCAAAGCCAGGACCAAACACTAATACGTCAGCCCAGCGAATGCGTTTAGTTAAGTCGTTCTCAGTATCCCTGAGTAAGTCAGCGGTGATGCTCTGGCTCATTACTTCTGGGCAACCAACCTGCAGTGGAATAAGGCTACTCGTGTGAGTAATTGCGGCAGTTAAACCCGCTCCGGCTCTAATCGCAGCGGAGGAACATAAACGAATCGCTCCAGACATCCCTTGATTGCCACCAACACAAAGCAACTTCCCGTTGTCACCTTTATGGACCGTTGGATTTGGCTTGGGCATTAATCTTGAAACAACCTGATGATCAATACCTAATGCACTTTCTACTTCGATAGTATCAAACTTAGTATTGACGCCTAAACCACAAAAGTAGAGCTCGCCAACTCGATCTCTCGCTTGTCCAGTGCATAAGCCTTGTTTAACCCCAATGAAGGTTACAGTATGCTCGGCACGAATAGCATCACCTAAAACTGCACCTGTATTAGCACACAGACCAGAAGGAACGTCGACTGCAATCACAGGGGTATGAATTTGATTAATTTGGTCAATATAGCGACGATACTCCGAACGAACCTCACCGCTTAAACCAGTGCCTAACATGGCATCGATGATCACATCTGCTTCTAGCAATGCGGTATTCCATTCATCCCAATCATTGTTAACACCGTCGATTGACTGCCAGTCTTGGTATGCGCGCAAAGCATCACCTTTTAGCACAGATACATCACCAATTTGGAAAACATGTACATTGAGTTGAGCTTGTTTCGCAAGAGATGCAAATACGTAACCATCGCCACCGTTATTCCCTTTACCGCAAATCACTAAGATATTTTTTGATTTAGGATACAGATGTAAAAAGCGCTCATACACGGCCATACCAGCGCGTTGCATTAAGCTATACATAGAAACACCAGCCATTTGCGCAGCCAGCGTTTCACCGTTTTTTACTTGCTCTGCGGTATAGAGTTTTAGGGCGAGATTAAAGTCCATATTCACGTTCTACGCATTGGGAAACACAATTATAAGTATACAAAAAAGCCAAGGCGGACCTTGGCTTTTGAGAAAGTTTTTTATCGCTATTGATTCTGAGACATCAGAGCTTCAGCCGTCGCGTCTTGTATAGACAAAAACAACGAGTTGATTTTTCCAGTCGGTGTGCGCATTGGGTTCAACGTAACATTCTGGTACATAAACTCCGCTTGCTGCGTAACTGGTCGAACATTGCGACAGCAGAATAAGTAAGGTCGTTGTCGCCATGTGATGAAGCTGCGACAGCCTAGGTCATACACTGGTTTTGTTTTTAATTTAAACCACTCCTGTGGGATTTCAGGGAAGATATCAAATATAGAACGACCTATCGCATCATGAGACTGCAAACCACTGTGATGAGTCATAAACCCATTCCAGACCTGTACATTGTAATCTCGATCAATGACCACTAAGCCCATGTCAACGTTTTGTACCATATCCACCATCCAATGGAATTGTTCAAACTCTGCTGGCATATTCAACATTAGAACTCCTCCATTAGATAAGACAGTTTGTTATCAAGCAGCGGCAAGGATTCATCCACAAACATAAACAACAAGTCACAACGAATCGACGTTCCTTCAATGTTGTAGCTCACTTCGAATGTCATCGTGCGGCTGAATGCTCCAGTTGTAGATTCAATGATCGAGTCAATTGAGATATGTTGACCAAGGAGTACTGGTGGACTTTGGAAGAATCGGACTTCAGACTGCTCGCCTAAACCATTTAAGAACGACCCCACCAAAATATTAGAAATATCCATTAGCAGCTCAAGCTCTTCTAGCTCTTCGCTGTCTGCTGGTACTTTCATCAACTTTTTGAGATCAGATACGCTTGAATCACTCAAAATCACTAGCGCTTCGCCAGCAATACCTTCGCCACAAAATCCCTGACAAACGCCCGATACGTTGTCATGCGACGCCAAGTCGCGTAGCGCCATGTGAAGTTCGCTCACTTCAAAGATATTGACGTTCGGCAGAGGTAGTTGCACAAACACGTCAAAGTGACGCGCCAACGCATCGGCTGCTCGACCAATTGAAACGTTAGCCACTTCCATGTAAATATCGCGACGACGTAAAATCGGTAACTCAATAGAGACAGGCGTGATAATTTGAGGACGAGGTTCTGGCTCGACCAACTCTTTAAGCGCCTTCTTGAGTTCATCTTTGGCGATCGGTTTTTGAATAAACGCTTTTGCACCCAGTGCGAACACGCGCTCTTTCGCTTTAGGTTGGATATCCCCCGACACAACAACCACCGGAGTTTTATCCCCCAACCGTTGCATGTGCTCTAGTGTTTCAAAGCCATCCATTTCTGGCATGGTCAAATCAAGAAACATCAATTTAAACTCGTTTTTTTCGAGTTCTTCTAGCGCGTTTTTTCCGTGGATAGCAAACGTAATATCGGCATTCAATGTGGCTGGTAGTGATCTCGCCATCTGTTTGCGTGCTAACGCTGAATCATCACAGATGAGTACGGGAAAAGACATTCAATCACCTTTTTATATTCCACAATCTGCGCCGGAGTCTAACAGATTGTTACAGCATGTAATACGAGAAAACTGACGAGTTTTTTATTTCTTTATTATTCAATAAGCATACGCAATATGAATGAATGAGTGAACAAAATGACTAAAAAGCAAGCATCACATTCGCTGTTTAGTGACATAAAACAAACATGGGTAAAACTCCTCCACCCAAAGTAAGCAAAAAGTTGCAGCTAACATCCAAAGCCCATTTTTGCTCGAATTTCATTCTTTCCATTTCCATAATGGGTAAACAGTAACGCGCTAAAACTAAAAAGGCACCCTGCTAGAGGATGCCTTTAATAACAATTTCATCGATAAGATATCAATTCTATGGCACACCATGACCTTTAGAAGCCACCCATACGCGATACCATTGCTCTCGAGTAAGTTCGATGTTCAATGCATTAACTGCAGTTTGCACACGCTCGATTTTACCAGAGCCAATGATTGGAATAGGGTTAGATGGCAAACGACGTACCCAGGCATAAATTACTTGGTCAATACTCGCTGCGCCCACTTCTTCACGAATTGCTTCTAATTCGTTACGGACACGAACAGCTTGCTCACTGTCACCACTAAAAATTGAACCTCCACCGAGGCAAGACCAAGCCATTGGTCGCGTACGCAACATTTGCATTTGGTCAAGCGTTCCATCGTGAGCAACCTCAAAGTTAAGTGGGTTGATTTCCACTTGGTTAGTAACCAACGGCTTACCTAAGCGAGATTGCAGCAGTTCAAACTGGCGTGGAGTGAAGTTAGACACGCCAAAGTGCTTCACTTTGCCGACTTTGTGAAGCTCAGAAAATGCTTCTGCAACCTCGTCCGCATCCATTAACACGTCAGGACGATGAATTAAAAGTACGTCGATTTCATCCACATTCAAACGTTCTAGCGAGTTATTCACCGATTGGTAGATATGTGCTGAGCTCGTGTCGTAGTGATTGATCTTACGCTCTGGCGTTTTATCGCCACACAAATTGATGTCGCATTTCGTCACGATCTGAATTTGCTCACGAACACTCTTGTCTAAAGCTAACGCTTCACCAAACAACGCCTCACACTCGTAATTACCGTAGATGTCGGCGTGATCGACTGTCGTAATGCCTAACTCAATGTGTTGCTTAAGAAATGACAAACGCTCTTGAGCCGTCATTCCCCACTCAACTGCACGCCAATATCCTTGAACCAGCTCTGAGAACTCTGGGCCTTTTGGTGCAGTTACTACTTTTGCAACCATGGGTTTTCTCCTTCAATTGATCTGCATTCATCGTAGTCTTGTTTTCGTACCGGCTCAACGGGTAAACTTTCGCAATTCGAACTGGAGTACGAAATATGTCTTTTGCCCAACGCCTAGCCACCCTGATCGGAGAAGAAAGCATCAGTGGGTTCGCTCGACGCGTCGATGTGTCTGAAGCTTTAATACGCAAATACCTTAAAGGCAGTGAACCTAGCCTAACCAAAGCAAATCAAATTGCAATGCGCGCCAATTGCTCTCTCGAATGGTTAGCAACGGGATGTGGTTATTTATATCGCCGCGCTGAAGTCGTAGATATGGATGCGTACAAACTTGCATTTCAACACGTTATGAATCAGCCGTTGCCAGATGAGGCAGAAGAACAGCACCGTAAGCTCATCGCTGGCTATCAATACCTGCGTGCGCACAAAAAATCGGATGGATTTTTAGACGAGTCTGCGATGGCGACCTTCCTATCTCTCCATAAAGAATCTAAAAACGAGTCACTTTAACATCGATAATTTCGCCATCGCTGTGCAATTCCACATTTAAAGACGGTGATGGCGACGAAAACTCGTCCGGTTTTACCCAAAATAAGCTTCGAATCGTTTCTTGCGGATAGCGGTTTATCAACAAGATAACTTCTTTATCGACAAGCTCAGAAGATTTGTTTTCCAGCGCTTCAACGACGTCATAGTGTTCTTGTCCGATAGTTATGTTGCGTAAAACTAATCCGTCTTTTCTTAAATTGAGGATTAAGTCATTGAGACTTTGCCATTGATATTCGGTCAAAAAAGAGAACTGAGCACTGTCCTTTCCCAAAACAACTTCACCATACAGATGCTGCTGATAGTACGAAAAATCGTCCAAACAAAATGTGCTGATATACGTTGAAACATCTTGCTGCTGCACGTCACAGCGATACCAGCTTCCCCTTGTCTCTATACGCTCTTTTAAATTGGAGTACGGCATTGCTGACAACGTGTCTTGCCACCAGCTCGGCGTTGAAAGTGCCGGAAACGTTACCGAACAACAACATAAAGAAAGTAAGAGTCGAAGATAAAAGCGCATGCACTGCTCTAGTTGGTTGACATCGAACCAAGACATTACTGACTGCAAAAAAATGTTCAAGAGAAAAATAGTGGCAGGTGGCGATGAAAGTTATGGTGATGAAAGTTATAACGCAGAAATTAAGAAGGCGCACATGTGCGTGCGCCTCTACCTCGTTACTCAATCGTGAGTGTGCGAATCGGCGATGTCTATTGATGCATCCCGAACATAAAACGAGGACTTACCGTAGGGTTTGAATCCATCCAAATTGTGTGTAAAACCTCACATCCCTCCTTCTGAAGCAGTCATGTTGCTTTACAATTAAAGCATGGTTCATTTTTCTCAAAAAACAAGTTTTTTATCCTAAATTATGAGAGCAATAGCACAATCTGAGTGAATGAATAATATCGCGACACTTCGAACACTCAATAGTGAAAAGCTAAATTGCATCTTTATTGATTAGGTCTAGACTCTGCGAAGCGTATACTTTCTTTCGTCCCTTCCCCCCAGCAACAGGAGAGCTTGTTAATGACCAAACGCGAGAGAATTGTGAAATCTGTGTTGGCGCACGTACCGAAAGATGCGATTAACCAGTTTGTCTCTCGAGGGTCAACACCATTTTCTGTTCTCATTATGGCCGCCATTGTGGGTACGTTGGCTGGTTTTGTCGGTACGTATTTCGAGCTTGCCGTTCATTTCGTTTCTGAAACACGAACAGAATGGTTAAGAAGCGAAATTGGTAATGTTCTACCGTTGTGGCTGGCAGCGGTTCTCATTAGCGCACTTTTAGCTTTTATTGGCTATTTTCTTGTGCACCGCTTTGCGCCAGAAGCGGCAGGTTCTGGTATTCCTGAAATCGAAGGGGCAATGGATAATATTCGTCCAGTGCGCTGGTGGCGAGTTCTACCAGTAAAATTCTTCGGCGGCATGGGCGCACTTGGCTCAGGTATGGTGCTGGGTCGTGAAGGCCCAACCGTTCAAATGGGGGGCGCTGTTGGTCGAATGGTGACCGATATATTCCGCGTAAAGGATGACGATACCCGCCACTCCCTGCTCGCTTCTGGTGCTGCTGGCGGTTTGGCTGCGGCTTTTAATGCCCCACTCGCAGGCATTATGTTCGTTGTGGAGGAAATGCGACCTCAGTTTCGCTACTCTTTGATCTCAATTCGCGCAGTGATCATTTCTGCCATTATGGCGAACATAGTGTTTCGCGCCATCAACGGGCAAGACGCCGTTATCACTATGCCGCAATACCAGTCGCCAGAGCTTCAAACCCTATGGCTGTTTTTATTGCTTGGCGCATTGTTTGGCGTGTTTGGCGTGATCTTCAATAAACTGATTACCGTGGCACAAGACAGTTTTGTCGCAATTCACAAAAACGATCGTAAGCGCTACTTGATTGTGGGTTCGCTACTGGGAGGCGTGTTTGGTTTGCTTCTTTTGTACGTACCCCAACTAACTGGTGGTGGTATCGGCCTTATTCCTGACATTACTAACGGTAACTACTCGGTATCTATTTTAGTTTTGCTTTTCTTTGGTCGCGTAATTACAACCCTGCTCTGTTTTGGTTCTGGTGCGCCGGGAGGCATCTTTGCACCTATGCTTGCTCTGGGAACCTTATTTGGCTATGCGTTCGGAGCAAGTGCTGATGTCTTGCTCCCTGCGCTTGATATCGAGCCTGGTGTTTTTGCGATTGCGGGCATGGGTGCCCTGTTTGCTGCAACGGTACGTGCACCGATTACTGGTATTCTGTTAGTGATTGAAATGACGAATAACTACTACTTAATCCTGCCATTGATCATTACTTGTTTGGGCGCTGTGATTATTGCTCAATTGTTGGGTGGACAACCTATTTACAGCCAGCTGCTGCATCGTACAATCAAAAACGAAAAGTTACGCCAGCAGGATCTACCGGAGAATCAATCAACATAACATTCTCTTTGTTATCACTTCGCTCCAGACTATCGAAGGGTTTGGAGCGATAAACTCTGCATTTTTACATCTTTTCCCAAATATTCGATACCAAACTCACAAAATTATCATTCTCTGATATTTGCTCACCACCTTTCATGAGAAACCCCTCTCCATACTTGTTAGTATTCGCTACTTAAATAGAGCATTTCATCCAAATCGTCATGTTTCGTTTCATTCAGGCAAAAATCAAATGGAGTAGATTTGAACTGGAGAAGACCTGTGCAGTTTTATAGTGTCCCGCCGTCTCAAGCCGCGTTGGCACTAGGTATGATAGGTTTAGGGCAAGCTTGGGCACTCTATGTTCCTGAGATTGGTGAACCGATACGCCCATTTTTGGCGTCACTCGGCGCACTTTTACTCGCCCCTGCACTCATAAAATATGCCGCGAATCCACGATTATTCATGGTCGACATTCGTCACCCACTGAGTGGTAGTTTAATGGCACCAATGAGTATGGCGTTACTGATCCTTGCAGATTATCTTGCCGCTGTAGCGCCTATCATCGCTTATCCACTTTGGTTTATGGCGCTTTTGCTGCATTTTACTATGATGGTGCTGTTTTTTAGCTTTCAGCTAATGAACTTCAAAATGTCCAATATCGTACCGAGTTGGTTTCTTTATCCGGTGGGGCTAATCAGTAGTTCACTAGCCGGTTCTCAACTAGGTCACAACTTATTCTCCGAAACATTAGCGATGATGTGCATCGGCATTTATTTCTTCATGCTGCCACTCGTGTTGTATCGCTTAGTGTTTTTCGGCTCTCTACCAAGGCGAGCAAGACCGACCCTCGCGATTATGGCCGCGCCGGTAAACTTGTCATTAGCAGCATACTTGGTGAACTTTCCCTTACCTGATCCGATACTAACAGGCGCATTGGCAGGGATCGCCATCACTATGACTTTATTGATCTACTTATGTTACTTCCGCTTACTTCGCTTGAAGTTTCAACCTTCTATCGCGGCAGTAACCTTTCCTTCCGTGATCAGCGCTATCGCAATGCATCGCTTAACCTCTTTTTTTGCCGAATCGCACCCTCACTGGCACTGGCTGCACGACTTTGGTTTTCTAGAGCTCAGTATCGCGACTGTATTGGTTGTTTGGGTATCGGCAGGTTACGTCAAAATGTATTGGCCAGAAATCATGAAGTCATTTTCTAAACAAGCATAAAAAAAGGATGGCGTTTGCCATCCTCTTAGAATAGTGCTTGGTTACCTAACGTAAACCGTGCAGAAACTCGGCACGCGTTGCTGGGTTGCTTTTGAAGATACCGCCCAATGCTGTTGTCGTGGTTTCGCTGGTTGCATCCATCACACCGCGAGATTTCACGCAGTAGTGTGTTGCGTCAATCGTCACTGCCACATCATCGGACTCAAGCAACGTTTGAAGTGCAACAAGAATTTGCTGAGTCATACGCTCTTGAACTTGTGGACGCTGGGCAAAGAAGCGAACGATACGGTTGATCTTTGACAGGCCAATGATCTTGCCACGTGGAATGTAAGCCACAGCAGCCTTGCCATCGATGGTCACAAGGTGGTGTTCACAAGTACTGGTCACTGTGATGTCCTTCACGCGAACCATCTCGCTCACGTTCATCTTGTTCTCAATCACCGTGATTTTAGGAAAGTTGGAGTAATCCAGACCAGAGAAGATTTCGTCAACGTACATCTTAGCAATGCGGTGAGGGGTTTCTTCTAGGCTATCGTCAGTGAGGTCAAGTTGAAGCAGACCTAAGATCTCACGCATGTGGTGTTCGATCTTCTCTTTCTTCTCTTCACGACTTACGTTGTTTGGACGCATTGGCGTTTCCAAACCGCGTTGCTCTAGCGCTTCTTTTACTAACTTCGCTGACTCGCTAAGACCTGACATTCCACTTCCTCTTTTGTTTTACTTCAGCCTTCGTACAAACCCAATCAAAATTGCATTCATACTTTTCGCTTTGAGTTGCTCAGTTCGTGTCTTTACACCAAGTCACATCAGATGAAGGTACTGAGCTGATTTTCTTGAGCTCCGCGGGCTTTTTACCCCTTTCGGATGGCTGACAAGGATACTCGGATTTTTGAATAATTACACCCATATTTTATAGGTGGACATTCTTACTCGGTCCCCTTTTTATGGTAAAGTTGCCACAAAACAAAAGAACACAGGATTTTCTCAATGGGCTGCTGCGACGCACCTGGCTTGATGCCAATTGAAGAAGCGATGGACAAAATGCTATCGCGAATCAAACCTATCCAAACAACGCTTTCTCTTCCACTTGCTGAAGCACTCGGTTTTGTACTGGCAGAAGATATCTTGTCTCCTATTCACGTACCGCCATTCGATAACTCAGCAATGGATGGCTACGCTATTCGCATTCAAGATCTTGAGTCATCTTCTGTATTGCCTCTGGCAGGTAAATCATTTGCAGGACAACCTTTTGAAGGTGAATGGCCTCAAGGTACCTGTGTTCGCATCATGACTGGCGCAAAAATCCCACAGGGTTGTGATGCCGTTATCATGCAAGAAAACACTGAAGTGACAGATGATGGCATTCAGTTCAACCAAACCGACGTGAAGCCACAAAACAACATCCGCCCAACAGGTGACGACATCAAGCAAGGCGACATCGTACTGGCAAAAGGTGCACGTTTGACACCTCGCGATATTCCGATGATTGCGTCTCTTGGTATAAGCCATGTGACAGTAGTGCGTAAACCCAAAGTTGCTTTCTTCTCTACTGGTGATGAACTTAAACCACTGGGCGAACCGCTAGACGAAGGTCAGATCTACGACAGCAACCGTTACGGTATTAAACCACTTATCGAGAACTTCGGTTGTGAAGCCGTTGATCTTGGCATCATTCCAGATTGCCCAGAGACTCTGAAAGCAACCTTTGAACAAGCGCAAACATTGGCAGATGTGGTTGTGACCTCCGGCGGTGTCAGTGTAGGCGAAGCGGATTACACCAAAGACATTCTTGAAGAGCTTGGTGAAATCGGTTTCTGGAAGCTAGCAATCAAGCCGGGTAAACCTTTCGCGTTTGGTAAGCTAAGCACTGCTTGGTTCTGTGGTCTGCCGGGTAACCCGGTTTCTGCCGTGCTCACTATGTACGTGCTTGTTCAACCAATGCTGGCAAAACTTGCAGGCCATACCGAATGGAAAGCACCCGAGTCTATTCCAGCAACAACCAAAACCGCCTTTAAGAAAGCACCAGGTCGTACCGATTACCAACGTGGTATCTACACATTGGAAGATGGCAAGTTTGTGGTTGAAACAACCGGTAACCAAAGCTCTGGCGCATTCCGCTCAATGAGCCTAGCGAACTGTTTTGTTGTCTTGGAACGTGAGCGCGGCCGAGTTGAAGTGGGCGAAACGGTTCAGGTTCAACTATTCAACTCAACCCTTTACTAGGAAGACGTTGTGGATATTCTTTCCGATCAGGAAATGCTGCGTTACAACCGCCAAATCATTCTTCGTCAGTTTGACTTTGAAGGACAAGAAGCACTCAAACAAGCATCGGTATTGATGCTTGGTGCTGGCGGTTTAGGCTGCGCATCAAGCCAATATTTGGCGACTGCTGGTGTCGGTAAAATCACGCTGATTGATGATGATATCGTCGAGTTGTCTAACCTTCAGCGCCAAGTACTGCATCACGATGCGGATATTGGTCGTAAGAAGGTAGAATCAGCGGCCGATGCACTACGCGAGCTTAACCCGCACATCATTGTAGATACCATCGCAAAGCGTCTTGATGATACAGAGCTAAAAAGCTTGATCGAACAGCACACTATTGTTGTCGATGCATCAGATAACGTCGATACGCGCAATCAACTTAACCGCCTATGTTTTGCGACCAAAACACCGCTGATTTCAGGCGCGGCCATTCGCATGGAAGGCCAAGTGAGTGTGTTTACTTACGATGATCCAGCGCAACCATGTTACCAGTGCTTAAGTGCCCTCTTCGGCAGCGATGCGCTAAGTTGTGTCGAAGCCGGAGTAATGGCGCCTGTTGTGGGTATTGTTGGCGCAGTGCAAGCGATGGAAGCGATTAAAGTGATTGCTGATTACGGCCAACCAAAGAAAGGAAAAATTCTGATTTTGGATGCGCTCAGCATGTCTTGGCGAGAAATGAATCTGATGAAAATGCCCTCCTGTCCGGTTTGTAGTTAGTTCTATACCTCTAATCATTCCCAAAAAGCCCAACTCGATGTTGGGCTTTTTCTCATTTTGACAATCAGATTTACAACCCTTCTTCTTACAAATCTTAGCTCTATAAAATTCAACAACTTAAAAGTTGGCACATTCCTTTCATTGCATATATCACGAACCAATGAGAGGGCGAATTATGAAAAGGACATCACTACTACTTGGGTCTCTAATAGCGAGCGCTTACGCACAAGCGGCGCCATTTGATACGTGCCCAAGCCAAGCATACCTATTCCAATCAACCCCGGTTCAAATCTATGGCGTCAATTTGGTTACAGGCTCTACGACTCTTTTAGAGGACGACACAGGTTTGGCTTCGGGCATCAACGGTGTAGGCTTTAACTTCACTGACCGTTATATCTACGGCTACGACACCACAAACAAAAAGATTGTTCGTCTTGGTCAAGACTTCCAAGCAGAGACACTTAATGTTTCGGGTCTTCCTACCGACCACACGTTTTACGTAGGTGACGTTTACAACCACGTCTACTACTTGTACCGCAAAGGCAAAGGACTTTTCTCCATTGACCTTTCTCCGCTCGATTCTGATCCAAATGCGACATTGAGCATCGTGAAAATCAGCTCAACAGCGACTGTGAACCTAACCGACTTTGCATTCCATCCAGGCGACGGTTCCCTTTACGGCATCGACAATAATTCTGGAGTGCTGTACCAGTTCAACCCATCGAATGGTAACACGACTGCGATAGGCGACACTGGCGAGTTAGGCACATTTGGTGCTGGCTACTTCGATGTAAACGGCAACTACTACGTGTCACGTAACCAAGATGGCAAAATCTATCGCGTTGACCTTTCGGAAGGCAACGCAGCCAATATCGCAGCAGGTATCGTTCCTGCGGTTGAGTTTGTATCCAACGGTCCAAGCTCAAGCCAAAATGACGGTGCACGTTGTGCAAATGCTCCGGTGATTAACGAAGACGAGCCAATTGATTTCGGTGATGCTCCAGACAGCTACCACACAACACTTGCGTCAAACGGTCCTCGTCACGAAGTGGACGGTGTAACTTGGCTTGGTTCCGTCGCTCCAGATGGTGATGCCGACGGTCAAGCAAACGACAACTCTGTGGGCACAGCCGATGAAGATGGTGTTGGTTTTGTATCCGCACTTGATCCAGGCTTAAGCTCAATTGTGAATGTGACAGCTTCTACTTCTGGCTACCTATCAGCATGGTTTGACTGGAACCGCGATGGTGACTTTGATGATGAAGGCGAACAGGTCTTTACTGACCAATTACTGTCTGCGGGTAATAATCCCCTACCGTTTGTCGTTTCAACCGCTGCAACGGAAGGGTCTAGCTGGAGCCGATTCCGCTTTAGCCAACAAACCGGATTAAACTACGATGGTGGTTCGACATCTGGTGAGGTGGAAGATTACCCAATTACCATCACTGGTAATGGTTACTCAGTGGAATATTTCCCGAGTGCAGAAGATTACGCCACCGTCGCTTACGAAGATAACTGGCCATACACCGCAGACTACGACATGAACGATGTGGTCGTAAAATTCCGCATCACCGAAACCAGTCTTGCGGGTCATGTTGAGAGTATTCAAATTACTGGCGACCTAGCGGCTTACGGTGCAAGCTACAAAAATGGCTTCGCAATCCGACTACCGGGTGTATTGAGAAGCTCGATTGAAAATGGATTAACGACGCTATCCTTCAATGGTGTAGAGCAAGCATCTAATGGCTTGGAAAGTATTTCTGATGAAGCCATTTTCATCATCAGTGAAGACTTAAGCACACACGCGGCGAGCAGCTGTAGCTACTTCCGTACCGAGTCTGGCTGTGATGATAACGTTTCACTCACCTTTACCTTGAATGTGTACTTCACCGAAGGCTCTGACCGTTCAGCCATTCAAGCCATGCCATACGACCCGTTCATCTTCGCAACGCCGGGGACTTACCATGGCGACGGGATTACCTTCCAACCAGGTCGTAAATGGGAGGTTCACTTAGCAGACCAAGCACCAACAGAACAGTTTGATGACCAAAACCTCTTCGGTGTCGGCGTCGATGCAAGTGACCCTGTACAAGGTGTGTACTTCAAAACAGCAAACAACTTACCTTGGGCACTGTTGATAGTAGAAGATTGGGATTGGCCGCTAGAGCGTGTAGACATGGTCGATGCATACCCTCAATTCCAAACTTGGGCCGAGTCTGGTGGCGAACGAAGCACAGATTGGCACACCGCTCCAACACCTAACAAATGCTACATTCCATAGGGAGATAACATTATGAAAGCACTTATCACAATCATCATGGGATTAGCACTAACAGCTTGTGGCGGAGGCGGTGGCGGCGGAGGTGGTAACAGTACACCACCTCCACCAACCCAAACCACCGTTGTAGAGGAAGACACTACCCAACAGGAAGAAAAAACCGTAGAAGAGACTACCGTAACTGTAGAAGATGCAACCATGCAGGACCTAGTAGTACCGGATGGCTTTAGCTACAACCCAGTGACGGAAGGTACGCTCAATGTAGACATCAGTAGTTTCTCTTCTCAACGAGCGCACCTAAGCGTGTACAAAGAGTTTGTCGAGAACAGTTCAGGTAACTACGATGCAAAATACCCAAGCAAAGTCGCATCGGTTCCACTCAACAATGGTACAGCAAATGTCGACTTTAATGTTTCTGATAGCCAAGGTAGCCTACTTGTTGAAATTTGGTTCTATGACGGTAGTGACCCAATTCAGAAAGTGATTACTTCTGGAGACAACACTTGGACCATGTAACTGGGTAAATCGAAAGCTGTCTTTCAGAACAAATCTTCAATCTTTAACTTAAAAATCGCATCGTTCTTTTGAACATGCGATTTTTTTGTTGTAAAACAGTAAGATTATCCACCTAGCAAACTAAAGACAATGCAAGCACTGATTAGTACTGATGAACTCAATAGCCTTCTCGGCCAACCTAACGTCAAGCTCCTCGACGCTAGTATTGCGTTTCAAATCCCTTCTGAAGGTAAAAAGATTCAAGATAAGTGGATTCCAAATACTTTACGCTTTGATTACGACAATGACTTTTGCTTACCCGGCTCCTCCCTACCGCATATGATGCCAACAGAAGAAGGCTTCAACCAAAGTGCGCAACAACTCGGTTTGAACAACGAAGACTTGATTGTGGTTTATGACAACTCAGGCACTTTAGCGGCACCAAGAGCTTGGTGGATGTTCAAAGCCATGGGGCATGACAATGTTCGAGTCTTAAATGGCGGTCTTCCAGCTTGGATTGAAGCAGGACTCCCTGCCGAAAGTGCCCTATCGCAACCAAGCGAAGAAGGCAACTTTGCGGGCAAGCTCAACCAAAATGCCTTTTTGAGTGCACAAGATGTTCTTGCTCATTCAACCAATAAAAGTGCCAATATCATCGATGCCAGAGCCAAAGCTCGCTTCCTTGGTGAAGTGCCTGAGCCACGAGAAGGTCTACGTAGTGGGCACATTCCAAATTCGGTTTGCTTACCGTTTCAAGAACTCTTGACCAACGGTCACATTAAACCAAATTCAGAGTTGCAACAGATATTTAGCGCACTAACGATAGATAGTGACAATTCGATTATTTTTAGTTGCGGTTCCGGTGTAACCGCATGCATTTTATTACTCGCGGCGTATCAAATTGGTCTGGACAACCTGTCGGTGTACGACGGTTCTTGGACCGAATGGGGTGCAGACCACTCTCTACCTATCGAGTGTTAAGACAAGTGTCTGTTTAACAAAGTATCTTACGTTTATCTAAAGATGATGTGTTCCAATAAACTAAACGCAGCTTCTAAACCAAACTTGTCATTTCGAAATAGAAACTGGCTATGAGTGATTTGTCCCTCCTCATAGCCTGACTACATCAAAAGCCGACTATTTCCGTTAGCGTTCAGATGTCGCGTTACCGTGCATTTGCTCATCTAAGTTGAGCACGGTTAATGCGTTGCTAACGCTCGTGGCGATCACGTCTATCGCTCCAGTTCTTAATGCTCCGAGTAGAGCGAGTGGCTTGCTGTTCTCAGCTGCGATCGCAATAACTTCCGAGATCGGCCGAAACTCTTCAATACCAAGTCCAATTACTCGGTCACTCATTACCGTGTTCGCTACATTACCGTGAATATCAAAGAAGTCATAACCTGCAAAATCCCCTACCACACCTTGTTGAAGTCTCGACTGAACCACTTCATCAGGCGTAAACCAACCTAAGTCGACCATGTAACTGTTTTCGCTCATGTCACCAATACCAACCAAAGCAACATCGGCTTTACGTGCTAGGTCGAGCGTTTGTTTCACGGTTGCATTTTGCATGAAGGCCAACTTCTGTTCTCTATTTTCTGCGTATGCCGGCGCATAAAGGGTTTCAGAGGTCCCCCCATATTTCTTCGCCAACTGACGACAAATATGGTCGGCGTTATACATACCGCCACGCGGGTGAATACCACCAATACCACACACAAATTTACAGTCACGCGGCGTAATAACACCAATATGGTGAGCGACAGACGACACGTTGCGCCCTTGTCCGACCGTCACCACCATGCCGTTTTTGAGCGTGCTAGTGAGATAATTGGACACCAATCCCGATACCTGTAGTCGTTGCGCTTCTTCATTCGGTTGATCAAGAGCAACAAGCGCGCGCTTAACGCCGAATCGCTCGATCAAACGTTGTTCAATCTTGGCGCTGAACACCGGATGGTATTTAACGGTAATTTCAACAATGCCTTCATCACGCGCCTGCTTGAGCATTCGCCCGACCTTTGCGCGTGATATGGCAAATTTTCTCGATATCTCTTCCTGAGTCGCACCGTCTTGATAATACGCGACGGAAATCTCTGTCAACAAATCCGTGTTTTCAATGGAAATATCTTGATTAGAACTGCTCATGGTTTCTCTCGCCCTTTAAGAGGATCGATATTGTATGCAATAAGTGAACATATGCTCATTGACTTAGCATATGTTCTTTATCAATTTAAACGCTACATTTGCTCATCGCAATAACATTTTCTCACTACAATTTTTTACCCTCTTGGACAACGCTCAAGCTTTGAACAATAAGGGCAAACGTTTATTTGGGTTAACCACTAAACACACAGTAAAAAAACGTTGATGAAGTTCACTATAAGTCCATTTCAGCGATTGACTTTCAGCATAGATAGGATAAATATGGACACATCATTTACTCAGCTATCGATCAAATGTTCATAGCATTTGTTCGGTAACGAAATTTTCCGTAGTTGGCTGAGCAGATGTCTCATTAAATGCGATGAGACGGTTAGCTAACTCGCTTGCAAATGCACAAGCTGTGATAACAAAAATCACGCTTAAGCCCATTTAAATAGGATGATCGATTATGAGCAACAAGTTAGAGCAACTTCGTAAACTAACGACTGTAGTAGCAGACACTGGCGAGATTGATGCAATTAAAAAGTATCAGCCAGAAGACGCAACAACTAACCCTTCTCTTATCCTTAAAGCCGCTCAAATCGCAGAGTACGCACCTCTAATCGATGCTTCAATCGAATACGCTAAAGCACAGAGCAACGACAAAGCTCAACAAGTTCAAGATACTTGTGACATGCTTGCAGTAAACATCGGTAAAGAAATCCTAAAAACTATCCCAGGTCGTATCTCTACAGAAGTAGACGCTCGTCTATCTTACGATATGGAAGGCAGCGTAGCGAAAGCTCGTCAACTAGTGAAAATGTACAACGATGCTGGCATCACTAACGACCGTATCCTTATCAAACTGGCTTCAACTTGGGAAGGCATTCGCGCAGCTGAGATCCTAGAAAAAGAAGGTATCAACTGTAACCTAACGCTTCTCTTCTCGTTCGCTCAAGCACGTGCTTGTGCAGAAGCGGGTGTATTCCTAATCTCGCCATTCGTTGGTCGTATCATGGACTGGTACAAAGCGAAAGAAGGCCGTGACTTCGAAGCTCAAGAAGATCCAGGCGTACTATCTGTAACTAAGATCTACAACTACTACAAAGAATACGGCTACAAAACTGTAGTTATGGGCGCAAGCTTCCGTAACATCGGTGAGATCTTAGAACTAGCTGGTTGTGACCGTCTAACTATCGCTCCTGCTCTACTTGCAGAACTAGAAGCAGCTGAAGGTGAAGTAGTTGAGAAACTAGTTGATTCTAAAGGCGCAGCTGAGCGTCCAGCACCAATGACTCACGCTGAGTTCCTATGGGAACATAACCAAGACCCAATGGCTGTTGAGAAGCTGGCTGAAGGTATCCGCAACTTCGCCGTTGACCAAGGCAAACTAGAAGCGATGATCGAAGCTAAGCTTTAATTGCTTACCAAAAGCGAGTAGCCCGTCTACTCGCTTTTACCATCAGCACTATTTTCAAAAAATTCTATTTGAACTTGTTTCGGCGAGTTCCCTCTATTTAAATCAAATATCGAGAAGTAATCACTATGGATCGTAAACATCTAGCAAATGCAATCCGTGCGCTAAGCATGGATGGTGTTCAACAAGCTAACTCTGGTCACCCAGGTGCACCTATGGGTATGGCTGACATCGCTGAAGTTCTTTGGCGCTCTCATCTAAACCACAACCCATCAAACCCTGAGTGGGCAGACCGCGACCGTTTCGTACTGTCTAACGGCCACGGCTCAATGCTGATTTACTCTCTACTGCACCTTGCAGGTTACGAGTTGTCTATCGACGATCTGAAAAACTTCCGTCAGCTTCACTCTAAAACTCCTGGTCACCCAGAGTATGGTTACGCGCCAGGTATCGAGACCACAACGGGTCCGCTAGGTCAAGGCATCACTAACGCGGTTGGTATGGCTCTAGCTGAAAAAGCGCTAGCAGCACAGTTCAACAAAGAAGGCCACGACATCGTTGACCACTTCACTTACGTGTTCATGGGCGACGGCTGTCTGATGGAAGGTATTTCGCACGAGGCATGTTCTCTTGCAGGTACTCTAGGTCTAGGCAAGCTGATCGCGTTCTGGGATGACAACGGCATCTCTATCGACGGTCACGTTGAAGGTTGGTTCTCTGACGATACACCTAAGCGTTTTGAATCATACGGCTGGCACGTAATCCCTGCTGTAGATGGTCACGACTCTGAAGCGATCAACGCAGCAATCGAAGCGGCAAAAGCGGATCCACGCCCTACACTTATCTGTACTAAAACTATCATCGGTTTTGGTTCACCAAACAAATCTGGTTCACACGACTGTCACGGTGCGCCACTAGGTGCTGAGGAAATTGCAGCAACACGTAAAGAACTAGGTTGGGAGCACGGTCCTTTTGAAATTCCGCAAGAAGTCTACGCAGAATGGTCAGCGAAAGAAACAGGCGCAGCTAAGGAAGCAGCGTGGAACGAGAAATTTGCAGCTTATGAAGCAGCGTACCCTGAGCTGGCAGCTGAATTTAAACGCCGCGTAAACGGTGAGCTTCCTGCACAGTGGGAAGAAAAAGCAAGCCAAATCATTGCTGATCTTCAAGCTAACCCAGCAAACATTGCATCACGTAAAGCGTCTCAAAATGCTCTAGAAGCATTTGGTGCTCTACTACCAGAGTTCATGGGTGGCTCTGCTGACCTAGCACCTTCTAACCTAACAATGTGGTCTGGTTCTAAGTCTCTAGAAGCAAGCGACTTCTCTGGTAACTACATCCACTACGGCGTGCGTGAATTCGGTATGACAGCGATCATGAACGGTATCGCGCTACACGGTGGTTTCGTTCCTTACGGCGCAACATTCCTAATGTTCATGGAGTATGCACGTAACGCAATGCGTATGGCTGCACTGATGAAAATTCAGAACATCCAAGTGTACACGCATGACTCTATCGGTCTTGGCGAAGATGGTCCAACTCACCAACCAGTTGAGCAAATGGCATCGCTACGCCTAACACCAAACATGAGCACATGGCGTCCATGTGACCAAGTTGAGTCCGCTGTAGCTTGGAAACTAGCGATTGAACGTAAAGATGCACCGACAGCACTTATCTTCTCTCGTCAAAACCTTGCGCAACAAGAGCGCACAGTAGAACAAGTAGCAGACATCGCGAAAGGTGCTTACATTCTGAAAGATTGCGAAGGCAAGCCAGAGCTAATCCTTATCGCAACAGGTTCTGAAGTTGAACTAGCAGTAGAAGCAGCAGCACAGCTAACTGCTGAAGGTAAGAAAGTACGCGTTGTTTCAATGCCATCAACAGACGCATTCGACAAACAAGACGCCGCTTACCGTGAAGCTGTACTGCCATCAGACGTAACAGCACGTATCGCAATTGAAGCAGGTATTGCTGACTTCTGGTACAAGTACGTAGGCTTCGACGGTCGCATCATTGGTATGACTTCATTCGGTGAATCTGCACCAGCCGGCGAACTATTCAAAATGTTTGGTTTCACGACTGAAAACGTAGTGAACACAGCAAAAGAGCTACTCGCGTAATTGCAGTAAAAAGATAGTCAGTTTTCTCTATTGCGAATGTGAAAACTGAAAAGCCCCACCAGCAATGGCGGGGCTTTCTTTTATCTGGCTCCTATTCGCATAAACGCAGCCAGGGCATAAACATCACAACTTTCGTTACGACTATTTGTCTTCAAATCGAAGTGCGAGCTGATAGAAATCTTGTACTTGGTCTTTCAACTGTCGGCTATTTTGCTCAACTGAATGTGTTGCTGCCAAGTTTTGTTCTGCGGTCGAAGCGATAGAATGAATGTGCTGGTTTACATCACTAGATAGCTTTAACTGGTTATTCGCCGCTTCTGCTACATCAACCATCAGCCCACTCATGGTTTGCATCATCTGTTCAACTTCAGACAAACGCAACGCGCTTTGTTCTGCTACTTGAGAACAGGCATCGGTTTGCTCTTTGTTTGCCAGAATATCTTTCTGCCAACTTTGAATCGTTGCCAACATAGTGGAGATAGAGGCTTGGATTTGTTCAGTTGCATTGGATGTACGCCCAGAAAGCGCGCGGACCTCATCAGCTACAACAGCAAAACCACGACCTTGCTCCCCTGCCCTTGCTGCTTCAATCGCCGCGTTAAGTGCCAGTAAATTGGTTTGCTCTGCGATCCCACCAATCTCTTCCATCAAATGGTTCACCTTCTGCGCCTGATCACTCAGTTGATACGTCGTTTCCGTCGCTTTTTCAGCTTGAAGGCTTAATTGCGCTAGATTGGTGTGCGTTTGATCAATGGTCTCCTTCGCCATCAAGCATGACTTCAATGTATCATCAATCAACATATGGGCATCATTGGTACTCGAAGAAACCGAATTTGCCGACAACTCCACCTCTTGGGTAGCATCTCGCACACGATGAATATCGGTATTTTGCTGATTTAATGCAGCTGAGACTTCTGCCGTTGTTTGACTAAGCTCTTCGGCGCAATGCTGTAAAGGCAATGCGGAGTCAGTCATTCTTCCTAACACGGTTCGAATTCTTGCGGATAGCATTTTGATATGGAAATCAGCAATCGAAAATGCCGTGTTACCGGAATAGATCAAGCGACTTACGCTGTCATATTGCTTTTGTAACTTTTTAAGTTGCTGAGGTGTATCAATTAACTCTTGGCGGAATAACAGAGCCAGAACACTTGCAGGTAACGCACTTGCAAGCCAAGCCAACGGCCCTTCAACAGACAACGCATATGCGGTTGCAGGTGCGGTTAGTGCACCAAGTAGAATCGCATAGCGAATGGTTTCATTGATTTTCAACGACCAAGTTCGGCCAGACTTCTCTGCAGCACGCATGCTTTTGTAGGCTTTTGTCGCAATATCAACCCACTCTCGCTTTGGTTTCACGCGCACTGATTGATACCCAACAACATGGTTGTCTTCGTAGATAGGGGTGACATAAGCATCAACCCAATAGTAACCGCCAGACTTAGTGGCATTCTTAACCATTCCACGCCAGGCTTTACCTTGTTTAAGGCGTGCCCACATGTCACCGAAAGCGGCTTTAGGCATATCATTATGACGAACTATATTGTGGTTCTGACCGACAAGTTCTTCGTGAGTGTATTCAGCAACGCGGCAAAAGGCTTCATTACAATATGTAATAACACCTTGTAAGTTCGTTGTTGAGACGAGTTCCTCAGACTCCCTCACGAGAGTTTCTTGAGCTTTATGAGAAATATTGGCTGACATAGACGAAACTTCTTTAGTTTTTATTGATTTTCGGCAAGATATATACAGGATTTTTATTTTTATTACAAAAAGTTAGATAAAAAGTCTTATCAAATCGACATTTTTATTGTGGGAATTCACATTATCGATAAAAACATAAAGAAGAGATTGTTGATTTGAGCTAATAAACAAACCCGACACGATCGGCCGGGTTATATATTAAGCCTTAATTAAGCGGTTTGTGATTCTGGCTTTTTATTCGTTTTTAACGCAAACATCGCGATAACGAGTAACACAAATGGAAGAACATACAAATTAAGATTCTGCCAACCTACGGTAGACTCAAGCCAACCAGATAGTAATGCGGTGATGGTGACACAACTGAACACGAAGAATTCATTAAACGCTTGAGCCTTGCTTCTGTTTTTCGCTTCATAGCTTTGACTAAACAGCCCGGTTGCTGCGATAAACATAAAGTTCCACCCTATTCCTAACAGGATTAAAGCAAGACTAAAATGCCAGATAGACACTCCATGTATATTAATTCCAATACAAGCAACAAATAGCAATCCACCCGCCAAAATCATATTCTTAGCGCCAAACCGCTCTATCAGACGGCCCGTGACAAACGCAGGTGCAAACATACCCAACACGTGCCATTCGATCACTCCCGCCGCTTTATCAAAATCAAAGCCACAACCAATCATCGCTAAAGGAGTTGCTGTCATTAAAATGTTCATCACCGCGTACGCAACCATTGCCGCGATAACTGCTAGCATGAAATTAGGTCGACGAATAATCAGTCTCAGCTTATCCGCCTTAGCGTGTAGCGCCTGCGTGTGTGCAGGTGGAAAACGAATGGTTTGTAGCACAACCAACGCAGTTATATAAAGCACGACAAGCACAGCAAATGCACTAATGTATAAGCCATCACCTGACCACTGCTGTGAGTACACCGCCAAATTAGGTCCAAGGATCGCCGCTAACACCCCACCCGCCATAGATATCGAAATCGCCCTATGCCTTGCCGACTCTTCACACACTTCAATGGCAGCAAACCTGTATAGAGTACCGAAACCTATACCAACACCAAGCAAAAACGTAGACATGCAGAACAGATAGAAGTTTTGTTGACTTAATGCATACGTCGCTAGACTAGCACCCAAAATGCCAATGACATTACCAAGGCTAAAACCAAGGCGACGCCCTAACTTGCCCATAATTAGCGACGCGGGAATTGTCGCGGCCATCAGTCCCAAAAACTGCAGTGCAACTGGTAATGTGATAAAACTTGATGACGGCGCAAGTGTTTTGCCAATAAGGGCAATAACAGATATGAGTAAAATATTCCCTGTCATTAATAAGGCTTGGCAGAGGGATAGAAGCCATACATTACGATTCAATTCCAAATTCCTTTTGGTTACAACGTATACAGATAACATATAGGAAAGCAGAAGCAATAGAAAGATATGAGAGTAATTCTCAACAAAAAGAGCCAGAGGCATAGTACCTCTGGCTCTTCACTATTCACTTTTAAAAAAGTTTTTCTGTTGAGTTTACTTGTTGCGGCGCGCTTTTACTGCATCAGAAAGCTGACGAAGTACCGTTTCCGTATCTTCCCAACCAATACATGCATCAGTGATCGACTGACCATAAGTGGCTGCTTTGCCATCCACTAAGTCTTGGCGACCTTCAACTAAATGAGACTCGATCATCACTCCAAAAATGGCTTCTTCGCCACCTGAGATTTGCTCGGATACATCATCAGACACCAGCATTTGACGCTTGAACTGCTTCGAGCTGTTAGCATGGCTAAAATCAATCATCACTTTTTTCGGCAGACCTGCGGTGTCCAGCTCATCTTTAATTTGAGCTACATGTGCTGCACTGTAGTTTGGTTCTTTACCGCCACGTAGAATGATATGGCAGTCTGGATTACCAGCGGTTTCTACGATCGCGGAATGACCGTATTTTGTTACTGAAAGGAAGTGATGGGAAGCGCTTGCAGAACGAATCGCGTCGCTCGCTATTTTAATATTCCCGTCTGTACCGTTTTTGAAACCTACAGGACAAGAAAGACCAGAAGCTAGCTCGCGGTGAACCTGAGATTCTGTCGTACGAGCACCGATAGCGCCCCAACTGATCAAATCCGCCACGTACTGAGGTGTGATCATATCTAAGAATTCACTTGCCGTTGGCAAGCCCATATCGGTTAGATCAAGAAGAAGTTTACGTCCGATACGTAGACCATCATTTAGCTTATAGGTGTCATTTAAGTAAGGGTCATTGATAAGGCCTTTCCAACCAACGGTCGTACGCGGCTTTTCAAAATAAACTCGCATGACAACCTCAAGCTGCTCGCCCAGTTCATCACGTAGTACTTTTAGCTTTTTACCGTACTCAACCGCGGCAGCCGGATCGTGAATAGAACACGGGCCAACGATCACGAGTAATCGATCGTCTTTTCCTTCAAGAATATTGTGAATGGCGTTACGGCAATCAAAAGTGGTCGAAGAAGCGGTTTCAGTCGCTGGGAACTTCTCTAATACTGCAACAGGTGGCAATAACTCTTTTACTCTATTTATTCTTACATCATCAGTTTGAAACATTACTTCTACTTCCTGGTTTTATTTCCGACCCCATTTTTACCAACTGAACTCATTGCAACATTGTTCACAAAGCGAGCAGCATCAAGGGCTGTGGTCATTTTCTGTCTAGCGTTTAAGTAACTTATCGGCTTAGGCGTAGACTTGCAATCAGTTTTTGCAAATAAATGCAAATAAAAACCACCTGTTAACCACCGCGCACAATGTAAAGTAAAGTTTACGAAAAAAAGTTCAAAATAATCATCAATTTTCTTATGCACCAAAAAATCTTTACTACAATGTAAGAAATATCAGAAGTTTGTGAGGTATTTTTGGGTAGTAAATGTTGATCAAGTTCAAATATATTGTTGCTTGATATGAAATGATTAGAGTATTAAACTAATTTCTTATAAACACTGGTTTTTTCTAATTTTTTGATAAAACGAAGTAGAAGTTAATATGCAATCAATACAAGGAAACATTATGAACAAAGTAGCAATTGCAGTAGCAGCAGTGGTAGCTGGTAGTAGCGCGCTTTTAAACTCTGCTCAAGCTGAAATGTACATCGGGGGCAAAGTGGGCATGACTACACTTGACGACGCTTGCTATCTAAATAGCCCTTGTGATGATGAAGCGTTCGGTGCAGGACTACATATCGGTTATGACTTTACCGATATCATCGGGCTAGAGTACGGCGTAGACTTCTTAGGCGACTATGAAGGAAACTCTAGGTCAGGGGCTAATACGATTAATACGATTGACGGCAATCTAACGGCTTTAACACTTGCACCTAAATTCAACTGGCACTTAAACGACTCTTGGAATCTGTTTGCTAAGATCGGTGGTGCTTACATGATGTCTGATGACGAAACAGACTTTGTCCCAACAGGTTCTTTGGGTGCTGAATACTCGATCGATAGAAACTGGAGTGTTCGCGCTGAATACCAACGTTACCAAGACATGTCTGACGACGTGTGGGACGACATGGATGCTAACTTCTTTGGTATCGGTGTTAACTACAAATTCGCAGCTGCTCCAGTTGTTGCAGCAGTTGTAACGGAAGAAGTGATCGAGCCAGATCCAGAACCAGTGATGATGAGCAAGGTGCACAAAGAAGAGTACGGTACAGGTACGTTTGAATTCGATAGTGCTAAGTTAACAGAGTCCGTTTCTGAACGTCTGGACAACTTTGTTTCATTCTTGAACGAATATCCTCAAGCTCAAGTAGAGATTACTGGTTACACAGATAGCTCAGGCCCTGCGGCATACAACCAAAAACTGTCTGAGCGTCGTGCTCAATCTGTTGCTGATTACCTAACCGCAGCTGGCATTGGTTCAGATCGTTTGACAGTCAAAGGTATGGGTGAAGAAAACCCAGTTGCTGACAACAGCACTCGCGAAGGTCGTGAGAAAAACCGTCGCGTAGAAGTTGTAGTACCTTCATTTGAATACCAAGAGCTAGTTCAACCAGAATAAGCATCTATGATTCATGATCGATGATGTGGTAAAAATTAATGGGGTGCATTTGCACCCCATTTTGATCTCATATTAAGGGATATTGCCACTATGGTTTTGGGAAAAAGATCAACTCATTATCTTGCACCATAACGCAATCCATACCAGCTGCATGCGCCGCTCGCTTCCCCAACTCAGTATCCTCGAACACAAGACACTGTGACGCCTCCAAGTCGAGTTGTTCCGCGGCCACCAAAAAGGTATCTGGAAAGGGTTTATGGTTCTCTACATCACTCGCGGTTACTACAACATCCAACTTGTCTAATAAACCTGCATGACTTAATAAGCGCATGGCACTTTCTCGTTGGCTGCCAGTCCCGACTGCAATTTTCTTATGGCCTAAATATTCCTCTAACACGATGTTCGTGCAAGGAATAACGTCACCATGAAGCTCCATAGCAGCGAATGTTTCCATTTTAAATGTCGCGACAGTTTTAGGGTCTAATGAAAGCTCATGCACACGATTTAGTTCCTCAACAATTTTAAAGCTCGGCATCCCTCCCAAACTGTGAAACCATTCCTGGCAAAACGGAAAATCAAAACGCTCAGCAGTTGCTTGCCAAGCTGCCAAGTGGGCTGGCATGGTATCGATTAGAGTACCATCCATATCAAATATGAATCCCTCATAGGGTCTAAAATCAATCGTGCTCATGTCTTTTCTTCTATTTGTGCATCTGTAATGTTAATTTATCAGCTCTTTCAATCGTCCTTACCGGCATTTACTTATCATGCTCAAAATTTCGAACTCCGTCACAATTCAAGAGTGGGAAATTCAATTATCCCCAATTAGAGCTCAAGGAAATGGTGGCCAGAACGTTAACAAGGTAGCGTCCGCTATACACCTGCGCTTTGATATCCGGAATTCCAGCTTACCTGACTTCTACAAAGAGCGATTACTTGCACTTTCTGATAGTCGTATAAGTAAAGATGGCGTGATCATCATCAAAGCGCAACAATTTCGGACACAAGAACAAAATAAGGAAGACGCCCTAAATCGGCTTCAAGCATTGATAAAAGCTGCCGCTTTACAGGAGAAGAAGCGTATTAAAACGAAACCAACCCGCGCTTCTCAACGCCGACGACTTGATACAAAAAACAAGCACGGAGCGAAAAAACAGCAACGTAAAAAAGTGCTGTATTAGTGAATGTCGTTTTCTCGACATGTTAGTTGAACAACGTTTGCTAGCCCTTGGAAATCTCATTGGATTTCTCTTTTTAGTTACTTATTCAGGAAACAACAATATGACTATTAGGCAAAAACTCTACTTCCTCGGAGTTATCGCCATTTTAGGCATCGTGGCCCTTTTGGGTACGTCATCCCATTTTGAAAATAAGAGCAATGACCTTAATCACGCCATCAAACTCGTTGGTGATCTAGAAATACGCTTACTAAACTTACGCAGAAATGAAAAAGATTTCCTACTACGTAGTAATGACAAATATCTAAATAAGTTTGACGCCAATGTTGACAAGTTTATAGACACAGAAAAAGAGCTTGCGAACATACTCAAGAGTAATGAATTACCTTCCAGTCAACAATTTAAGCAAGACTTGCTCGCATACCAAAGGGGCTTTCAGAATCTGGTCAGCGCTTACCAACGATACGGGCTTGATTCAAAGAGTGGGCTTCTCGCTGGTTACGAACAAGCACTATTAGAAGCAAAACAACGTTCAGACCACCAGCAGTTATTGGCATTAGTCCGTTTTGACTCTGCGGTAAAAGCAGGACTATTCAATAGTGACTTGCTTGAGGGGCAATATGCTCCGGAGCTTATCAAAACAGGTAAGCAATTGGCGGCCCAAAAGCAAGTTGTTGGGGTTGCTTATGACAAAGGCCTACTCGGTGAAACTCGCGCATTATCTCATGCCGTAGAAGAGCAATTTGAAACCTTTTCCACAGCCCTTAGCTCTGCTGCCGCACAACGTGATGAACAAATGTCGACCATCAAGCAGGTCATTACAGCTCTGATCTTAGTCGTTATTTTCGCATTGATTTGGCAAATTTCACGTTCAATCAATACGCGAGTGAATAGCTTACTTGGCACCATTCGAAGTATCAGCGAAACGAACAACATGGGACTTCGATCTGATTTGAAAGGTCAAGACGAGCTATTTGATATCAGTCATCACCTCAATGGCCTATTGGATAAGCTTGAGCATCTAATTAGTAGTACCCAAGAAAAATCGGCGCAACTCACTGCAAGTACCGATAATATGCATCGTGAGTTAGAAGGCGTTATGGAGCAATTCCACACTCAAACTGACCACACTGCATCAATGGCGACGGCAGTTCAGCAAATGGTTGCCACAATAGGTGAAATCTCTGAAAGCACATCAGTTGCGGTAGAAGGCGTACATCAGGCAGCGAATAATGCCGAACAAGGTCGAGGAGTTGTTGAGGCGACGGTAACCAACATCGGTCAACTAACCACGATTTTATCAAACAGCCAGCAGTCGATTGGCTCGCTGAATCAGCATGTAGATAAAATTGGTGGTGCCGTGAACATCATCCAAGAAATTGCAGAGCAAACCAACCTACTAGCTCTCAACGCAGCAATTGAAGCCGCGCGAGCAGGCGAACAAGGCCGCGGGTTTGCAGTTGTTGCCGATGAAGTACGCGCCCTAGCTAGCCGAACTCATCAATCCACAGAGGAAATCACGCGGGTCGTTGCAGATATTCAAACTCAAATGTCTACAGTTGTTGCTGATATTGATCAATGTAACGATCAAGGGCAACAAACACTTAATGCTTCTGAAAAACTGGATTCTAGCCTGCAACAGATCATCACTGACATGCATTCAATTCAAGGTAATTCGGAGCGCATAGCTTCAGCAATTGAAGAACAAGGTATCGTGATGAACCAAGTTAGCGGTTCAATCACCGAGCTAAACGCAATATCTGAGAATAACATGCAATCCGCTCAGGAATGCTTGCATGAAGTGAACTCTGTCTCTGCTCAAGCTCATGATATGGATGAAGCCGTTGCACAATTCAAAACTGCGCTAAAATAACCCTTTTTCAAAATAGAAAGCCCGAGGCAACCATTGCTTCGGGCTTTTTTTCAATTGTCACTTCGTGCTTACTGCACACTTCGGATGTGATTATTCATCATCAAGAGGAACCAGCTTGGTGTTGCCGCCATGAACTTTCTCACGCTGTCTTTGCACCAGAGCGTAGAAGCCTGGGATCAAGAATGTACCTGCTAGAAGCACACACAATAGACCACCAATCAGCGACACGCCGAGTGAGTTTTGACTCACGTGCCCCGCGCCAGCGGCAAAGATAAGCGGGAAGATACCAAGGATAAATGACCAAGATGTCATATTCACAGCGCGGAAACGTAACGTGCCTCCTTTAACCGCTGCACTATCGATATCAGCATCTTTTTCTTCACGCTCTTGCTTGGCGAACTCCACAATCAAAATTGCGTTTTTCGCCGCCAAGGCTATGAGCAAGACAAGACCAATTTGGGCATACAAGTTAAGCGGCGTGCCAGTTAGATTCAACGCAAGGAAGGAACCTAACGTTGCTACTGGGACCACCAAAATAATAGCCAGTGGAATACTCCAACTCTCATACTGAGCCACCATAAACAAGTAAATGAAGATCAAAGCCAGCGCAAACGCATAAATGGCTTGGTTACCCGCGAGCACTTCCTGATAAGCCATACCTGTCCATTCATACGTGTACCCTTGTGGAAGAACTTCAGCAGCAACGCGTTCCATTGCGGCAATCGCATCACCACTAGAGTAACCCGGTGCTGGTTGGCCTTGAATGATAGCACTGCGGTACATGTTGTAACGCCATGCCACATCAGGCTCAAACACTTGCTCGTAGCTCACTAGCGTACTTAACGGAACCATATCACCGTTCGAAGAACGAACATGGAAACGCTCTAGATCTTCCATGCTGCTACGGTGCTGGCTATCAGCTTGCATGGTTACGCGGAAGTTCTTACCAAACATGGTGAAGTCATTCACATAAAGCGAACCTAAGTTGCCTTGCAAGGTTTGGAAAATAGACGACAGCGAAATACCTAATTGCTGCGCTTTCTCACGATCGATATCAACGTAGTAGTGCGGAACATTCGCGCGGAACGTGCTAAACGTGTAGGCAATTTCAGGCGCTTGGTTAGCCGCTTGGATCATTTCTCCCATGACCATCGACAAATCGGTACGACTTCGCCCTAGCGTGTCTTCAAGCACAAACTCAAAACCAGACGCAGCGCCCATACCAGGAACCGCCGGTGGTCCCATCGCAAAAACAACCGCTTGAGGTAGCTCTGTCGCCGCTCGACCGTTAATACGTGCCGCGATAGCATTAGCAGAGTGCTCTCCTTGCAGCGAGTTACGAGTATCCCAGTCATGCAATTTGATAAATACAGAAGCACCGTTTGATGCTGCTGCGCCTGTCATAAACGAGTAACCGTTCGCAACCGTCACACCATCCACACCAGGTTCTTCACCGATCATTTTCATTAAATCATTGGTGACTTCTTCAGTGCGTGATAAAGAGGCTGAATCTGGTAGCTGTACGTTAACCAGCAAAATGCCTTTATCTTCTTGAGGAACAAACGCTGTAGAGGTGGTTTTCGCAAAGAAAGTGACCGCTGCGATAGCAACTATAAAGAACGTCACGAGCAGTAAAGACTTCTTCACCAAGAAACCAGCGATCTGGCCATAACGCGTAGTGATGCGCTCTAAGCCTCGGTTGAAAGCCTGGAACCAGTTAGCGGTATTGCCCCCACCCTGCTTCAATACCAGAGAACAAAGTGCTGGAGACAGCGTCAATGCATTGATGGATGAAATCACAACCGAAATACAGATGGTCAAAGCGAACTGGCGATACATGATACCGGTAATACCTGGCAGCATGGCGACGGGTATGAATACCGCAAGTAGAACCAAGGTCGACGTGATGATTGGTCCCGTTACTTCTTTCATCGCTAGCAACGTCGCTTTACGCGGTGAAATGGTTGGGTCTTTCGCCATGGTAGTATCGACGTTTTCGATAACCAGAATCGCATCGTCCACCACGATACCAATCGCAAGGATCAAGCCAAACAAAGTAACCGTATTAATGGTGAAGCCCGTTGCCTGCATGATGGCAAACGTACCAATCAGAGAAACGGGGATCGCGACAACAGGAATCAACGTTGCACGCGCACTACCCAAGAACAAGTAAGTTACAGCAATCACCAATAGAATCGCTTCAATCAGTGTTTTTACTACCCCTTTGATCGATTCAGATACGAACACGGTTGTATCGTAGCTGGTCTCGTATTCCATTCCCTCTGGGAAGTTTTTGCTCAAGCCTTCAAGGAGCTCCATGACGGCCTGACCACTTTCTAACGCATTCGCATCCGATTGAAGAGACAACGCAACGATTGACGCGTCCTGGCCACGGAACTTACCGTTACCATCGTAGAACTTTTTGCCTAGTTCAACGCGAGCAACATCTTTCAGATAAACCGTAGAGCCATTGGGATTAGCTCGAAGGACTACGTTCTCAAACTCACTCACGCTTTCCAAGCGACCTTTGGTCACAAGGTTAAACTGAACTTCTTGCGGATTGTTGTATGGTGCTGCACCTACACGCCCTGCCGCAACTTGAACGTTCTGTTCAGCCAAAGCGGCGTATACGTCTGACGTGGTTAGCTTAAGGTTGGCCATTTTTTCAGGATCTAACCAAACACGCATTGCGTATTCGCCACCACCAATCACGTTAACTTCACTGATACCTTTCGCACGAGCCAACTGATCTTTTACATTCAAGTTAATGTAGTTAATCAAGAACTGATCATCGTATTTGCCATCAGGTGAATAGAAGTTAAGTACCATCAGCAAGTCAGGTGAACGCTTTTTCACCGTCACACCAACCATGCGAACTTCTTGAGGCAGTTTTGACTCAATCTGTGACACGCGGTTTTGCACGTTAACTTGCGCCATATCTGGATCGGTGCCGACATCGAACGTGACGTTTAGGCTGTAAGAGCCATCGTTCGCGCTCTTTGAAGACATGTATATCATATCCTCAACGCCGTTGACTGAGGTCTCTATGGGGTCAGCAATGGCCTGCTCGACAACTTCCGCACTCGCGCCAGTGTAGTAAGCCGAAACGCTTACTGATGGCGGGCTTATCTGTGGATACTCAGCCACTGGCAAAATCGCCAGTGAGATCGCACCGGCTAGCGTTAGTATGATCGAAATAACCAGCGCGAATTTAGGTCTCTGAATAAAGAAACGACTTAACATAGTGCCCCCTACTGCTTATCTTCAGCAGGTGTTTGAATGCGCACTTCTACACCATTACGCACACGCTGTAGGCCCTGTGTAATAACCGTATCTTCCTGATCTAGGCCTTCTCGAATGATAATGCCTTGTTCAACCTGAGGTCCAAGCTCGACGTTACGACGCTCTGCTACATTTCCCTCAGCCATCACCATCACAAAGTCACCTTCTAAGTCAGTCTGTACGGCACGTCGTGGGATAACAATAACGTCTTTCGTGTTCTTGTCTCTCAAGTTCACTTTGATGTGCTGACCCGGAAGTAACTTCTGCTCTGGGTTTGGCACTAGCGCACGCATTGCAATCGTACCCGTTTTGGTGTCAATACGATTACCTAAGAAATCGAGCTTACCGAGATGCTCAAAAAACTGTCCATTTTCCAGTTCAAGCTGAACTTCAACACGGTTTGATTCAGCCGAGCCATCGCCTTTTACTTGATCCATACCCATGGCTAAACGCTCGCGCTCACTCACACTAAATGAAGTATGCACTGGGTCTAAGCTCACCAATGTCGTCAGCACGCCAGATGATGGAGAAACCAGATCACCCGTACTCACTTTGGTATCACTAATACGTCCGCTAAAAGGTGCTTGGATTTGAGTATAGGAAAGGTTAACTTCAGCAAGCTTAAGTTGAGCATTTGCCGCTTCTAGCTCTGCTCTCGCACCAAGAAGTGCCGCAGTTAAAGCATCAAACTCAGATTGAGAGATACTACCGCGAGGCAACAAGTTTTTACCTCGTGTATGATCTAATTCGGCTTTTTTTAGCGCCGCTTTAGCTTGTGCAAGTGCGGCTTTAGCACTCGCGACTTGGGCTTCAAAAGAAGATGGCTCGATAGAGTAAAGGAGCTGCCCTTTTTCTACCATTTGCCCCTCTTCAAAGTGACGAGCTTTTAAGTAGCCAGAAATCTGCGCGGTAATATTGGTATCTTCTACTGCTTCAATGCGACCGATATAAGACTTGCTCGGTTGGTAGTCGATAACCGTGACATCCTGAGTCACTACGAGAGGCGCTTGACCTTTCGTTTGGGCATTATTAGCTTCCCCGCATCCAGCGAGGATTGCTGTAGCCGCCATTAGTGCGACAAGTGGTTTCTTTTGCATGTATTTACCGTCTTTATAGAACAGGATATTGTTGAATTCCTATCAACCTTACTCCTTGCTGCCACTGAAAACTTCACTGAAAAGCGCCCAAGGTGTTTCTAAATGTAAACATGAGAAACAAAAGGAAAATAAAGTAATTTAGTTAACAGTGGTATTCAATGAGCAACATACATACAACTCAATCATAACTATTTAATATACGCCTTAGGAGATCGCGAATTTTAGCGTGAGCTTGGAAACACTAACGGGAGTATTGTATTCGGGCGTAAAGTGAGATTCAGTGCTCAAGATAAGAACGTTTTGTGGCTAAAAAGGTAAAAAGTGACGCCTTCATACTCAAGACCCCGATTTTGACTATTTTTTTAATATAAATGGGTTATCATTCAATTAATTCAACGCCTTCGACAGAGAGGATGACTATGATTTCTAAATGGGCGAAACGCTTTTACCAGATGGCAGAACTAGTGGCGTCTTGGAGTAAGGACCCATCAACACAAGTCGGTGCCGTTATTACTAAACAGAATCGCATTGTATCTGTTGGATTTAATGGCTATCCGCATGGTGTTTCTGACAGTGTCGACACCGATGAGCGCGAGTTGAAATACCTTAAAACACTGCACGCGGAAGAGAACGCAATTTTGTTCTCAAAACGTGACTTAGACGGATGTGATATTTGGGTAACGCATTTTCCTTGCCCTAACTGCGCGGCAAAAATCATTCAAACAGGGATCTCACACGTACACTGCCCTGAGCAGTCTGAAGACTTTTTATCTCGCTGGGGAGATAAAATCCAAGTCAGTCAAGATATGTTCGATCAAGCGGGTGTGAAAGTCGACTGGTTACCACTAGAAGACATTGAAATTGAAGACAAAGACGTGCGCTAGTATTCCATCTTAATATTTAAATAGCCCAGAGAGATCTGGGCTATTTTTTATTAAATCTGCAAGAGGTCTCGACGTAGTCTTTTAACTGTGTTTTTTCGCTGTAAGCTCAGCAATTTTGACGATAACGAGTACCGATTTTTCCATCATTTCAACAGAAATAAACTCATGAATTCCGTGGAAGTTAAAACCACCGGTGAAGATATTCGGGCACGGCAAACCCATAAAAGATAAACGAGCACCATCTGTACCACCACGAATAGGTTTTATAATCGGTTCCACATCACACGCTTCCATCGCTTGCTTTGCCAGCTCAATGATATGAGGGTAAGGCTCAACCATTTCCCTCATATTGTAATAGCTGTCTTTTATTTTTAGCTCTACAGAACCATGGCGTAAACCCGTGTTCATTTCATCGACGAGTTTCTGCATAAAGGCTTTTCGATCCTCAAGTCTTTGACGGTCAAAGTCTCTAATAATGTAACCTAGCTCGCTTCGTGCAACGCCCATTTCTGCCGATTTTAGATGGAAGAACCCTTCGTAACCTTCGGTTGTTTCCGGAGTTTGATCTTGGGGCATTTGAACTTGAAATTTCGCAGCTAAGTTCATCGCATTGACCATTTTGCCTTTTGCAGTACCTGGATGAACGCTAACACCATGAAAAATTACATCAGCGTTTGCTGCATTAAAGTTTTCGTATTCCAATTCACCTTGCGGGCCACCATCTATAGTGTATGCCCATTTCGCGCCAAATTTTTTAACATCAAACAAATCTGCACCACGACCGATTTCTTCATCCGGAGTAAAGCCGATACAAATGTCGCCGTGTGGAATGTCTGGGTTTTCCAGTAGCAGAGCTACCGCGGAAAGAATCTCTGCGATACCGGCTTTGTTATCCGCGCCAAGTAATGTAGTGCCATCGGTAGTAATAAGATTGTGGCCATGTAGGTGATGTAAATCTGGGTATTGCACGGGAGATAACACTTCATCCCCCAACCCTAATGCAATATCGCCACCCTGGTAATCTTCGATGAATTGCGGCTTTACGTTTTTGCCAGATGCATCCGGCGCGGTATCCATATGGGCAATGAAGCCGATAGGAGGAACCTCATAATCAACATTGGCTGGCAGTTTAGCCATCAAGTAGCCATTTTTATCCAAAGTCACGTCACTTAAACCAAGCTCGATCATCTCTTTTTTAAGTAACTCAGCAAACACAAGCTGACCAGGTGAACTTGGGCAAAGCGTCACATGTGGATTGGATTGGGTATCAAACGTGACGTATCGAAGAAATCTTTCAACTAAATGTTTCATATTTATTCTCATTGTTTTGTACGATGAGGCCTTATCACGCATTGATAAGCTGACGTTGCCTCATCAAACCTCACGCTATGTTACGCTCTTAGCTCAATAAGAATTTGCTTTGAATCATTTTTTGATAAGAAAGGCTTTTGCGCTTTGCTTTCGCTCATTGAAGTATGAATTTAATCTAAAAGTTCCTCAGCCAGTACTCGCCACTCTTTAACCTTTTCACGAAAATGACGCCATTGCTTATCGGTCATCGAACGAGAAACATCTAATGTCAGTTGATCAACCAATGCAAAGTTAGAATCAATATTCAGAGAAAGCTGCTCACTATAATAACTCTCTGGCTCGAACAAGAGTCGCATAAATATATCTTGATAAGTCACAACATTAGATTTGTTGTCGAACAAGTATTCGAGCTCTTGATATACCGTGGCTCGATAATCTCTCCATAAAGGGCTGTTTAAAATAACTTGCTGAGAAAATGTTTGAGCTAATTGACGCTGATTTCCTGATAGATTCCCTAGCCATTCTTCCATCCACTCTTCAGTGTTATCCAGAATAATTTCACGCACTTCGTCTTCTGTCTTATCGGCATATTTTGCGTTTCGCTCTTGATAATGTTCTTGTACATTACTCAAAAACTCGCGTTCTTGCTCTTTCGTTAATTGCAAACTTAACGCAAAAAGATCTGGTGCTGCTTTGCTTACCACTCTATCGTAATGCGCTCGCATTCTATCTCGATTTTGTTGCAAGTAATTTAAGGTGATATCGCTCGCTTTTAATCTCTCAAGGTCTTTTAAATGTTCGATATATAATGGTAACTCCTCTTTCTTGTGCCAGTCTGCCAACAATAATAAGCGCTCTTCCACCAGGACTTCTTGTTCCCCTTGCAACGAGACATAGTCCTCTAAGTAATCGAGCACGAACCAATCGATATTGCTGTATAAAAACTTTTTCGCACAACCGGCAAGCAGAAATACGAAACAAAATAGAAGGCCATAACGAAGCGCCTTATTAGATACATCCTTTAATTTAGTCACTTATTCGTATTCCCTTTTCTGTTGATTAAGTTCTATACTCAACCTGTATCACTTAGTATTGCGGCAAACTTACACCAGTGTGACAAATATTGATTGCCACCTTAATAATATATAGAGTTTGAAATTAACTTTTTGATCACAGCTATCCGCAAAAAAGTGAGTTAGAGCGCAATTATCGGCTAAAAAACGTACCGAACGACGCTCCCTATAACGGCATATAATTTGCATGGATGTTTTTTGGATGGTTTATGGAGGCGAAGTATGGCAGCCGCTGAGCAACTTGATACCAGTGTAGAATATGAGATTCGATATTTTGAACAGGGGAAAATGCACTGCATGAGAGTCATTGCTGAAAGCAAAAAAGTGGCTTATCAGTACTATTTGGAGTGTGGTAAGCACAACAGTGACTTGTACTCTATTCGCCCAGACAAGTAAAAAAACCGCCTAACAGGCGGTTTTTTACTTGTCAGAATCAATATAACTGTTTGATTTTATTTATTATTACAGATTCAAATCCAACAATGTTATTTGATGTCGCCAAAGCGCTCAAGATAAAGGACGGTTGCTGCAGTACGAGAAGGAACTTGAAGCTTTTTAAGTAAACTCTTCATATGTACTTTAACCGTAGACTCAGAGATAAAAAGACGATCGGCAATTTGCTTGTTGCGGAAACCTCTTGCCACCTCTCTTAAGATCTGAGATTCACGATCGGTCAGTGTATCAAACACGTCCTCTTGCTCTGAGCGTTCACTCAAATACTTAGAAACTTCTTGGCTGTATGCCTTGTCCCCTTGATGCGCTTGTTTTAGCAACTCAACCAACTCATCAGGCTCAGTGTCTTTCAATAAATAGCCATCGGCACCACTTCGAACTATTGCTTCTATATCTGCTGGGCTATCTGAAACGGTTAGAATGACAATTCTGGCTTCACAGCCATCTGCACGCAGTGCTTGCAAAGTATCAAGGCCAGACATGCCTTTCATATTAAGATCAAGAAGTACAAGATCCAGTTCCAGCTCATGCGCTTTCGCTACTGCATCCGCGCCATTACTTGCTTCTGCAATGACCTCAAACTCAGGCTCAAAGCTTAAAAGCTGGTGGATACCTCTTCGCATGAGTGGATGATCATCCACCAGCATTACTTTACACACTGTCACTATTTACTTCCTTACTATGTTGGAATTCTAATTTTACGGTACAACCTTTGTTTATCGATGCTTCGATGTGAAGATCGGCATGCAGTCTAGCGGCCCGCTCTTGCATGATACTCATACCGTAATGATTTAATTTTTCGTCTTGATGTTCAAAGCCTATTCCATCGTCGCTAACGGTTACTGTGACTTTTCCATCATTATCGAGACATTGAATGTGAATATTATCTGCTTGCGCATGTTTGATAGCATTAATTGCCGCTTCTCTTATCAACTGTAGTAAATGAACCTGCTGATGTGCATCCAGTTCAGTTGATGAAAGTCTATTTTTTAGCGTAATGTCCGCAGCAGTTTGTTCACTGAGCGTTTCAACCATGTCTTGCAATGCTTGGCCAAAACTGCCCTCTTTAATCGTAAGACGAAACGTCGTCAGTAACTCGCGTAACTGCGTATAAGCCGCAGATAAGCCCGTATCTAGCTCAGCAATAACTTGATTAGCCTGCGCGATCGCCTTTTCGTCAGGCAAGTTCTTTACGCTTCTCTTTAACAAAGCGACCTGAATTTTTAAGTAAGAGAGTGCTTGAGCCAATGAATCATGCAACTCCCGAGCAATAGTGGCTCGCTCTTCCATCAGCAGAATTTGTTCTGCTTGGCGCTGCGCCCGATTGTAATACACGGCGCGTGATAAAATCTGCACGAAGTTGTCAATAAGAGCCTCGTTCGGACAAGGTAACCCTGCTTTCCAATATAAATAGCCCAAGTGCTCACCATCTAGCATCAGGGCTTTACCGTGGCAATCTTCATCACAATCTTGGCAGCATTCTTCTCCTTCCATCAATATCCAGCTCGGTTCTCCCAGCTGCTCGATTTCAAGTTTGACCGCTTTAATGCCCTCAAGACTGACGATATGCTGCAAAATCGCCTGGAAATTGTCTTGATTAATACGCGACGCCGTGAGTTCTTTTGACGAGTCATACAGCACCTCTAAAGACTGGTTGGCATGCTGCAATTTACGTGTTTTCTCATCAACCGCTTGTTCTAATCCTCGGTACAACTTACCAAGGTCTGTCGCCATCCGATTAAAGGTTCGAGTCAGTATTCCCATTTCATTATCGCTGGATACATTGAGCGATATATTAAATGAGCGATTTTTAATTTGCTCGCTAGCAAAAACTAAGGCACGCAGAGGCCGAACAACTTCGAGGCGCACAAAATGAACGACAAACATACTGACACAAAGAATGCCCCCCAACCCTAACCCGCCGATCCAGGCTAAGTTAATCAGTTTTTGCTCCGAAAAGCTCTGCAGCTTAAATACAAACTCATCGATTTGTTCAACAAAACCGGCCACTAGGAGTTGATATTCTGCCGGGTTGTCTCCTCTAAGCACCGCCTTGAGTTCATGCCATCTGATAATAAGACGGTAGTAATCGTGAGTGATGTCTTCAGGCACAGACCAATGCTGAAGCGCTTTCATTGAAGGTGAATATATCGAATGTTCAAATGCGTCAATATGTGAAGAATAGTCAACAGATTTAACCTGAATATCATTCGCCAGACGGTAGCTTTGCATTCGCATCGAGCCAGCAACATTGACGGCTTCAGCATCGTTCAAACTGGACGCTAACGTAAAAATCGCAAAACCAGTCGTAGCGACTGAGAGCAGCAAAATAAGAAGCATCGCGGACGCAATCGTGCGCGTCACTGACTTTTTCACATTTTTAAACAATCTGAGTTCCTCGCCCATTAACAATCCTATTTGTACGTGCAATGAACCCATTACCTTTCAACTTTATCAATATGTGATCACCTGCGACGGAATTTATTGATCCAAAACAATATTGCACACCATTTACCCCCTAAGAGGTATTTATACAAATATGTCAAAAACTACAATTTCGTTAGTTTAAATGACAGTTTATTAATGAAAATTGTGGACTATGCTTAGTTTGGGTTCCAAGTTTCGAGGTGACTAAGTGGTAGACCTTTCCAGAAGAAGACTCTTTGCAAGAAAAGCGCACCCCGACAACGCCGTACGTTTGCCTTGGTTAACTAAACCGCAACAGTTTACGGACGATTGCACTCGCTGCGGTAAATGCATTGAGGCCTGTGAAACAAAGATTATAACCAAAAGTGATGGCGGATTCCCCTCGGTCGATTTTTCCATCGATGAATGCACATTTTGCTATCAATGTGCAAACGCCTGTCCTGAGCCCCTTTTCTTGCCAGAAACAGAACAACCTTGGCAAGCAAAAGCAAGTATCAACGATAACTGCTTAGCAAAACAAAATGTCGAATGCCGAAGCTGTGGGGATATGTGCGACCCGATGGCAATTCAGTTCAAATTAGAACTGGGGAAAGTAGCACAACCCAATTTAGACCTTGATGAGTGTAACGGCTGCGGCGCCTGTGTTTCAGTGTGCCCGACTTCATCCATCAATGTGAGCAATATAACAGCCTAAGCCGAATGTCGTCGGCCAAAGGCAATAAAAATAAATGAGAGAGCTATATGTCACTAAATGAAGTGCATATTTCAAGTTTGGTAGTACATGTGCTGCCGGAACATTTGGACGAAATCAAACAAAAGATAGAAGCACACGAAAATGCGGAAATCTATGGTGACAGTCCTGAAGGCAAGATTATCGTCGTACTTGAAACTGAGAACCAAGGTTTCATCACAGACACTATCGATGCCATTAACAATTTACCGAACGTCTTAAGCACGGTATTGGTTTATCACCAAATCGAAACTGGGCTTGAAGAAACGGATGAAGAAGACACTGGAACACAACATTCCCAAATCGAGGGTGAAGTATGAAAATGACAAGACGTGCGTTTGTGAAAGCAAACGCGGCTGCATCAGCTGCTGCTGTCGCAGGTGTGACACTACCAGCATCTGCAGCCAACCTGATTGCAAGCTCTGATCAAACCAAAATCACATGGGACAAAGCACCTTGTCGTTTCTGTGGTACAGGCTGTTCTGTTCTTGTTGGCACTCAAAACGGCAAAGTGGTAGCAACACAGGGTGACCCAGAAGCACCAGTAAACAAAGGTCTGAACTGTATCAAAGGTTACTTCCTTTCTAAGATCATGTACGGTCAAGACCGTCTAACTCAACCGATGCTACGAATGAAAGATGGCAAATTCCACAAAGATGGTGAATTTACACCTATCTCTTGGGATGACGCTTTCGACATCATGGCTGAGAAATGGAAAGCTTCCCTCGAGAAAAAAGGCCCAACAAGCGTAGGTATGTTTGGCTCAGGCCAATGGACAGTAATGGAAGGCTACGCTGCATCAAAGTTAATGAAAGCAGGCTTCCGATCAAACAACATTGATCCAAACGCTCGTCACTGTATGGCTTCTGCCGTTGTAGGTTTCATGCGCGCATTCGGTATCGATGAGCCAATGGGTTGTTACGATGACTTCGAGAACGCAGACGCTTTCGTTCTTTGGGGCTCAAACATGGCAGAGATGCACCCGGTTCTATGGACTCGCATTACTGACCGCCGCCTAAGCCACCCTCACGTTAAAGTGAACGTGCTTTCTACTTACTACCATCGTTCATTTGAGTTGGCAGACCACGGCTACATTTTCAATCCTCAGTCTGACCTTGCAATTGCTAACTTCATCGCAAACTACATCATCGAAAACGATGCAGTAAACTGGGACTTCGTGAACAAACACACGAACTTCACTCAAGCAGACACTGACATCGGCTACGGTCTACGTGACGATGATCCGCTACAAAAAGCAGCGAAGAACCCGAACTCTGGCAAACTCACTTCTATCTCATTCGAAGAGTACAAGAAATCAGTAGCGCCATACACAGTAGAAAAAGCATCTGAAATCTCTGGTGTTGAGAAAGAGAAGCTTATCGAGCTTGCGAAGCAATACGCGGATCCAAACACGAAAGTGATGTCTCTATGGACAATGGGCATGAACCAGCATACTCGTGGTGTATGGATGAATAACTTGGTTTACAACATCCACCTACTAACCGGTAAGATCTCGACTCCGGGGAACAGCCCATTCTCACTAACGGGCCAACCATCAGCATGTGGTACCGCTCGTGAGGTTGGTACGTTTGCTCACCGCCTACCAGCGGACATGGTGGTTGCTAACCCTAAACACCGTAAGATTGCAGAAGACATCTGGAAACTGCCAGAAGGTACGATTCCACCAAAACCTGGCTTCCACGCCGTATTACAAGACCGTATGCTGAATGACGGCGTTCTGAACTGTTACTGGGTTCAATGTAACAACAACATGCAAGCCGGTCCAAACATCAACACAGAACGTCTTCCAGGTTACCGCAACCCAGAAAACTTCATCGTTGTGTCTGACCCATACCCGACAGCAACAGCACAAGCAGCAGACCTTATTCTTCCTACCGCAATGTGGATTGAAAAAGAAGGTGCTTACGGTAACGCAGAGCGTCGTACCCAAGCTTGGTACCAACAAGTGGGCACAGTCGGTCAAGCAAAATCCGACCTGTGGCAGCTAATGGAGTTCTCGAAACGCTTCAAAATGGAAGAAGTGTGGCCTGAAGAGCTTCTAGCGAAAGCGCCTCAATACCGTGGTAAAACAATGTACGACGTACTTTACCGCAATGGTAACGTCGACAAATTCCCTATCGAAGAAGCTCGTGAACTGAATGACGATGCTCACCACTTCGGTTTCTATGTCCAAAAAGGTCTGTTTGAGGAATACGCAACATTTGGCCGTGGTCACGGGCATGATTTGGCTCCATACGACCGTTACCATGAAGTACGTGGTCTACGTTGGCCTGTTGTTGATGGTAAAGAAACACAGTGGCGCTTTAAAGAAGGTTCAGACCCATACGCGAAAGAAGGTTCCGGTTGGGACTTCTACGGCAATGCTGATGGCAAAGCGAAGATCATTTCCGCGCCATACGAAGCGCCACCAGAAGTACCGAACGATGAATTTGATATGTGGTTATGTACTGGTCGTGTTCTTGAACATTGGCACACAGGCACCATGACTCGTCGTGTACCTGAATTATACAAAGCAGTACCAGACGCAGTGTGTTACATGCACCCAGAAGACGCAAAAGCACGCAATGTTCGCCGTGGTGAAGAAGTACTCATGGCAAACAAACGCGGTGAAGTACGCGTTCGTGTTGAAACTCGCGGTCGTAACCGTCCGCCAAAAGGCTTGGTATTCGTACCGTTCTTTGATGCACGTATTTTGATTAACAAGCTTATCCTAGATGCGACTGATCCACTGTCTAAACAGACAGACTTTAAGAAGTGCCCAGTCAAAATTACTAAGATTGCTTAACCTTCAGATACTGAATGCTACGGCCGTCATTATGGCGGCCTAATAAAGAATTTAAGCCATAAAGGCGGAGATGAAATGATGAAAAAATTACTTGTCGCAGTTTTATCTGTAGGTGCGTTAGTGACAGGCATTGCGCAAGCTGAGTTGGATAATCCAGGTGGTATTGGTGGTCTAGAATCTTTACGTGGAATGTCTCAATTGGAAGATACGCGTCCAGCAGACGAGTTCAAAGACTTCCCTAAAGATCAAATTGTTGAAGACAGCTATGTTTATCAACCACCGTTGATCCCACACAGCATTCGTCACTACGAAATTTCGTTAAATGCTAACAAGTGTCTTGCATGCCATAGCTGGAAAAATGCAAAAGAGTCAGGTGCGACTAAAATTAGCGTAACGCACTATGTAAACAGAGAAGATGCGGTACTGGCAGATATGTCTCCTCGTCGTTACTTCTGTTTGCAATGTCACGTTCCACAAACGGATGCAAAACCACTAGTGGAAAACGAGTTTAAGGCAGTCGATTCGCTTCAGTAATTGAAACGCGAGTACTAAGAGGTTACTTATGAAAATACTTAAAGCGTTTTGGAAGAGACTGTCGAGCCCGAGTAAAGCTGCCGCTGGTGTGGTTTTATTTCTAGGCTTCGCTGGTGGCCTTCTATTTTGGGGCGCATTCAACACAGGTATGGAAGCAACCAACACAGAAGAATTCTGTTCTGGCTGTCACGCGCCGATCGTTGCTGAAATTCAAGAAACAATTCACTACTCCAACCGATCTGGTGTTCGTGCGATTTGTTCAGACTGTCACGTTCCTCATGAATGGACGGATAAGATCGTTCGTAAAGTACAGGCATCTAAAGAGCTATTTGCACACTTCGTAACGAAGACGATCGATACGCCAGAGAAGTTCCAAGAGCGTCGTGGACACCTCGCAGAGCGAGAGTGGGCACGTATGAAAAAGAATGACTCTCTTGAATGTCGTAACTGTCATGAGTTTGATTTCATGGATTACTCTCAGCAAGGATCACGTGCGGCAGAACAACACTCCACCGCTCTAGCTTCAGGCGAGAAAACATGTGTAGACTGTCACAAAGGTATTGCGCACAAACTACCAGACATGAGCGGCGTTGAAGGCTGGCACTAAGGAGACTTACCATGAGTACATTAGAATCTGTAATTTGGCATATCCTTGGCTACAGTGCTATGCCAGTGATTATTCTTTCCGGCTTTGTGGCGGTAGCAGCAATCTCTCTCTGGCTGCTGTCATTTGGTAAGGATAAAGAGGTGTAACGTAACGCATCTCTACTCGTCAACTAGCCTATTTGTTGACACTGAGCGCCGAGCAAATTCTCGGCGCTTTTTATTTATTGCTCAATGGTACTGCCAACAATAAATAAACAAGCAATCATACATAAAAAAAGCGACCATAAAGGCCGCTAAGATTTACTGCTATAGGGAGTTGTTTAAGATTCTTTTACTGGCAGAACCTGTTTGACGTATTGTCCTGGCGCTTCATCAATAACCGGATGGTTTTCTGAGCCAATAGGGAAAGGCTCAACTTGCTCTTTAGGGTTGAATTGGAGTAACCACTCGTTCCAGTGTGTCCACCACGATCCCTCTTTGTGTTCCGCGTTATTCAACCACTCATCAGCAGAGTCATCCAAATTATCGTTCAACCAATAACCATACTTATTTTTAGCTGGAGGGTTCACGATGCCCGCAATATGACCAGACTCACCGAGGACAAACGTTTTGTTACCACCCGTGTTCAGCGCACCACGGTAAGTTCCCTGCCATAACGCAATGTGGTCTTCTTTCGTTGACACAAAATAGCTAGGAATTTTGATCTTATTTAGATCAATCCATACTCCACCAATTTTGACGCCTTTATCTTGCACCAGCTTGTTCTCTAAATAGAGCTCGCGAAGCAAGAAATTGTGAGATGCAGCGCTGACGTTGGTGCTGTCACTATTCCAGTACAACAAGTCAAAATCGACTGGGCTATTGCCTTTCAAGTAGTTGTCTACGTAGTAGTTCCAGTACAAGCTGTTTTCACGCAGTAAACTAAACGTCACGCTTAAGGAACGGCCGTCCATATACCCTTTTGCGTTATTTTGCGCTTCAATTGCACTAACAATGGTGTCATTGATATACGCGCCGACTTCACCTGGTTGAGAGAAGTCGAGCAACGTGGTGAAGAAAGTGGCAGACTTAATGCGCTTCTTCATACGTTTTGCAGCGTAGTACGCAACCGTGCTTGCTAAAACAGTACCACCAATACAGTAACCAGCAGCATTGATTTGTTCTTGTCCTGTTATATCTTCAATTGCAGCGACGGCTTTCACTACGCCTTCTGTCACGTAGTCACCAAACTCTATGTGCGCTTGTGCCTTGCCTGGATTGCGCCAAGACATCATAAATACACTGTGCCCCTGCTCTAACAACCATCGAACCATTGAGTTCTTTGCCGTTAAATCAAGGATGTAGTATTTATTGATGAAAGGCGGGACGATGAGCAGCGGCGTCGCATTCACTTTCTCTGTTAGAGGTCGATATTGAATCAACTCAAACAATTCGTTTTGAAAAACCACATTGCCCTGTGTCGTCGCAACGTCATCGCCCACGCGGAATGCATTGTTATTCGTCATACGAATTTTTAAAATGTCTGCGCTCGACTCAACGTCTTCTTTCAACTGCTCTAAGCCTGCCAGTAAGTTTTGACCGTTTTGCTCAAGTGTCAGCTTCAAAAGCTCTGGGTTAGTGGCGATGAAGTTGGAAGGAGAAAGGGCGTTAATGGCTTGGCGAGAGAAAAAAATAATACGTTCTTTCGTCTTTTCATCTAAGCCTTCCAAAGACTCGATGGTGTCCAGATAGGTCTTACTAAATAAAAGGTAGGATTGTTTGATGAAGCTATACATGGCTTCATTTTGCCACGCTTCGTTTGAGAAACGCTTATCCCCTTTTTCAGCTTCGACGATTTGTGCTTGGTTCCCTGCCAATGCAACATTCTGCCAAATTTGCAGCTGCTGTTCCCACCACTGTGCTTGCAGCTTTAAAATCGCAGCAGGCTGATTCGCAGCTTGTTCGAACAGTTTGGCAGTATCCTCAAAGTTCACTTCTTGCATGGCCTTGTTTAAAGGAGAGTTCACGACTGCCTTGTTCACTTCGAAATCATGCCACCACTGATGATTAGTTTCCTGAAGCTTCACAAGATAGTCCGAAAAGAAGTGTTGAAACATAGTCTTACTCCTATATTCGGAAAAAACAACGCCGCCCAAATCTAGGGGCGGCGAGAATCGGACAAATTACGCTGGAGTAACAGTCTTTAGATTTTCCGAAGTCATTTTCTCAACGTCTTCTTTGAACTCTTTTGCAATCGCTTGAAGCTTGTTGCTGTCATCCATCATTTGTTGAGAAAGTTTAGTAAGTACGCTTAGTTGCTGACTGTTGAAAGCAGTCAATGACGTTACGTCTTTGATTTCTGTCGCTGCTTTCATCTGGTTTAGACCCACTTCACTGTATGTGCGAATGGCGTTCAATTGAAGCTCGGTCAACACTTCTACGTTTTTTGTCACTAGCTTGTTGAACTTCAAGTAAGGTTCTAGATTTTTTTCAGTTTGATCGCTAAATGTTTTGAAGAAATCTGTGTACATGGTTTGTCTCCTAGAGAAAGAATTAAAAATGTCCGTTTAAATAATTACTTAACTGTCTTTACAACCACAGCCGTGCCCATGCCGCCGCCCACACAAAGTGAAGCAACGCCATATTGACCATTTTGCTTATGAAGCTCGTGAACCAGCGTGACTAAGATTCGGTTTCCAGATGCACCAAGCGGGTGTCCTAGCGCGATAGCACCACCGTTAAAGTTCGCTTTATCTTGAATCGCGTTAACTGGAACTTGGTTTGTTTCCGCCAACTGATGAATCACGCCAAGTGCTTGCGCTGCAAATGCTTCGTTTAACTCGTAAACGTCGATGTCATTTACTGTGAGTTCCGCTTTTTCGAGTGCTTTATTGACCGACTCTACAGGACCTAGGCCCATGATCTTCGGATCAAGACCCGATTGCGCATAACTTACGATCTCAGCAAGCGGCGTTAATCCATGCACTTTAACTGCGCTTTCAGACGCCACGATAATCGCACTCGCGCCATCGTTAATACCTGATGCATTACCCGCAGTCACAGTGCCTTCTCGGTCAAAAGCAGGACGTAGCTTGCTTAAGGCTTCCATTGTCGCGTTCGCTTTTGGGTATTCATCCGTATCAAACATCACGGTTTCACGGCGTTGCTTTACTTCCACTGGAACAATTTCGTCTTGAAATTTGCCAGCTTCGATAGCGGCTACCGCTTTCTGTTGGCTAGACAGCGCGTATTCGTCTTGCTGCTGGCGAGTTAAGCCGATTTGTTTTGCTACGTTTTCTGCCGTCACACCCATGTGATATTGGTTGTAAACATCGGTTAAACCGTCCGCTACGAGCAGATCTTTTAGCTCCAGATTGCCCATTTTGTTGCCATCACGAATGCTGCTTGGTGCGGCAAACGGAATCTGAGACATGACTTCAACACCCGCTGCAACAACGATCTCAGCATCGCCACTACGGATATGGGACACGGCATCCATGACCGTTTTCATGCCACTACCGCAAACCATGTTTACGCCATATGCAGGAACAGATTCAGGAATCCCCGCAAACAGTGCCGCTTGGCGGCCAACACCCATTCCTTGACCTGCACCAACAACGTTGCCAACAATCACTTCGTCAACCTTGTCGCCAGGCAACTTTGCCGCTTCCAACGCGCCTTTAATCGCTACTGCTGCCAGATCGCCAGCAGAAGTATTTTTCAGGCTGCCACCAAAAGCACCAATTGGAGTACGCTTCGCCGCTACGATAAATACTTTTTCCATCATCTTCTCTCCTTAGTGCATGTATAGGCCGCCGTTCACCGACAAAGTCTCTCCGGTGATGTAGGCGCCCGCATCGCTGACCAAGAAGCTCACTGATGCTGCAATTTCTTCTGGTGTCGCAAGACGTTTCATTGGAATTTGGTTCGTGATGGATTCCAGCACTTCTGGCTTCATTTGCTCAACCATTGGCGTACCCGTGTAACCCGGAGCGATAACATTAACTGTCACACCCGAGCGAGCACCTTCGTATGCTAAGGCTTTAGAGAAACCGATCATCCCAGCTTTCGCCGCCGAGTAGTTTGCTTGACCAAACTGCCCTTTAAGACCATTGACTGAAGAGATATTGATGACACGACCACCGCCTTTTTCGCACATTGCAGCAAAGAGGGGTTGCGTAACGTTGAATAAACTATTGAGGTTGGTATTGATGACATCATTCCAAGCTTGCGCAGTCATCTTTTTAAACACGCCATCACGTGTGATTCCTGCGTTGTTGACAACAACATCAATGGTTCCTTCCTCCCCAAGCAATTGCGCCAATTTCTCTGCACACTCTGTCGTGTTTGTTACATCCAACTCAAAAAGGCGAACCTGATCTTTGGTAAACCCTTTGCTGTTGAACCACTCCAGCGCACATTCGTAGTTACCTGTGAAATATGTAGCAATTACACGGTAACCGTCATTAACTAATTGAGAGGAAATAGCAGAACCAATTCCGCCTTTTGATCCAGTGATCAAAGCGACTTTCTTCATTGAAGACTCCATTCTTAACGGCATTTAAAAAGCAAACTTAATACACTGATGAAATAGTTCACCAACTGACGTGTTTATTTATTCTTTTGACAACCAATCCCGTGCTGCCTTTATTTTAAGTTAACCTAGAAATATTACATTTCAAATAAAAAACTCACCCAATTGCATAAGATTGATTTAGATCTCATTACCCGTGAAATGTTATAAAATGGTTAATTTTACATAAGTCATTGTTTTAAATCACACTTCCACAAAAGCCACACCAACAGAAATAGAAACATAATTATTAAATATCATACACTTACATACAGAATGGTAGACGTTACATTATGTCATGATTTAAGATCTGAATTTTAAGCCTATATGATTACAACAAACTTGAGATTAGAATAATAATTCAATTATCAGTAAAAATAATTATCAAACATATCATTTAATTACTGCATTTAATGATAATTTAGTTATCAACTCGATTATTTTAATACAGTGATGATTAATACCGATAAAATATAATAAATTAAATATATTTAATCTAAAAATGATATAAGAGCTTGTCTCATACTGGTGCAATACGCACTATTATGACGCATAGATTAAAATATAATTTCATTTTAAATTTATATATTCGAAGAACATCAACTAGCTACTAGTGAAAGTAATCGTTCGCTTTGTAGTAGCATCCTTTTCCACTTTGCACTATCTTTGTGGCTTCTCTTTAATCACTAAATCATCAACAGATATGAATCTTGCATTGCTCAGTATGTTCATCCCTACTTTCTTTTTTGTCTCAATCACGCCTGGTATGTGCATGACTCTCGCCCTAACGTTAGGTATGAGTATCGGTTATCGTCGCACGTTATGGATGATGATAGGAGAGCTTCTCGGTGTTGCGCTGGTGTCAGTCTCTGCGGTGTTAGGCATCGCTGCGATTATGCTCAATTATCCTTGGATGTTTATCGCGTTAAAGTTCATTGGTGGCGGTTATTTACTCTATCTTGGTGTTGAAATGTGGCGATCGCGAGGGAAACTTGCGATTAATGTCGACAACTTAGAAACACCAAAGAGTGACAATATCGCACTGATCATGCAAGGCTTCGTTACCGCAATCGCAAACCCAAAAGGCTGGGCATTTATGATTTCTCTTTTACCGCCTTTTATAGACCAAAACGCAGCGCTTGCACCGCAACTGATCATACTTGTCTCCATTATTTTACTGTTTGAGTTCATTTGCATGTCTCTGTACGCTACTGGTGGTAAAGGATTGAAACACGTATTAGGTCAGTCTAAGAATGTACGTCTAATGAACCGTATCGCAGGCACTTTAATGATGGGAGTTGGTGTCTGGTTGCTACTAAGCTAAGGCAAACTGGAAACAATGAAAAATATTCTGAATAAAATCGCTAAAGTCATGGGTGAAGTATTGGACTTTCAAGCCCGAGTTTGGGTTGTGAACGTCTATACCGGTGAGCATAAAGGCGAGTCTTATGTCGTTAATGAAGATGCTTTCTCTGTACCTCTTCAGTGGATGAAGAAGAAAGGCTACCAAGAGTCAATGTTGAATAAAGTCGAAGCAATGAAGCGCTCACAAGTCTTAGAGTTCGATTTGGGACTTGTGAAACATCGCTTGATGCGCGTGAAATAAGCACAAAAAAGCGCCACTCAAGATGAGTGGCGCAAGCACTTTTACCTTAAAAATAATGCTACGGCGCAGCGTCGATCTCAACTGGAAGATAATGTTTCGGCTCCAGTTTCAACCACTCAGGCAGCACAGTACCAATCGAAATCGAAGACCATGTACCCGACAGAACGCCAATAAACATGGCGGTTGAGAAACCAGCCAAAGGCGCTCCTCCCATAATCCATAATGCACCAACAGTGATCAATGTCGTACCAGATGTCACCATAGTGCGTGAAAACGTCGCGATAACAGCTTGGTCATTGATGTCTTCTGTTTTCCAACTCTGCTTCGCAATCAACAGCTCACGGATTCGGTCTGCAATGATGATCGAGTCATTCAATGAGTAACCTAAAATCGCCAGCACAGCAGCAAAAACGGTTAAGTTGAACTCCATTTGAGTAATTGCAAAGAAGCCAAGCACTAAGATCACATCATGGGCCAAAGCAAACAGTGAACCACTCGCTAAACGCCACTCAAAACGGAAACACAAGTAACCGAGAATACTCAACACACAAATCAACAATGCTAAGCCACCTTGCTCAAACAAGTCTTGGCCAACTTGAGCGCCAACTATACTGTTGCTGACAACATCAACTTGGTGAGAGATTGGCTTCAACACCTCTTCTACACTTGGCAACGTTTGCCCATCTTCCGGCGCAGAGTAACGAATCACCCAACGGCCATCTTCACCAGAGCGTGTCACTGACGCAGATTCACCAAGCTTTGGTTGCAGAACGTCAAGCAGATCATGGTTAGTTAGCTGCTTATCTACCTTTACTTCTGTCACCATACCGCCAGTGAAATCCAAACCTAGGTTCAACCCTTTAAAGCCTAGAGCGACGATGGCGATCACCGTTAAAATGATGGAAACTAGCGTAGTAAAGTAGCGAATTTTACGAATATTTTGTTTTAGCATTTCGACCATGATTAAACCCTCACATCACGACGGGCATCGCGGCCCCAAATTAAATTGATCATTGCTCGAGAGGCAAATACGCCTGTAAACATACTGGTTAACAAACCTAATCCGAGTGTTAAGGCAAAGCCTTGGATTGGGCCATTACCGATGGCGTACAAAATCACGGCGGTGATCATGGTAGTAATGTTGGCATCAAGGATGGTCGAGAATGCGCTGTCAAAGCCAAGATCAATCGCTTGAGCGAAGCTGCGGCCTTCACGCATTTTGTCCTTAATACGTTCGAAAATAATAACGTTGGTGTCCACTGCCATACCGACGGTTAACACTAAACCGGCAATACCCGGAAGCGTTAGAACCGCTCCTGGTAACAAAGCGATTAAGCCAAGCAAACAAAGCATGTTGGCACAAAGCGCCACGTTTGCTACCCAACCTAAGCGGCGGTACCAAAGTGCCATAAAGGTCAGTGTTAAACCCATACCTAAAGCCAGTGCTGCAAAACCGTTTTCAATGTTTTCTGCACCCAGAGAAGCACCGATTGTTCGCTCTTCCACAATAGTAACCGGCGCAGTTAGTGAACCCGCTCGAAGTAATAGCGCTAACTGCTGTGCATCGTCCATGCTACCTGCCCCAGTAATACGGAACTGGCTACCAAGTTGAGATTGAATAGTTGCGACGCTGATAACGCGCTCACTACGCTCAGTTACACCGCGATCGTTTGTTTTGTACTCTCGGTAAACGGTCGCCATTGGCTTGCCGATGTGAGTTGCTGAGAAGTCACTCATTTTCTTACCACCAGCGTGGTCAAGAGAAATATTTACCTCTGACATGCCCATTTTGTCGACACCAGCACGAGCGTTCACGATGTGCTCGCCCGTTAGAACTGGTCGTTTTGCCAAAATAACAGTACGACCGTCATTATCTTGAAGAACAAGATCTTGGCTGCTGTGTGCTTGGCTCGCATCTTTCACTTCATAAAACGCCAAGCTTGCTGTTGCACCAATAACGTTTTTCGCTTGAGCAGGATCTTGTACACCAGGGAGCTCAATTCGAATGCTCTCTTTACCTTGGCGTTGCACTAGTGCCTCTGTGATACCAAGTTCTTCAATACGACCACGCATGATCTTCAGGTTTTGTTGAAGAGTCGACGATTGAAATTCTTGGATATTTTGTTCACTCGGTTCAAGCACAAAGCCACGAGATGAACTTTTTGAAATCCAGCCCGGGTAGTTTTGACGCAAGAACTTGTTCACTTCCGACAATGCTTGCTCGCTGTCACAGTTTACCGTAATTCGGTTGCCACTTTCTGCTCGAACTTGCACACCACGAACACGTTGATCACGTAGGTTCGCTTTAATTTCATCAATCAACGCATCACGTTGTTCTTCAAACGCTTTATTCACATCAACATTCAACAGAAACTGAACGCCACCACGAAGGTCAAGACCGAGCTTAATTGGGCTAAAGCCCATCTCATTCAACCATTCTGGCGCAACCGATACGTATGAGAAAGTGATGCTGTCGTCTTTATTTAGCTCTTTGTTTAACAACGCACGAGCTTTACTTTGCGCATCTTCACCATCGAATACAATGGTTGTTTTGCCGTCTTTTTCGATGATTTTGTCGGCTGAAATATGGTTGGTTTTTAGCAGTTGATTCAGATGAACAACCGACATTTCACTGTTGTTTTGATCCGCAAACGTCAACTGGATAGAAGGCTGTTCGCCAAACCAAGTTGGTATAGCACTTAGGGTTAAAATAATGACTGTCGTGATTAATACGACATATTTCCAAGCTGAGTAGTGATTCATCAGCTTTCTGTTCTTTTGCTGCTTTGGTGTTTTTTTCATGTAAACATCATCCCTTCACAATGAAGTGAAGCTTTTAATAACAAGGCTTAACACACGACAGATGCTCCCAGAATAAATTCAGGGTATGAAATGCTCAGAACGCTCACGTCCTGTCGAATACAATCGTCGTGTTAAGAGTGCACAATGGTGCAAATAGATGGTGTTTAGGCAGAAAACTGACTATTGAGTGCGACGTACATGGCATTGGTCTCTTTCCAACCAGAAATGCGATGATCGCTTGTGAAATGATAAAATGTGGACTGGTTGTGACGCCAGTTAATGTCCATCAAGCTGTATGCGTAACCCGCATCAGCGTAAAACGGAGTCGTGAGATCGCCGACAAAATCTACGTGCTCGTCATCAAGCCCTTCCCGTAAGTAAGACGTCCAGCGTTGAGAGTTAAACAAAGCAACGGAATCGAGACTTGCATGGCCTTCAGATACTGGAGATTGAGAGCTTTCTTCTGAAACTTCAGAAAAATCGACGGAAGAGTTTGGCGATACACTTACGGCTACAAAAGGTTGTAGCTTAGAAAAGTGCGGTACGTGAGCCTTGTGGTCGATTTGCGCAGCAGATACATGCACTGGTAGCAATACCATTGCAAATAGCAGCAAAATCAACTTTCTAAGGTAAATCCAAGGCATAGGAACTCACTAAAAACACAAAGAGCCAAGTTAGGTCACTTGACTCGTTGATAGTATTCCTATTGATTATGGTTCACAACTAAAAAGTTATAAATCTCTGATTTCAGGTTTGCATCGTTATTGCATTTATCAAAACGTCTTTAGAGAACTAGTGTAATTGGTCGTGAGTTATCGATAAAAAATATCGCCCTTATCAACATCTAAGTAGATCTTGTTCTCTTGCTCCAAACCGCCACAATAGATGAAGTAAACGTTGCGCTTTTTGAACGTCACAGAACGAACCCAGCCTCCGAGCTCCTCAAAATCACTCGGTTCACAGGTTTCATCGTCTAACAATTGCTGTGTTTTCTTACGGAAAATATCCAAGTGAACTTTTAAATCATCCGACTTCTGTAGGTATTCATCCAATATCTCTAAGCGCTCTTGCTCTTTAATAACTGGCTCTGCATCCGATAACCCTTCAGCATTCAACCATTCGGCTTTTTCTTCTCCACCCTCTTCATAGACAAGATAGCCGGAGATTCGGTACCACCCATCTACTTTTTCTAACACCGATACTTTTTCTCCCTTATAGAGCGTATCGACAACTAAAGCATTAGGGTTAGGCTTGTTGTAAACATTGACACGACGCTCAATAACGTAGTACTCGGTAACTTCCGGGGGAACGGCTTCTAAATCCAGAATCGGTTTGGATGTTTCTTTTTGCAGTGACGATTGCTCGACTTGTGTAGCCTTTGGTGCTTCAGGTTCATCTTTCTGCATAAAGAAGAAATAGTATCCAGCCCCCGCTCCGCCGAGCAACAGCATGACAATCAATGCGACGAGAATTTTCTTCATGCCCTTTTCCTTTTCATTCTTTATTCTTATCCCACCAGCAGCACGCATGTCGTAGAAATTTGGGTATATACTCAAAAGAGCAGGTCAACTAACGCGAGCAATAATGATCAACAGACTCAATTGGATACTACTATTTCTTCTGTTCCCGATAACGGGGCACGCCAATATTCAATGTAACCCATCGTCGTGGAATGACAATCTTACCCAATTCAATCGTTTAGAGTCCAATTACAATCAGCATGTTGAGGTATTCAATACACTTTTGACCGAACATAAACAGCGTCAGTTATTGTCCGAAACCTTTTCACTGCATGAGCTCGTGCTACTTTGGCGTGCCAAGTCGAACCAAAATGTGTTCAAAGCGCAATTAAAAGCATCGATTCAATACAAAGAAGAGCTCACAACTAAAGCGAATCAGCTGCTTAAATTGAGCACACAATCCCAATGGTCAGCAAATGGGTGGGAGATACTGGCCCAGAAGTGCCGCGAGTCAAACAAAACAGCCAATCAAATAACTGCGGAATGGTATAACACCAACGCTTTGGAACTTGCTGAAGATTACAAGCGCCTCTCTTCACAATATCAAACTCTGTCACAAGTCTATGATAAAGAAGCCCGAGCGCTTCAATACGCTCAAGATGTTTCGAAGTAAAAACAGAGCCAGTTTTGAATAGACGATGTTGGTTTTTCACTCCAATATTGGACGTTATTCGTGCTTTTTATCTTTCCTTAGTCGTGAATGATATCAAATGTAAATAATGGGATTGTTCCCTTTGACAAACTTGACTAAACCATGACCAAGACAATCAATTTATAGAGACATACGTCACATTAATGCTTTACTTATGGACATTTTTTGGTTAGTTTAGCCATTAATAAAATTTAATAAAAAGTCACATTTGGCTGGAGATGATGCTACAAACATGGTTATCAATCGATTAAGTAACAGGGAATGTCCTAATGCTACCAAAGCCAAGTTTTTGTCAGTAGTTAGGCACGTAAAAGAGTTCGGTTCAATCAGTGATTTGGATCTTTGTAAAATCTTCGGAGAAACAATATGGAGTGATGGGAGGGAATACCATTCAGCCGCTTTCTCATTCAAGGTTGATAGATACACAGGTAACTGTGAAATCTCACAATACAAAAACCAATAAGGCTTAAGAATTTATAAGGCGGAGTCAGGAAACGGACTTCGCTTTTTTGATCATGGCAATCGTAAAGTCGTGCTCGGAGTACCCCTCAATCAATCGTGTATTCGGACACAGCAACCGACAATAGCGAAAGACACCTTCTTTATTGTGCGACGCTAACATTTTCATGCTGGGTAGTTTGGATTCATCCAACAAGTTAAACACACAACCTTTCTCTGTCGCTCGGTACATTTTATCAATCATTTCAATGGTATGATTTGGGTTGGTGGATTGATAGTTCAATGATCCGGAAGCAAAAACAAAGTCGCAACGAGGCAATACCAACGTTGAAAAGTCGCCACATATAAACTTACTTTGCGTACGAAAATCTCGTTTTCTGGCTTCAGAGATAAACTGTTTTTGCTGATCAATGCCAATATAGCTTTGAGGAAGCCCCCCCGTAAGTTCGATAAACGCTAACAAGTCTCCGTAGCCGCACCCAATATCTAAAATACTTGAACCGTCTAACGTTAACCCTCGGCACAACGCCTCAAAACGGCTGATCTGACTATACTTATCTGCCCATCCCAGAGTTCGGGCTCTGTCTTTACCAAACTGTCTATATCGCTTTCGATGATAGTGGGCAATCTTAAGTCTATCGAAAAATTTCATCTTTCTTATGCATAAATCGGCAAACTGCCATTTCCTTTCACTTGTCTAATCGCCAGGTGGGTATGAATATCTTTCACATTTTCTAATCGCTGTAACTTTCTAGTAAATGTTTCATAGCCAACGAGGTCTTTGCTGACCACCTCTAACAGGTAATCATAGGCCCCTGATACGACATGGCATGAGATCACTTCATCCATCTCAACAACGGCATGTTCAAACTCATCAATCGAAGAAGCTTGGTGGTTATTTAAACTCACTTCAACAAATACAGTCATCGCGATGCCTACAGTGTCTCTGGACACAATAGCTCGATAACCACTTATTACACCTTCCTGCTCCAAACGCTTAATGCGTCTTGCACAAGGTGATGCCGATAGCCCTACTTGGTCAGCAAGTTCTGCCGTTGTCAGAGTGGCATCCTTCTGCATTAGGTTGATAAGTTGCCTGTCAATTTTATCCATTTATTCTTCCGTGCCTTTAATCACCAACAATTAACACTTATACGCAATTTATCACCAACATCAAGCCTAATTACGTCAAACTTTGCCTCCCTTTGGCAAGAGTTTTATTCAACAATTAACACATCATTTACAAATGGACATGTCGATAATGATCTTGGGATACGCAGCTATATTAACGACCTTACTGCTTTGGTCTGGTTTCTTTATTTCTTTAAAAGGGGGCGCAATTTCTGCCTTGCAGCCAGCCGATATCGCGTTAGTTCGCTTTCTAATCCCAAGTATAATTTTATTACCATTTGTGATTAAGCATAAACAGTCGCTGCGCGTGGTGCCTAAACGCTACCTGGTTGGTGTTGTGGTTGGAAGCGGCCTTCCCTATCTTCTGGTCGTCGGAACGGCTATGCATTTCGCTCCCGTGGCGCACGGCAGTGCATTAGTACCTGGCACTTTGCCATTGTTTGTTTCTGCTATCGCGGTACTTTGTTATCAACAGTCGCTGAGTGCTCACCGCTTAATCGGGCTTTCTACGGTGTTGTTAGGCATTTTTGTTTTTCTTCTTTCGAATAGCGGCGCAGAGTACAACTGGTCTCAGTTGCAAGGGCATATCCTGTTTCTAACTGGCAGCATCATGTGGGCTGCTTTCACCATCAGCGCTCGTGTCGCCAATCTTAATGCACACGTCTGTGCAGGATTCGTTGCAATCGCGTCTTTGGCTCTGCTCATCATCGCCGTTGGTTTCGGGTGGGTAGACAGTTATTTGGTGGTAACACCGTTTAGCCAGTGGCCATGGGAGGAGTTATTTGGCCACGCGATGCTACAAGGTGTTGGCGCAGGTTTAATCGCTTCTTTCACTTTCATTTATGCAATTAGGATCATCGGTGCCGAAGCCAGCGCTGCTTTTGGCTCATTAACTCCAGTCGTCGCGACACTTCTTGCCGTTCCAATTTTTGGTGAACAACCAGATTCTCTCACTTGGTTAGCGCTGATGTTGGTCACATGCGGCAGTATTGTGGCAAGCCAAATCTTTATGAAAGGTGGAATGAACCAAACTTATCGCCCACCACTTCACAGATAGCGATGATTTTACAAAAACTTATGCCCTACTATCTTGAATAACAAAATGGCGTTTTGATAGCCTCAGCTTAACTAAAAATTAAAACGCCAATGTGATGCCAGCCACTCATACTAAAGATGAACTGCATAGGTTTCTCAAACCGGGAATGAAACTTTCTACTAATTTCGAATTTGGGCCTAAGGATCAATATACGTATTCCACCACCTATCTTGGGATGAAAGAAAATGCTTATTTGATTCTTGATATACCAATGCGTTTGCTTGAAGAGCAAGTGATGAGAAAACTCCCCAACACCGATATCATAGTGCGTGGTGTATCAGATACGGAGTTAGGCCATGTCATTGCGTTTAAGTCCAGCGTGCTGACGACGACCGTTCGACCATCTCCCCTTTTGTTTATCCGCATTCCAGGAACATTTGCAACCAAACCAGTTCGGGAACATGAGCGTTACAAGTTGCAAATGGACTGTAACGTTATTCATGCAGGGAATGTCTACGACGGTAGCCTTATCGATTTCTCTCTAGCAGGTGTTGGTATATCAACCTTGATTGAGCCCGAATTCAACGTGGGTGAGAGTGTTACCATCGAATGCCCGTTAAGCCACTATATCGGAGAAGAAAATCGATGTGTCATTGCCAACATTAAGAAATTGGCGAAGGGATGGGTAGTTGGAATTAAGTTTGCTAGTTCCATTGAGATGACTCACGAACTAAAAACAGAGTTACTGGAGCAATCCTTTCTAACCAGTAACGTCTGAACTTACTGCTCGCTAAAGCGCGTCGCCTCAAAGCTGTTGAGTATTCTGTGAACCGTATAGGTCACAAGCAGCGTCGCAACAATAGCAAACAAAATACTGCTCACGCGATACAGCGCACTGAACATTAAGTCACCATCCGGAGTAAGATATTGGCCGAACAAAATGCCTAATGTGGTTAAGCCACCAAATCCGGCTCCCGAACCGCTAGACTCTTTCACGTGCATATAGCTGAACATCATAGCCCCAATCCAAAGCAATGGGACGATAAACAATAAGGTATCCGACCAATCGTATAATACAAGTTGTCCGACAACACCAAAGGTCACCCCCATCAAGGTCCCCATTGCTCTTTTTCGCGCATACCCTAAAGCACCGTTCCAATGCATAGGAAACAATAAAAGTAAGGTTGTCGCCTGAGCAGACATAGAGTCACTGAGGTCAAATAGCTGGAATACAAGGAAAGACATTGTAGCGATACTCGCCCCCATAAGGGCTTCATGACGCATTCGATGACTCTGTTTAGGCTGCGACGGTTTCGCTGGTGGCTGACGAGGTTCCGCATCGGGAATCAAAAATGTCACCACATAAGCAACGATCACTGAAATAACATTCGCTTGCAGATTGCTAAATATTAGGTCATTTAAGTCAGTGGTTGGATAACTCGCAAAATGCAGCATGATGCTTAAGCTCAGTACGCTGTTCGCTCCAAATAAGAATAAGCTCCCTTTTGACATACAGGCGAATTTATACAGGAACAACCCGAATGCAATGATTGTCATCATGCCAGGGTGCCCACCAAATAACCCACCAAGAACACCAACTTCTAATCCACACACAACCGCTGAAAAAATCAGTTGTCGTGCGGCATGTAGACTCATGACTGGCACCATTCCAAGTAACAGCATCGGGGTTACAGTAAAGAATACGCCATAGTTCCAACCAAATACTTTACATAAAGTGAAACCAATGGTCGCACCAGTTGCAATGCGCAAACACTGACGGAAGTCGTTTTCCGACATGGGGTGGTCCCATAACTTCATATCGCCTCCTCGTTAATAAATATAATGAAGAAGACTCAAGAATTGGATCTGGCACCTCGCTAACCAGCCAGATAATGCGTTTTCTGGCAACAACTGCACGGTTGCTCGTGCCCCTGCTGGAAATGCACGCTGCTGAGGCTCATCGATAGCTAAATGTAAACGTAAGCGCTGCGCGTCTCTCACCCAACGGTTTGAGTCAGTTGGTGTTGCTAAGCGACCATCCGCATCGAACTGACCCGAGCTGACCCCGGCATCCACACTCGTAATACGAGCTTCAAATACATCACCAGGTAAGCTATCAAAAGCCACTAACGCACGGCTGTTCTGATTAAAGTGTCGTAAACTCTTTTCACGAAAGTCGGCAATGATATCCACGTCATCGGAGACTAAAGCGACAAGAGGTGTACCAGCTGCCGCATAGGCCCCCGTCTCCAGCTGCAAGTTAGCGACAACGCCATCATGTTCCGCCGAGACTTGAGTGTAAGACAGATTAAGTTCCGCTTGTTTTAGCTGGTTTTGCGCTACGCGGATATTCACATTCGTCGCGCCTAAATCACCGCGGTTTACTTCCAACTCTTTTAAACGAGCACGTGCGGCCAGTAAGTTCGCTTTAGCTGCCGTTGCACTGCTCTGTGCGTCATCGCGCTGCTGTTGCGAAGTACCATTACGGTGAAACAGAGTATTAAGACGTTTTGCTTCGCGAACTTTTTGTTCCGCCACGATTTTGCTCGCTTCAACGTCTGCTTTTGCCGCAGCAATAGAAGCATCAAGTTGTTCGTTGTTTTGAATCACACGCTCAAGGTTAAGTTGAGCCTTTTCTACGGCGAGCTGATAAGGCTGGGGATCAATCTGAAATAGTAGATCGCCTTGGCTTATTTCTTGGTTGTTGGCAACATAAAGATGCGTAATCTGCCCACTCACACGGGGGGCCACTTTAGTTACCACACGCGTTGCCATTGCCTGAGGCGTCAACGGCATGGCGAGATCTGCAACTAGAAAATAGGCAAAGACAAGGACAAACGCGACGCAAGAATATTTGATCCAACGTGCGAATTTTTGATCTGGAGTCATAGGCGTTTACTTCTCTTTTTATTCGGTTTTCTGACTTATTCGCTAAGTGAATCAAGCGCATTGTGAGCAATCTGATCAAGAATCAATGAAAGCTGCTGAAGTTCCTGGTCGTTGATGTCCGTTAGGAGCTTGCTTCGAACTTGAAGAATTCGAGCCTCCATTTGCTTTAGTAGGGTTTTCCCCTCTTCTGTGAGGCTAACAATACGTGCTCGCTTATCGTGTTCACAGCAATGGCGAGTGATCAGAGATTGCTCTTCTAATAATTTTAATGTTCGCATCAACGACGCTAACTCGATCTCAAGCGCTTCAGCCAAATGCTTCTGACTGATGTTGTCACCCATTCGATAAAGCTTCCATAACGCAGTCCAACGCGGATACGTTAGGTTTAAAGGCTCTAACTCACGATCTGCAACCATTTTCCATAAACGAGCAACACGAGATAATTTTTCAGCCAGAGAAAGGTCTCGCAAACTGTTGATGTCTTGAATCATAAGATCTACTCAATTACTTAGCGTGCTAAGCAATATAAAATAGTTAGCACGCTAAGTAAATATCTTTTTGTGATTGAAATCACGTTGGGTGTGTCAGTGAAGGGGCAGAAATCTAAGTAACACAACACGATGTTTGAATTTGAAATGCTGCGATGTACACAACAAACGTCGAGACCAATAAAGTCTGAAAAGTCTGAAAAGTCTGATTTGTATAAGAGTAAAAGAGGCAGATACAAAAAAGCACAACCCACAGTCATGGTGTTGTGCTTTTCAGATAATGAATAATTGGGTTATCTCGTAGTGAGCCAATTATTCATGTTCGCTCGACTAAGAACCGCTGCTTAAAATCCACAAATGCTTCATGGAGCGCATTTTCTTTAATCGGCTTGAGAAGCACGTAATTCGCACCCGATTCCATAAAGGCGTCACTGGTTTCTTTCGCGGTGTCAGCAGTACACGCATAAATTGGCGTGCCTAGTTTTAGCTTTTGTCGGATCTCTTTGGTCGTTTCAATTCCACCAAGATGCGGAAGTTGGTTGTCCATCAGTATCAAATCGTAAGTATGATCTTTTAAGAATTCCATTGCTTCTAACCCATCTTTCGCCCAATCAACCTGCATTTTGTACTTGTTACAAAACGCTTTTAGAATGAATGCGTTAGTATGGTTATCCTCTACCAACAGCACTTTGAGACTCTCTGCAAATAGTTCACCTGGCTTAACTCGCAAACTCGAATCAAGAGGGGTGAGTACTCGCTCACGATCTTTCACTGGCATTGTAATGACAAAAGTCGTTCCTAAGCCTTTCTGACTGCGGACTTGAACATCACCTTCCAGCATGTCGACAAGGCTCTTCACAATGGTCAGCCCTAAGCCACTGCCACCGTATTCTCGAGTCGTTGTTGCTTCTTCTTGAACAAAAGGTTCGAACATTTGGTCGAGTTTGTCAGACTCGATGCCGATACCTGTATCCGTAATTTCCACGACCAGTACACTATTGTCAGCGCCATAGAACTGCTCAAGTTCCGCATGCAAGCGCACGCTACCCGAGGGCGTAAACTTTACTGAGTTACTGACTAGGTTGAATAAAATTTGGTTCAGACGAACTTGGTCAGTAAAGATTTCAACATTGGGATCTATTTTGTTTTCAATGACAAGGTTGACGCCTTTACTTTCACAAATAGGACGATAAATGTTTTCTAACGTTCGAATTGTATCAGTGAAAGAAAACGGGTGCTTTTGGATATTAAACTTACCCTGCTCAATCTTCGAAAAGTCCAAAATATCATTCAAAACAGCAAGTAAGTGCTCACCACTATGTCGAAGTACGTCAATTTGGTTATTCTGCTCTTCTGTTTCCACAGAGTCTTTTAGCAATTGAGCAACCCCTAAAATTCCATTGATTGGCGTTCGGATCTCATGGCTCATTTTAGCCAGAAAGTCGGCACGGGCTTGAGCAGATTTCTCTGCTTCTTTGCGCGCCAAGTTACTCTGTTTTTCCGCCTCAATTAGCGTGGTTATATCCTGACCTTGAACAATAATACCGCTAATATCTCCATCAACTCGAATCGGCGATAAGTTCCAGCGATATACTTTGTCTCCAATTGGCACATTAACGCCTGTCAACGTAGCTCCCTGAGCCGCCATGCGAAGGTGTGGCATCAACTTTTCTTTGAAACCTTTGAACACTGGGTGCATGGTTTCAATATCGTTTTCCATGACTAACTCTTTGCGTGCTGCCGGATTGATTTGGACAAGCACACCCGATTCAGACCACACCATAATAGGAGATAACGCAAAGTTAAACAGGTCGCGGAAAGAGCGCTTTTGTGCTTCAAGCTCTTCAAAAGTGTTTTCTAGTGTCGAACCAATATGATCGAATTCCTCAATATCTGACCCCTCAAAGCGCTCAAATCCTTTTTCTTCACGAGCCGAGCGGGTATATGCCATCAGAGATCCTAACTCTTCAACTACTCGATTCTCGATCCATTCTTTAGTCATTAGCGCAATCATGACCATACCGATAACTGAGGCTAGCATTGCTAGCAGGTGTTGGATTTGCAATGTCACCACGCTCTGATTGTCTTGCACAGTAAGCAAGCACAAGTCAGTCTCGGCGGCATTTACCTCAATAGGGGTTTTGATGATCAATAATTGGTCAAGCTTGTGCTGGGACTCTCGTCGTTTGAGTACGTCAAATATTTGATAAGCCTCATCTCCTACTAATGAGCTTGCCAATGGTGTGTTGTTAGCGACCAACACAACATTGTCGACGTTGCCTTCATTTTTTAACCTTTCCATCAACCCAAAGTTATTATCTAAAACAACAACATTGTAAGAGTACCCCATCACTTCACCGGTTTTAGGTTGTAAAACGGGTACACGACGAAGTAAAAGATGGCGAGTTCCCATCGGGGTCTGTGAGGGTAGATAATACCAGTTGTTGCTAAAGGTCACTTGACTGGCAAGTCGGCTAAGTATCAGGTTGTTGATGCCATAGAAATGCGCGTTGCCATCGTCCCAAATAATACCTTGATGATCGGTTAGGAAACGAAACTCTGGTGTATGGGAAGGATCACTCTGGTCAATACTCATGAAAAAGTAATTGAGTGCCTCTTCATCACGTTCTGTATAAAAATCCAATACAACATCACTTTTCGAATTGCTGTTGTGATGAATCTGAATCGCTGCAAAATGGCTATCAAAAATGTTCAGGATCAGGGCAGAGGTCTGCTGCTTGGTTCGGTCGACTTCCTGCCAAATAATCTGCTTCGAGAAGTAATAACTCTGAACAAAGATGCCTAGAATGATCGGAGCAAGTACGAGAATAATTATTTTGGTAATAAGCGTCGACAGTGAGCGACGCTTTCTTGTTTTTGATGTAGTTGTCATCAATTATCTGAGTATCTAAATGCACGTTTTCTTAATGCTTCAATTCTTTCTGGAGAGTCCGATTTGGTAACGACTTCAAAATCACCAGAGTAAACGGTGGGAACTGGCTTTCCTTCTAAATCCCACTTAATGGCCTCAGCCATTGCAATACCTGTATCATCGTTCATACGCATAACGGTAACGTCTAACTCCCCTTTAGAAAGCGCCTCTAACTCTGCTGAACCGCCGCCCCAACCATTGATCATTACATCGTCACGACCTAACTCTTTAAGAGCGTCAACAGCACCTAATGCTACATCGGTAGAACACGCGTAAATGAAATCAACGTCCGGATACTTCTCCAAACTGGCTTTTGCAGCTTCATACCCAGATTGCTTTGTTGCTTTGGTGTAGTAAGCAGATTGTAGTTCAAACTGGTTATCGCGGTTCACTTGGTTGATAAAAGTGTTGCCTCTGATGTCACTAATGTAGCCCTCCGAGAAATAGAGAACACTATAGTGGCTATGTTTAGGGAAACGCTTGCCAAACTCAACGGCCAATTCACGACTTCCTTCTGCGTGGTCGAAACCAACATAAAGAAACGGCTGATGATGTTCCCAATCCCTAACAGGTGTGGTGATATTTTGTAAGATTAACTTGGTTTTCTTTGAGTCTAAGACATGCTCAACAAACTTACGATGTCTTGTGGTATCTAGAGTAAAGATCAAGTAATCGGAGTTGCTTTTCAGCGCCTCCATTAAAGACAAACTTTGCTGCTTTATATCTGCATTAGGACGAGTAAACACTTGATTTAGTTGATAGTCGATATCAAGCTTATCTAGGCGTTTTTCAAACGCATCGATGTTTCGAATCCAATAATCAGAGATCTGCTGCCCTGGATAAACAACAGAAATTTTCAGTGGACGCTTTTTGTCTTTTGCTACGGGTACAGGGGTTTCTCTTACCACTTCAGCCAACGCACTAGTTAACTGCTTCTGTTGTGGAAACTGGTCTAAAAACTCTTGATATGCCCAATACCCATTAAGAACTTGGGTGGCCTGCACATTCGGCGCAAAAGCGGCCATTGAAATCAGGGAGAATACTAACGCTTTTTTCATCTACTGCTCTTTTAGCTTTTTTATGAGCCTAATTCAGCTCTATTCATTACCTAGCCGAGTCATCCTATACTCTTGTAATCTACCTTCCTCTTAGTGCCTGTTTCAATAGTAAATTGGTTCTTGGTCTGAGTGGATGCAAATAAAGTACATTGAGTCGCTTCCTTTGTCTCGATAACGTAGAGACATTTCGCGCTTTTCATATTCAGGACCTTTAAACAGAACACCAGCCCATTATGCGTCAGTTTATTCCTACATGGTACTCCAAAAACAAAAAGAAACCGCCAATGTGACATAGGCGGTTTCCGTGTATCTTTGCGTAGCAAGGGCTTATCAGAGTGCCACTATCTCTAACATCATTTGTTGATGTTCGTCGACGACAATATTTGCTTTTGACATAACGAGCAGCTCTTTCTTCGCTTTAGTTAGTTGCTTAATATAGTACTCTGCTCGCATGGCAAGCGTCTTTGAGTCAAAATCCGATGACCATTCCAATACCAAAGGGCCTTTTCCCTTCAAAGCTTTCGCTCCTTTTCCGGTTTGGTGCTGATTGAATCTTCGTTCAACATCATTGGTAACACCACAATACAACGCGTTGCGGTTATTTCGTATCAGATAGACACTCCAACGCTGCGTTGTATTTTCCATCATGAAAGCAGTGACTCAACCTTAGCTTTTAATTCATCCAGCTCTTCTTTCAGCTGAGCGACTTCGAGCTCTAGCTGACTTACTCGATCGGAGCTCGAGCTTGCAGCAGACACAGGCGCTGCAAGTTCGGACGCATCAACATCACCACAGAACAAATGCATATAACGCGACTCCCGCTTACCAGCCTCACGTGGTAATTTGACCACTAATGGTCCTTTCTCTTCGCTTGCTAAATGCTCAAGGACCGTTTCCACTTCTTTTACATCATGAAATGTCGCGAGACGATTAGTACGAGTACGAATTTCCCCAGGTGTTTGAGCACCGCGCAAAAGCATACAGCATACAATGCCCTTCTCCTGCTCTGTCAGCTTTAAATCACCAAATTCCGTATTACAGAAACGGTGTTGATACTTGCTGACGCGGCTGTTGAACGCACTTTCGTCACTGACGAGCCTGCGCTCAATAAGAGCATCAACGGCATCGAGAACGTCTGACTCAGAGAGTGACATCACGGGATCACGGTTGCTTTTTTGATTACACGCGTTGGTTAATGCGTTTAGGCTGAGGGGGTAAAGATCTGGGGTAGTGACTTCTTTTTCGATCAAGCAACCAATAACTCGTGCTTCAATTGCCGTTAGCTCAACTTTCATAATGCATTTCCTTATTATTTTTGCATTTGACTTTGTACCTAAATCGCTTCGAAATCATACGCCATAAATTCACACAGCAGTGCAAGAAGCGTTAGCGATTCAGGTGTTGGTGTCAGGCTAAAGCATAGCGTAAGACCTGACACCCCTTACGAATAGGGTCAGGTATCAATGCTCCGAGAGAATCGGCACTCTCGTCAAATTGCCATCTTGGTCGACCATCATTATTTTTGAACGATTAAGCTCAACTTCGATGATTTCGAGTTGCTCGCGGGCGTTGATATACGCCGTTTTTAACTTTTCAGCCACAGAGCGAGTGACTTGCTCATTATCTTGACTATTTACTTGCTCCGCAGTGTTACCAGAGTCCATATCAAGTTCATCATTTTGCATTCAATGGTGTTGATAATATAGTGAAGGCCACGTTATGACAATGAATCGATGGATTCTACGATGTTGGCCAAAACTCGAAGAAAGCAGCACGATTATATGGACACAGCGCAATTGGTTGAGAAATGTTCAACTCTGCATTGCTATTGATCTAAAGACTGTTATGCCACTGGATGTTGTGCTTTAATCGAGGAAGATATTCATAAAATTAGGAAAGAGAACTATGAGTAGCGTATTTGAAATCGTTAACCAAGCTCGTCGTAAAAACAAACTAAAACGTGAGCTTCTTGATAACGAGAAGAAAGTTCGTGATAACCGTAAACGTGTTGATCTTCTAGAAAACCTTCTAGACTACATCAAACCAGAAATGACTCACGATGAAATCGTCGCAATCATCAAAAATATGAAAGCAGACTATGAAGATCGTGTTGATGACCACATCATTAAAAGCGCTGAGATCTCTAAAGCACGTCGTGACATCAGCCGTCGCATTCGTGAGCTGACTGAAGAAGACAAGCAAACTAGCGGCAAAAAATAAACGCGTAAGCTAGATTTTCGAACCCCGAGCAAGAATATCTTCCTCGGGGTTTATTTTTGTCTCTAAACTAACCGCCGTGTACAATCAATCTAACTCTTATTCCTAACGCATTCAGCTTTCTATGTCTTCAACTACGACAAGTACACAACCAACGCTTGCAAAACAATTATTTACGATGACCTGGCCAATGCTATTTGGCGTTCTGTCTTTAATGAGCTTTCAGCTTGTGGATAGCGCGTTTATCGGTCAACTCGGCGTTTTACCGTTAGCCGCTCAAGGTTTCACTCTGCCTTTGCAAATGGTCATTATCGGTATTCAAGTTGGTTTAGGGATCGCAACGACAGCGGTCATTTCTAAAGCTCTTGGGGCGAATGAAAGTCGGTATGCCAAACAACTTGGCGGATTGGTATTGATGATCGGCTCAATTGGTGTCGCTATTTTTGGCGGGCTCATTTGGCTTTTGCGCTACCCCATTTTAGCTCTATTAAGCGCTCCAGAATCTGTTATGCCGATAATCGACAGTTACTGGCCTTGGTGGTTATTAAGCTCATGGACTGGTGCGGTTTTGTATTTTTATTACAGTATCTGCCGAGCTAATGGCAATACAATGTTACCTGGCACAATGATGATGATAACCAGCGGCGTGAACCTTGTGCTCGACCCGCTATTTATTTTCACGTTTGACTTGGGTATTAACGGAGCGGCAATAGCAACCATCGTCGCTTTTGGGTTTGGTATTTTAGTCGTCGCTCCTCGCGTGAAAAAGAATCACTGGGCAACGACACAATGGCAAGATCTTAACGTAGACAAAAGTGTTGCATCTATCGGTAACATTATGGGCCCTGCGATGATTAGCCAACTGCTGCCACCGTTGTCTTCCATGCTAGCAACAAAATTATTGGCAAGCTTTGGAACCGCAGCAGTCGCCGCTTGGGCGCTTGGTTCACGCTATGAGTTCTTTGCTATCGTTTCGGTCTTGGCGCTGACAATGTCTATGCCTCCAATGGTTGGACGCTTACTTGGAGCAAAGAACTATGAAGATATCCAAAGGCTCGTCAGTATTGCCGTAAAATTCATTCTAGGTTTCCAACTTTTGATTGCTGCCATTACATTTGCCGTCGCAAACCCACTCGCATTATTGATGACAAGTGATGTGCAAGTGGAGCAAGTCTTGGAAATGCATTTACTGATAGTGCCGATCAGTTTGGGTTCATTAGGGGTTTGTATGCTAATGGTTTCTCTTTGTAATGCATTAGGCAAATCTTACACCGCGCTCACCATTTCAGCGCTGCGCTTGTTTGTCTTTTTCCTACCGTGCTTGTGGGTTGGCGCTCAAATGGATGGAATCCGAGGTTTACTCTTAGGCGCTTGTATCGGCAACCTGTTAGCTGGTGTTTCCGCATACCTAACCTATCGCCAAACCATACGCAAACTCGCAGGCGCTCAAGCCAACGCGTAACGATGAATAATCAGAACTAAGCCCCTGAAATGGGGCTTAATCGTTTTGACACCTTGTCTAAGTTGAAATGTTAGTTAGGCGAGTTTTAATTCATTAAAGAGCTCAAACAACTGGTTCGATTTATACGGCTTAGGTAAATAAGCATCCATGCCTGCCGCAAAACAGTTGTGGATGTCTTCTTCCAAAACACTCGCAGTGAGTGCGATAATCATCGTTTTTTCACGTCCTGCTTTCTTTTCCCAACGACGAATTTCTTTCGTCGCGGTCAGTCCATCCATCACGGGCATCATGCAGTCCATTAAAATTGCATCGAATTCTTCTCCCTTTGTGATGGCTTCTAACGCTTCTTGACCGTTGCTTGTTATCAAATAGTCATAACCTGCTTTATCCAGAAAAAAACTCGCTATTTTCTGGTTCATCAAATTATCCTCCGCAATTAAGATCCTCCGATGAGAGCGCGACGCTCGATATTCAGAGCTGACAACATTATTGGTGACATTGTCACTTGATATAGTCTTTTCAACCTTAGCTAAATCATCAATGACATGCTTAAATCGATTGCCAAGGAAAGGTAATGTGAGTACGGCATGTACTTTTTCTGCATTTTCGTAGGGAGTGGATAAATGATGCTGGCAAATAATCACACGGCGAAGATCGTAATTAAATGATAGATTATCCAAGATTTCATCGGTATTAGCGTCGTTACTGTGGCACAGAAATATGACATCAAAGTCATCATTTATCGCTTGCACTTCATTCACATTATTAACACCAAAGAGATTGATTTTCGCTAAACGACACTCTTTTAATACTTGGTCGGCGTAGTCGTAATTTGAGCAGATCAAAAGCCCTTTATTAATCACCTCAGAACGCCAGCCAAACACCGGAATTGCTTCAACCTCAATCGAGAATTCAAAGCATGTGCCCACTCCTTTTGTAGATGTTGCTACGAGCTTGCCCCCCATCATCGACACAAGCTGACAACAAATTGCCAAACCCAACCCTGTGCCGCCAAATTGCCTCGACACTCCTTCATCTTCCTGAGTAAAGGGTTCAAAAATCGTGGTTAACTTATCTTGATCAATGCCTATTCCGGTATCTTCTACTTTAAACGTCAGCACTCCACGTTCTTTCTCAAGTAACTCTTCATAACTAACATCAACGCATACATGCCCACTTTCGGTAAACTTAACCGCATTCGATACCAGATTCGTAACTACCTGTTTGACACGATGATCATCGACCATCACGCGAATGGGGATATTTTCAGCTAAATTAATACCTAACTTTAGCTGTTTAGATGTTGCTTTGGATTGGAATAAAATCATCGACTGATACACGACTTCTCGGATATCCGCTTCTACTAGTGACAGCTCCAATCGTCCAGACTCGATTTTAGAGAGATCCAATATATCGTTAAGCAAAGTAAGCAGCGTTTGAGATGAGGAGTCAATGTCATCAACAACTTCTTGTTGATGCGAAGACAACTCACTTTGAGAGAGTATTTCTGTCATGCCCATGATCCCGTTAAGGGGCGTGCGTATTTCATGTGACATGTTGGCAAGAAACACAGATTTTGCACGATTAGCCGATACTGCTGACTCTTTTGCATGCAGTATTTCTTCAGTTTGTCTCTGCATTTCTTCAACCACTCGATTCACTTGCTGAGCAAAAATGGTCAGTTCATCACTTCCATCAACTTTGACTTTTGTTTGCTTCTCTTCGGAGTTGATCAACGCGTTTAAAGTATGAATGATCGCATCGAGTTTGCTGTTAACTCGGAACCAAGTACTAAATCCGAGCCAACAAAGCAGGATAACCACTAAGGCGACGCCAAAACTGATCATCGCTATATTGGCCTTTTGTTCATGAACCTGCGTGAGAAGCGACTGCTCAGTTTGTTTGGTGAACCCATCAGTGAGCACTTGTAAGCGCTGCACACGAAAATCGAGTTCTTTTAAATACGCGGCGTAGTCACTTTGTGACATGTCTCCTGACATTAATTGTCCGCGAGACGCCAAGTTTCTCTGATATCTCGGCGAAGTAAACAAGCCAAGCAATTTATCCACTTGCTCGTATGACCCACCTAAGTTTAAAAACGCATCCAAATTTTGCTGCTGTCGGTCAATCGCCTGATAAAACATACTTTGACTTAGCCGACTCTCAGGGTCTTGGACTAAACGGTTCGTCAACCAAGCTTCTTTCTGTGTCCAAAAAGAGAGCTGAGCAAGGTAGGCAATAAAATTTTGCATGCGAATGCCGTCGTCACTGCCATACCATTGATGATTTTGCAACAAAGAGCGCGACATATTTTGGAGCTGTTGAAATGCCCAATCACCCAGGTCGTCCATCTCACTCAATCTACCTGACAATACCCCCAGCATGGCTTCTTTCAGTTCATCAGCATACTCAGCAGTATTAGGGTTACTCACAAACTTTTGATGCAAAGAAGAAATAACTTCACCTTGTTCTTCAATATTAATGGCTGCAGAGACTTGAAGATCAGGCTGTCGGCGTACTTTCTCTATGGAGTAAATAAAGTGGGAGGCCTTGGATATCAATTGGAAACCTTGAATATTGCTAACCGTTTGATTGAGACGGCTCACGCGCAACGCATTATCAGAAAACTGCTGAACTGCAAACACCACTATTACCACAGCGGGTAATAGTGCGAGGAGTGCTAAGCGTGTTTTTATTGATAATCTCAACATCCATCAGCCTAATGGTTGATTTCATCCGTTTATTTAATATTAGACTAGTTTCTTGCATTGAAAGGCATATACGACATTGTTACTTTCAAACAACATTCACCTACCTAGATTATGGTTATTGTGAGTGTTTTATCATCGGCTAATGAAGTGGCAATTGTGATTCAAGTCATATTTTTTGATCTTAAAGTTGGATGCAAACAATAAAGTTTCACTCACAACTAAGAGTCGCATCACTTTTCAGGAAATCATCTATTGTATGTTTACCTATTGAGTTGCCTTATCGAGTTAAATCACACAAAAATGCAAAATATCCATTTTTGTCAACAAAAATAATTTGAAAGCAAACGTTATCATCGCAAAAAAAGTAAGTTACTTTCTAAATGTCAATACGTGAAAACCACTGCTTTAGTCACATTAATCCACCACTAACGTCCCCTTAAGTAGTGTTTTACACTGGATTTAATTTTCCTAGCAGAATAAGGACTCCGACCTTAGAATCCGCACACATAACTATTACAACCCGATTACATAACCCACCACACTCTTGCACGCTGCCGAAGAGGCAACAGCAGAGAGTATGGTTAGCCCCCAAAACGTGAAAGGTCTAATACAACAATGAGTCCAGAGAAATATCTCCAAGACTGGCAAACTAGCCAAACGATTGCTGAATCTATTTCCCCTCTAATTGGTAAGCTATATCGTCAAAAAGGAATCGAAGTGGTTCTGTTTGGTAAAACGCTTATTAATGCTACTACTATAGACATTCTCAAAACTCATCGCGTTGCAAGACGTTATACCGGTAACCCACTTTCGCTTGAGCACACGATGCCTATTATTCAAGCGCTTTGTGAAATGAGCATTTCTTCATGCCGTGTCGATGTTGGCCAATTGGCAACTATGTACTGGAATGAACATGACGATACAAGCTCTCTAAACGATTTCCTTATCACTGCACTTGATGGCGCTCGCGACGCAGATTCTTCATTGAAAGCGCGTGATGTGGTTCTTTACGGGTTCGGTCGCATTGGTCGACTACTTACTCGCCTTCTCATTGAGAAAAGTGGTCCAGGTTACCCACTAAGACTACGTGCGATTGTGGTTCGTGGCGGTAAAAAAGGCGATTTGGAGAAGCGTGCTAGCTTGCTGCGTCGTGACTCAGTTCACGGTCAGTTCAACGGTAGTATTGTTATCGATGAAGAGCGTAAAGCACTGATCGTTAACGGCAACTACATCCAAATTATCTACGCAAATAACCCAAGCGAAGTAAACTATTCAGCTTTCGGTATCAATAACGCGCTAGTTGTTGATAACACAGGTGTTTGGCGTGATTCTGAAGGCCTGAGCCAACACTTAGCGTGTAAAGGCGCAGAGAAAGTACTGCTAACAGCACCAGGTAAAGGTGACATCAAAAACGTTGTATTCGGTGTAAATGAGTCGGTAATTAAAGAAGATGACACCATCATCTCTGCGGCAAGCTGTACAACAAATGCAATCACGCCAGTCCTTAAGGCTCTGAACGATAAATATGGTGTTCTTTCTGGCCATATTGAAACCGTGCATTCATACACAAACGACCAAAATTTGATCGACAACTTCCACTCTGGTGACCGTCGCGGACGTAGTGCTTCACTAAACATGGTTCTGACTTCAACAGGTGCGGCAAAGGCAGTTGCTAAAGCATTGCCAGAGCTTGCAGGCAAGCTAACAGGCAACGCGATTCGCGTACCGACACCAAACGTTTCTATGGCAGTCGCTAATCTAAACTTAGGTGAAGACGTAGACCGTGATTCACTGAACGATTACTTGCGTGAAATGGCGTTGAACTCTGAGCTTTCGGCACAGATTGACTACACCGATTCAACAGAAATTGTATCAACTGACTTAGTTGGTTCTCGTCATGCAGGCGTCGTAGATGGTCAAGCGACTATCGCACAAGACAAGCGTTGTGTACTTTACATCTGGTACGACAACGAATTCGGTTACAGCTGCCAAGTTGTGCACTGTATGGAACAAATGATGGGTGTTCGTTACCAAACATTCCCTCGATAGGTGAACTTTGCTCCACAACGTTAACCACATAGCGTAGCGGACAATATCTCATATTTGTTCTAAATAATAAGCGCCATGCGCATTACTAATATTTTTCCCCGTTTATACGCCTGATCACCCTCAGGCGTTTTTTCGTTTCATTCATTTGACACTCTCCGGACAAAGTGAACGTCAGCATTCATGTTTTGTTCATGTTCACAGCATTAATCTGAGCACATAAATTACAGAGAGGTCATGATTATGAATCGGATTATTGTAACTGCACTAGCACTGATTACCGGCTTTTTTACGTTAGTATTTAGCTTGATCATTGCGATTCCGTTGACCATCGCAGCATTAATTACCGGCAAGCGTATTGAAAATCGCGTCAAGAAAATGCAGAGAGAAATGCACGAAGAATATGAATTTAATACAGGTAAAGCAGATGCGATTGAAGGTGAATTTGAAGAGGTTCGCCGGTAAGTAAATAAGATTTAGATGAGTTTCTCTCCCCCGACCGCTCCTGAGAAACTTCTTGCTTTCACCCTGTCCTTAAAATGGCAGGGTGCTTTTTTGAAAAGCAGCCACACGGGCTGCTTTTAGTATTTCTGTCTTGCGAGCTTGTCTATACCGTTACGACCACTCTAAGAGCCAGCAGCATGAGTACTACCCCTGACAAACGATCAATCAACACTGCCTTAGAGCGAATTCTGTCAACGACTTTAGAGCTCGATAGCACTAGGGTAATAAAGGTGTACCAAAGCCCATCCACAACAAACGGCGTGGCAACAATGATCATCTGATTACTCAAATCATTACCGAGCGCGACAAACTGACTGAATAATGCGATAAAAAACAAAGCAATTTTGGGACTTAAAATCGAGATAAAAAAGCCTTCTCGCGCAGACTGGATTACCGTTGTTTCCTCACCTGACTCCAACTTCGCAGCCACACCACCTTTTGAACGCAAAGCATTAAACCCTAAATACGCAAGATATGCCGCACCCACAAGGCTAATCGTCTTGAACAACATCGGGCTTTGCTGCAAAACAACAGCGAGCCCAATCAAAGTAATAAACGCATATATACCAATGCCAAACGCATGAGCCCAAGCCGTAGCTAATCCATTGATACGTCCACCAGCCAACGAGTGCTTAGCGACAATAGCTAAGCTGGGGCCTGGTGACATAGCCCCTAATAAACACACGGTAAAAAGTGATAACCAAACTGTTAGTGTCATAAGAATCTCCCCTCTTTGAAGCTCACTCTATCAACGGAAGAGGTATAATTAGAAATCAAAGTTATTCATACTAATCATGACTTCAAGTCATAGCTAAACGGTGTACGTATTAGCGAATGGAATATTCAGAAATTTGCATTACTGAGCGAATCTCTTCTCGCACCCATTTATGCGCAGGATCCGTGTCGTATTTGGGGTGCCACATTAACCAATATTGATGAATAGGTGTTTCGAGTGGTAATGCTTTATGGGTTAAGTCCCAATGCTTAGCGAGGTTAACGGCAATATGTTCAGGAGCCACCATCAGGTGCTCACTTGCAACTAAGCGATTGATCGCAGCAGAGAAGAATGGAACCTTAAAGGTAACGTGGCGGGTGTGCCCTAGCTCTTTCAATGCTAAATCAGTGTAGGAATCTTTGTCTCCGCCGCCAGTCACTTTGATGTGTGAATATGAAATCAAGTCTTCAATACTGATCTGGTCCTGCTTTGCTAACGGATGAGAAGATTTCATCAAACAAACTGATGAATCCTCACCAATTTTAACGCTCGACACACTCTGTGGTTTTTCTGGATACATAGAAGACGCGATATGGATGCCCGTCTCATGAAGTTTATCAAGAAAGTTGGGTTGCCACAGTCGGTACGCCATATCTAACTGTGGCGCTTGTTCACCCAAGTGAGAGGCAATATCGGGCAATACGTATTGCGCCACGTAGTCACTAGAAGCAATAACAAGCTCACCTTGCCACTGCCGCGGCTCAAAAGGTTGGTCATCGAGTAAATGGTCAAACTCAGCCAGTAATGCATCAAGCTTTGATTTTAACGCTATTGCTCGTGGCGTTGGTATCAGTTGATTACCTTGACGAATAAGCAGTGGGTCACCACACAGATCGCGCAATTGTGCAAGCTGTCGACTGACAGCTGACTGCGTAATGTGCAAACGGTCTGCGGTCCGGCTGACATGACACTCCTCTAAAAGTACATGCAAGGATCTAAGTAGATTCAAATTAATGTTGTTTAACATATTCGCTCAGAAGGGTTTTCAACATGGCATCCATTCATGGTCACTTCACAAACAGGTTCCCAGTCGTGTTAAAGAATTCAGCTAAGACGGTATGAGTCATCAGGTTTCGAAGCTCTGGATATCGTTGAATTTGATCTCTGATTTCGTTCAAGCGAGCCATCGTAGGCACTTCGACAAAAACCATCATGTCCGTCTCACCGCTGATCGCATGACACCATTTTACGCCATCAATTTTGTATAACTCGTCCGCGTATGATTCGCAATAATACGTAGAGGTTGATTTATCGAACTTTAAGGCAAAATAGGCGCAAATCGAATCCCCACCCGAAGGTGCAATTTCAGCGTGATACCCTAGAATCACTTTGTCATGCTCTAGCTTACGAATACGGGCCGTTACCGCAGAACGAGAAAGGTTTACTTTATCCGCAATTTCAGTCACCGACAGCCGAGCGTTGTGCCTGAGCAGATCCACAATCTTATGATCAAACTTGTCCATACCGTTACCAAGCTTTCCTTATTTTTCTCATTCTATACCGATTCTAACTGCATAAGAAACCAACATTTTGTTGGAATTATTTAAAACAACCGTCATATTGACGGTTTAGTAAATCATTTTGTTATTAACATTTTGGATATGCTATTTGGCGGGCATGAGATGAGTGCTGTTATCCATTTCAACAGAAAATAGATAACACATTGAAATCAAATTCCCAACTTAAGTACTCAGCACATAAATAGCATCACTTAAACACATAAAACGAAATAACCAGAAGCCACAAGCTTTTTCGCAATAACCCTCATAACATTGGATGAATCAATTCGCATGGAAGAGCTCAAAAAAGACATTTCACTCACATCAGGTATCGCACAGTTATCCACCACATTAATGGGAACGGGGCTGTTTATGATCCCGGCTATCGCAGCAGGTATAGCTGGCCATTTTTCACTATGGGCTTGGATTTTATTGTTCATCGCGATTTGTCCTATTGCGCTGACTTTTGCTCAACTGGGTAAACGATACCCCAACGCGGGCGGAACAGCCTTTTTTGTACGCAAAGCCTTTAACGCCAAACTGGAAAGTAGTGTCGCTTGGCTATTTGTTAGTGTCATTCCGGTAGGGGTTCCGGCCGCGATTGCACTCGCCGCAGGCTTCCTACAACAAATATTGCCAGAGCCTATTAGCAACAATCTGTTTGCACAAGTTCTCACAGTAGTACTTCTTGTGTTCGTCAACTTGATGGGCACAAAATCATCAGGTCATTTACAAACTCTTATTGCTTTGAGTGTCTTCGCACTTGTTGGCGCATTTTTATGGAAAGGCGACGTTAACAGCGCCGATCTTGTGATGCCCGCCATCACACAAGAGTCAATTTGGCCTATTACCGCAGCGTTAGGCGTGATGTTCTGGTGTTTTGTTGGCATAGAGGCTTTTGCCCATATGGGGGAAGAGTTCAAAAACCCTCAAAGAGATTTCCCTATTGCCATTGTGGTCGGTTGTTTTGTAGCAGGGGCTACCTATTGGGCATGCTCTGTCGTTATTTTAAAATTTGGCGCGTATGGTAACGCTCAATTTGATAACGCATCCATCCCCTGGCTTAGTGCCCAACTACTAGGCGATGGAGCCAAATGGATAATCAGCTTGATAGGTTTCTCCGCTTGTTTCGCGAGCGTTAACTTATACACACAGAGCCTAGCACGAATGGTCTGGGCTCAAGCTCGTGAACATCGTCCTTCTAGTCCACTAGCCAAGATTTCGCGTCGTGGTGTCCCTTTCTCAGCCACCATATTAGTTGGCGGCATATTATTGATATCTTGTGTGATAGGAACCCTATCACAGCTCGATCTGGAGTTTTTCCTAAAACTCGCAAACAGTGTATTCGTTCTGGTTTACATGTTGGCGATGTTAGCCGCTTTCAAATTGCTTCGAGGATTTGGTAAAACACTTGCGGGACTGTCCCTGCTGCTTTGTACCGGTGTTTTTATATGTTTAGGCTGGTCAATGTTATATGCACTTGGCATGTTTACTCTACTTTTACTGCCTTGGAAACAGTGGCGACATAAGCGACAAACACGTGTAGTTGAATAGTCATCGCTTCCCATTTCGAAATATGTGAGCTAAACGTTGGATACCAGCGTCTATGTTCTCTAACGCGATATTGCCGTAACCAAGCACGGCACCATGCCAGTGACGTGCTTGAAAATCTGGGTGTTCATAATAGCTCAAAGGTCGCAAGATGATCCCTTCATGCTCTGCTAGTTTTATAAAACGCTGCTCATCCATACCGTCTTGCCATTTCAACGTAACATGAAGCCCCGCCGCTTGGCTAACGACGCAAACACGGTCGCCAAAATGCTGTTGAATGGATACATGCATCTGTTCATGCTTAGTTTTGTACAGTCGACGCATTTTTCGAATATGACGTAATAACCCACCTTCAGTAATAAAGTCTGCCAATGCTTCTTGTGTATGCGTCGGCGAATCACCACTTAACGCATCCTTAACCACTAAGCATTGCTCTACTAAACGTTCAGGAACTACAAGGTAGCCAAGCCGCAATCCGTTAAACATCACTTTACTGAAGGAACCCACATACAACACACGATCATCTCGACCCATTTGAGCTGCTAGCCCCTGTAAGCTGGTATAGGGACGATGAGCAAACTGAAATTCGCTGTCATAATCGTCCTCGATGATCCAACTTGATTGTTCGACCGCCCAGTTGATGATCTTTCCTCTTTGCTCGGTATTGAGCGTGGTACCCATCGGATATTGATTACTTGGTGTAATATACAGCGCATCGGCATCGCTTGAGGTCACCGCTTCCACATCAAAACCTAATTTCTCTGTTACGAACAAAGGCTCAAATTGATAGTTTTGGAACTGAATCAACTTCCGCATTTGCGCGTAACCTGGTTGCTCCATCAGAACCTTATCACCTTGTTTGAGCACTACCATCGTCGCAATTGACAACGCTTGCTGCGCTCCAGAGGTAATAATAATGCGCTCTGGAGAACAATTCACTGAACGGCTTGATGCGAGGTAGTCAGCTAAAGCACAGCGCAATGTCCAACTACCCTGAATATCTTGATTCCCCAACAAGCAAGTACGAGACATATGGCGAGTGAGTAACTTTTGCCATTGCGCCATCGGAAATGCGTCCAAATCCGGCACACCCGGTGCAAATGCGCGGTTGATATCAAAGTGAGCTTTCGGTGATGAGTCTCTCTGAACTGAACTAGGTTCAGGCAAGTACTGCTCTGGCAGTTCTACGGCAACATAAAAACCAGAACCTTTTTGGCTGTTCAAGTACCCTTCCGCCACTAACTGTTCGTAGGCAGAAATCACGGTATTCCTACTTAGATTAAGCTCTTGTGAAAGCTTCCGCGTAGAAGGCAGCTTCCCATTCTTCATCCACAGTCCTTGAACAATTTTCTTGCGAATAGCAAAAAACAACGCTTGCTGACGCGTTCCATCACTGTCTTTTAAATGCAGGTCACCGATATCAATCAAAGACAAACTGGATCCATCCATTAGTTAAAAGTGGCTCTCTTTAAGCTACCAGTTAAACGCTACATTGCAATCAAAGAATGAGGATCAATCGCTCGTAATCGTGAGCAAACAAGGAGAGAAAATGCTATCCAACACCAATAGAACGGAAATTAAGAAAGGCGCACATAAAGCCGTCTCTGATGTTAGCAAACTGCACGCCATCATAGATGAAAGCCTAATCGCTCATATTGCGATAACCAACGAGTCAGGCCCTGTGGTCATCCCTATGCTGGCATGGCGTGTCGAGGATTACGTGTATATCCATGGTGCCAACAACAGTCGACTGTTACGCTCACTCAAACAAGGAGTACAAACGTGCTTAACCTTTACTTTGTTTGATGGTTGGGTATTGGCTCGAAGTGCGTTTCACCACAGTGCGCATTATCGCAGTGCTGTGGTCTTTGGCCAGTTTGAGGTGGTGGAAGATAACCAAGAGAAAGACAGGTTGCTGAATCACTTTATTGAACAGATCGCTCCGGGGAGAACAGAACAAGTCCGTTTGAGTAATGAAAAAGAACTCAAAGCCACCATGCTACTGCGTATCCCGCTCACGGAGGCATCAGTGAAAATCAGCAATTTTGGCGTCAACGACGATGCGGAAGACATGGACATCCCTGTTTGGGCAGGTGTCCTACCCTACCGAACCGTCGTAGGTCCGCTGCAAGCTTGTGACGATTTGTATGAAGGTATCGCAGAGCCAGACTACCGCAGTGCCTACTCTAACCGTTGGCAGGAATAAGCACCGTAAAACGTGCGCCGCCTAAGTGACTCTCGCCGACAGAAAGCTCCCACCCCAGTTGCCGCGCTGCACTGGTAGCGATAGCAAGCCCTAAACCAAAGCCTTTCACGTCGGCGTTGCGGCTTTTATCTAAACGTGAAAATGGCATAAATACTTCTTCTCGCATCGCTTCAGGTATGCCCGGACCATCGTCCTCAATATCGATGCTCCAGCAATCCGCTACCATTCGAATCGTCACCTCAACGCAGGATTCACCGTAACGCTTGGCGTTTTGCAATAAATTATCGAGGACGAGGTTACCCAAAGTAGGCTGAAAGTGAATCAATTGGTTCGCGAGTTCCTTTTCTGCTCTCAACATGGCGGACTCTAAGCCTAGGTAATTCATGCGGCTTTTACACCAAAGTGGCAGTTCCATGGTTTCAACAGAATCGATCCATGAGTGGTTTTTCACACTCAAGCGAGACAGCATGACGATGTCGGATGTTAAATCCGTCACTACATCAACGTATCGTTCAATATCGTCATGTAACTCTGCCTGCATTTCACCACTCGTGCGTCGAGCTAAATCCGTCGCTAGCTGAATACGACTCAGCGGAGTGCGCACTTCATGAGGAATAGCTTGAGTAAAGATGTGTGTTTGGCGTACTCGTCTCTCAATCTCTTCAGACATGCAGTTGAAGCCTTGGGCGAGCTCTTTCACGGGTTGCGAAAATTGCTTTAGATCGACTCGCGTATTCAACTCACCAGAACCAAATTGTTGTTGCGCAGCCGTTAGTTGCCGAATTTGGCGGTCAAGACGTCGTACAGGTATGTAAACCATAATGCCTAAACTGCATACAACAACCAAAAGCAGAGTAAGTATAAATACAATCTCAGAATCTTCATTCCAATCAACGTGTGGGCTAAAGAAGTCCGTTTTTTCTTTGAAAACTAAACTCTTCGAAGTGTTAGGCAAAGGGAACACCGCAGCATAGGTACTGCCGTCAATAAGATAAACAGGTATCCCTTGCATACGGTACAGCAGATTACAATCTCGACAAGGTGGTGATCCGTCCCAGTTTTCAACCAATGTTAAATCAAAGATAAAGAAATCTTGCTTGCCGTTTTCGGTTAACTTCTTGTAGAGAGAATCCGGAGTACCTCGTTGCTCAATGTATTGATCGACAAAATAAGCACCATCACTCAAAAAAACACCGACTTCTGTTTTGCGCATGTACTCTTCCCCTATAAAGAGAAACAAAGCAACAGTCAGCGCAAGGCCGGTTACTAACCCCACATATAGACGAGTAAACAGGGAAAACATGCGTCATTTACCTGTCAGCATGTAGCCGTGGTGACGTATGGTTTTAATGGTAGCCGTATGGATATGAGCCTTAGAGAATTTCTTCCTTAGCGACGATATACGCATATCAATCGAACGATCAGTAATGCAGTATTCAATGCCTCGGGCAAGACGGCAACATGATTCACGAGATACTGGCTTATCGACATTCAGCATCAGGAGCTCTAAAATTTCAAACTCAGAACTCGTTAAACCAATATCTTTTTGCAAATAAAATGCCTGGGAGCGACGAAGACAAAGACTAATGCCATATCGGCTCAGCTTTTCTTCTTCAACGATATCAACTTGACGACAATAGCGACGCAACGCTGCTTCAATACGGGCGAGAAGGATATTGCCTTTTATCGGTTTGGTAAGGTAATCATCAGCACCAAACTTAAATAAGCTCACCTCGCTCATTTCATCATCGGTCGCAGTCAAAACAATGATAATACCATGATAAAACTTACGCGCCTCTTGGCATATTTCTGCGCCATTTTTTCCTGGTAACATCAAATCTAACAGCACTAGGTCCGGCTTGAGCCCCTTAATCGTTTCTAATGCATTTTGACCGTTATCGATGACAGTTACCGTATATCCCTCGGCTTCGAGGTACATTTTGGTTAATCGAGCAATCTCTGAGTCGTCTTCTACCAGTAAGATTGTATTACCCACCATGAATCATTTACTCCACCAATATGATGGAGGGAGTATATCGCTCGTCCTATACTGCGCAACCTACTTAAATGATAATTTTAATAAAACGCAGGCTTACATACGCTTACAAACCATACATATACGATAATCCTAATCATTCTATACCCCTAAAACCATGCAATAACCTGAGGTTTTATTCATTATCAGAATATAGCTTCACATAGAAAATAAAATTCGGAATAAAAATCCACTATATTTTCAAATATATCGAATAATAGGTCTTACCAAAAAACAATATCAACATATATGACTTAGTTTGCTTATATAGACAGGACTTTATGTTACTTCTAAGTTTCCTGCTCTAATAAAGTCTACGAGTAACATGAAATGAGATATTCCAAATTAACACCTTTAGCCATATTTTGCGCGATAAGTCTAACTGCTTGTGGCGGCAGTGAATCTAGTTCGAAACCATCGACAACGACACCTCCAACACCACCAATGCCAACATTGAGCACTGTCACAATCCCAACTGTCGTTTCTACAAAGTTTCCAGCCAAGTTAAAAGTGGCTGCTGATTCGGGCTTCACCCACTATGTGAAAATCTCCCTTTCCGAAGCAAACAACAACGATACATTTCACATTGTGGCTGTTGATGACGGTGCGAATAATGAAAAAATCTTTCGTGCAGCCAAAATCATCCAACACCTTCTCACAAACCAACCAGACTCTAAGTACGGTGCTGACAAGTCTCGTATCGCTAAGACATTAGCCAAGCGTGATGCCACATTAATGCTGACAGAAAACGACGAACAGAATGATGAGATGTTAACCAAAATCTTTATCAACGAACTGATTCGCCAAGACAAATTGAACGATGCAGTTGCAAACTCGGGCTTAGCACACTCTTTTGATACGAGTTCTCTAGAAAAGTTTGTTGTAAGCATGATGGTACTTAGCGAAGATGATATGGATACACTTGTCACATCTATCGCGTCAACATTAGTAACTAGTAAAGAAACACCAAACTGGCTAAGGAATAGCCAATCTTTAATGTATCGAGAACTGACAGTTGAAGGCGATTGCCATTACATGAGTAATTTTGCCGATTACTGCGCCAATCTTGGTAAAAAAGCCGAACGAGACGCCGCTTTTGAAGAAATTTTACACTTGGTCCAAGCGCAAGGTATTGCACCTAACACGGCGACTGCGGCACTGCAAAATGACATTCAAGCTCATGCGTTAAGCATCTATAACGATATTCAATCGGGCAAACCGACGGTGTGGCGCCCTACTCAGTATGACTGGGACGATTGGAAATCGGACGACTTCGATCCTGAAAGTGTGAAACAAACGGGCCCTTCATATTCTCACGAATATTTTGCTGCCGCTTTTGAAGCGTACATGGGCGTAGCAAAAGCAAACGGACATGGTTTAGATGGCTACCAAGCGTTAACGCGTGAAGAAATGCAAACCCAAGATCCACAAGCCGTTGATTGGATCAGTGGCTTATTCCACGGATACTTGCAATATACCGCGAATATCGACTCTGCGGGCGTCAAGCTCTACACAGAAAAGACAAGTCCAGGCACAGTACCTACCTTCCGCATGGCTCCCAACAAAGATGGTTTGATAGAAGCGTACACCTACAAATCTCAATGGCTAACAAAAGTGAAGATCATTGGCGACGACGCGATGAATGTGATCGGTAATGATCAAAACAATACTTTTGAAGGCAACAGCAAAGACAACAGCATTTATGGTGAAGGCGGTATCAACACCTATATCGTGCCACACAAACTGGCGGAATGTACTGTTATCAAAGCAAAGAGCGTTTCTGTTGAGTGCCCGAGTACAGGCACTGACGAGTTATACGACATTCAGAACATCCAATTCACCGACCAAACCCTAGATGTAACCAAGCTATAAACAATGAAAAACATGAAGAAACTTATTCTATTCGCTCCCTTGCTCCTTGTTGGTTGTGGTGGCCTAGCCGTCATGGATCGTACTGATGCCGTAAAAACACAACCAGAAATGCTGATCAAAACCGACGGTGATTTTTGGGGATTCGGTGCAGATGGCCATTTTGATTTTGCTGGTAAGTACAAAGGCAAGTATTCACGCAGTGCTTCTAACTCAAGTTGGTTTAACCGTATCTCTTTCAAAGAAGGTTCAATGGGCGCAGAAGTGACTCGTATCGACAGCGGGGAAACTTGGCTTTTGAACTGCACTGGAGGCGGTATGTCGGTTAACTACATGGGCGTCGATTTTGGTGGGAATGATCCTTACACCTGTGACATTACTCAAGATGGTAAAAAAGTCGGTGAGTTTGCGATGGAGCCAAAATCGGCTCTCATCGACATCAGCTTTGAGAAAAAAGAGACAGGGGTAGTGCGTATTGGTAGCACCCACTTTAATGTAGAAACTGTACATACTAGTCCTGACGCCATGATGGCGGTAGACATGCCATTGGGTTATAGCTTTAAGGAGGGCACACAAGAAATTGCCGCAGTGCAGACGAACGGTACCATTGCGGTACAGATGCTCCCTGAACTTAGCGAACAAAAAAAGGATGTAATTGCCATCGGCGCTGTTGCAAGTGCACTAAGTTGGCGCCCTAAAAAATAGCCATTACATAAAACAACAACACACAAAAAAACAAAGCCCTCAACTTTGAGGGCTTTTATTGCTTGTACTCATAGAGATAAGTGGAGCACTACTTCTCTAATCTTCCCGTATACTGCTTGGGCGTTAATCCACGATGTTTCTTAAACATACGATTGAAGCTCGCCACATTGGTGTAACCAAGGCGCGTGGCAATGTCATCAATACTCACGCGCTTACTCAACAAACCAGCTGCAATATTACTCAATACATAGCCAGAAACCGTCGAAAAATTGAGCCCTAATTTATGCAAACGACGTTGGAACTGCTGTTCAGATAAATCAAGCAGAGAAGAAACGCGCTCTAACGTTGGCAATCCATAATGGCTGCTGTAATTCACCACTTCATAAATCACTTTCAACTCATCTTCTGGGTCGGGCATATTAAGCAAATCATCCAAATCGGAAAAACTCATCGCTAGACGGCTGTCTTCTCGATGGCTCACTTGGCGAGAAGCTAGTCGGTCATCTCCCGGGATCCATATCTCTGTTTTTGGCTGACTCCATTCCACCTCGCAGCCGAAATATTCCCGGTATCTCTCAGTATTTTTTCTCGAGCCTGAAACCTTGACACGTAAAGGCTGGTAATCTTTGCCAAGAAATTCGCGTAACACCTTAATCATAAATACCGCACAGCGGATACTATCGTGCACCTTTACTGACGTTTCTATAAACGGGTTGTGGTAAGTCCATTTGATGATTTTACCCGACTGTTCGCCAGCAAAAAACGCCCCTGATTGTAGGTTGCTCACACCATAATTCACTCGCCGAATGGTACTGGCTAAATCATTGCCGGAGAATAACCAGCGTCCCACTGGCCCTAGCTTTTGCAGTTCAATACCTCGGCTGAGACTCAACACCACATCCGGGTCACCACTGGCTTGTTCAACACAACGGTACCATTCCGCAACGGCTTTTAGCGGGATCAGTGTCATTGGGTTACGAAACGCCGATGCTGGGATCCCTAACTCATCCGAGTCCAAATTGTATTTAGATAACGCGAGGTTATGCATGCTTAGAATGCCCATCGCGCGAATAAACCGAACCGTTTTCATAACCAATCACATCAAATTTAATCCTATAGTGATTGAATCTGTCACAAAGAAAGCCGCAAATCAAATTCAGATCACAATACGCCAACAGTTTGATAGAGGAGTGTTTAATGAGTTTACTGAGTGTCCCATTTGTCGGTACAGGCGCAGATACGGCGTTACATGTTGTCGCTGCTGTCGTTTTAATCGCGAGTGTCGCGGGCGCGTGTTACGGCTTTTGGAAAATCCATGAATTACCTATCAATAAAGCACACAGCAAAGACCATCATCAGATAGGGCTCATCACTGCGCTGACCTGGATAGGGTTTGTCTGGCACTGGGTTTGGGTGCTAGCCGTGATCTTTGCATTCGTTGATATGGAAAAAGCCATCATCAATCTGCGTGATACATGGAAAAGTAAACCGCAAACAGAAACACAGCCAAAAGAGGAAGCATAATGTTAGAAGGTTTAGCGGTATGGGCACTCTTCATCTATCTGTTGCGTTTGGTTGGCATGCCTTGGAACAAAGCAACCAAATCGTTCGCTTATCTTGGCGGCTTGGGTTGGCTAATGTTCGTCTGGGTAGGTTTGATTAACTTCACTCCGATGGATTTATCCGGCGGTTCTGTCGTGCAGTCACCACATATCCAATTGCGTCCAGATTCAACCAATGTAAAAGGTAAAGTTGACCACATTTACATTGAGCCGAATCAGCAAGTTAAAGAAGGTCAGCTAATTTATGAACTTGACCCAACGCAATACAAAATCGCATTAAATCAAGCGAACGTATCCGCTGAATCTGCTCGCGTTGCATTAGCGACAGCAAAAGGCGACATCGAGATTGAAGAAGCTAACCACGAAGCGCTAGTGCAAGATCTAGAAACATCAAAGAGCCAGTTAGAAGCGGCGAAAGTTGACTACAAATTGCAGAAAAAAATGCTAGATCGTTATGTTGAGCAAAACCGAGTGGTGCACAACACCATCACGGAAAGCGATATCGACAAACAATCGAGTGCGGTTGATATGGCACGTCACAACGTGTTAACCCTTGAGTCTCAAATTAAGAAGAAACAAGTCGATATTTCACGTGCAAAACTGGCGATTCATAAAGCGGAACTTGCAGTTGAAACCAAACAAGCCGAACTGCGCCAAACTGAAGAGCAAATTGCAAAAGCGCAATGGGATTTGAATAGCACAAAAGTTCATGCCCCAACAGATGGCTTTGTCACCAACTTTATCCTGCGTGAAGGTCAGCGTGTATCGATGATGCCGCGTATCAACATGTACACTAACGAGAAGTACGTGCTGATGCGAGTCAACCACCAGGCGATTCGTAACATCAAACCGGGTCAGCCAGCGGAATTCTCTTCGTCCGTTTACCCAGGTAAGATCTTCTCAGCGACCGTCGAAGGCATTGTTGAAGCAACAGGTGAGTCACAAGGTAATCTACTGGGTTTCGATGATTCCGTACGTGTCACCACTGGAAAGAACTTACAGAACAAACACCACTTTGTTCGTCTTAAGATTGATGAGCCAGAAGGCTACGATATCCCTGTTGGCTCTGTTGGCCTGGCATGGGTCAGCGGTGAAAAACCGATAGGCTTCATGGCCTTCTTGGATGTGATTCGCGGGATCATCATCCGAATGAAGTCTCAACTGTACTTCTTCTACTCTATCTAAACTCGCAAACCGCCAGTTACGCTGGCGGTTTTCTTTTCATTTGTATCCAAACATATCCTTTTCCTGTATAACAATTAGTTAGTAAATAGCGGAGAAGATTCATGTCGGCAAAGGAAAGAAGCCTACCTACCCATCGCATCTCAAGATTCAGCAAGTTCGCTTCACTTGCTACCCGTGTCGCAGGCAATGTGATTACAGAAGGCACGAAGCAGATAGCCAAAGGCAACAAACCAAAAGCGAAAGACCTCTTGCTGACGCCACAGAACATCGCGCGTTTAACTGACCAACTTGCTCACCTACGTGGCGCTGCAATGAAGCTTGGTCAAATGCTGTCAATGGATGCTGGTGATGTTTTAGAACCTGAACTTGCCGATATTCTTTCCCGTCTTCGTTCCAACGCAGACCCAATGCCTGCAAAACAACTCAACGCAGTAATGGAAAGTTCGCTAGGAACGAATTGGAAAGCTGAGTTTCTGTCATTTAACTTCAAACCAATCGCCAGTGCATCAATAGGACAAGTGCACCAAGCTTACAGCGATGCGGGCGATAACCTAGCCGTCAAAGTGCAATATCCGGGCATACGGAAAAGTATCGATAGCGACGTCGATAATGTCGGTACACTGCTCAAGGTCGTTGGGTTGATTCCCGAGTCTGTCGACTACAAAGGATTGCTCGAAGAAGCGAAAAAGCAGCTACATGACGAGGCCGATTACGCACGAGAGGCACAATTTGCCATTCGTTATCATGACGCTTTGAAGGAGCACCCTCATTTTGTGGTGCCCAAGATTCATACTGAAAGTTGCTCAGACTCCGTTCTCGCGATGGAATTCATTGATGGCAGTCCGATTGAGCAAATCGAACATTATGATCAGAGTACGCGAGATTTTGTCATGCACAGCCTACTCGAATTACTGTTTCGAGAGCTGTTCGAATTTAAGATGGTACAAACCGACCCAAACTTCGCCAACTACTTATATATCGAAAACACTCGTCAAATCGGCTTGCTAGATTTCGGGGCGACCCGCGAATACAGCGAACGGTTCAGTACCGGCTATCGCCAAGCTTTTGCGTCTGTCGTGAATAATGACGAACAAGGCTTAAATGATGCGCTTGAACAAATAGGCTTCTTCAGCCAAACCATCCTTCCAGACCAGCGCCAAGCGATTCTCGATCTAGTGAAAATGGCATGTGAACCAATGTTAGTTGATGAGCCTTATGACTTTAAAGCCAGTGGCTTAGCACAAAAGCTTCGCGAAGCTGGCACTATTTTAAGCATGGAACAAGAATACTGGCATACTCCACCAGCAGATGCCCTATTTTTGCACAGAAAAATAGGCGGAATGTACTTGCTGGCAGCCCGTATTGGCGCAAAAGTGAACATTCGCCAATTGGTACAGCCATATCTCACCATCAACAGCAAATAGCCTATTGTTTTTCTGTTACTTTCAAGTACCTTGAGCAAGGTTAAGATGCATAGTTGTGCATCTCAATAACATGCCATACTTCCATAAAACGAATTAACTATCGGGGTACTCGGTGAGCAAGTTTCAAGATCTCTCCACTCTAATCCAGCAAATTGGCCAAGCCGAAGAAGCGGATCAAGTCGCAACGCTCAATGAATCTATTGAAGCGGGCCTCGAGCCCGGCGCGGTTGCCCTGATTCTAGAAGCATTTCCAATCGACGATCGTGTTCGCTTATGGCGAGCTTTACCACTAGAGCTACATATCGACGTGTTAACGGAAATGCGTGCGGACGTACGTTTCTCTATCATCAATGCGTTATCTGAAGTCGAGCTAAAGCTCACTCTCGCTAAACTCGACAACTTGTCGCTCATCGAATGGGCCGATTCGTTGCCAGAGTCGATCATCAACGAAGCGCTCTCGTTGATAGAAAAAGATGAGTTGGAACTTTACGATCAAGCAAACGAGTATGCTGATGAAGAACTCGGCCACTGGGCTGAACGTAAGATCATCACCCTGCCCTTCAACATTACGATTGGGACAGCTAAGCAGTTAATGGAGCGCTATAGCTACGACACGCCTCAACAGGTGTATCTGATTAATCGTAATAAACAGTATCGTGGAACGGTCAACTACTTCGATATCTTACGTGGTGACCCCGATACTCGCTTAAAAACACTCGTTATTGAGGCTGTGACGGTTCTAGACAGTAAAATGATGCTTCCTGAAGCGGTAGAGGCATTAGAACACAGCACACTGCCCGCTCTCCCTGTAACTGATGCAGACCAAACACTGATCGGTGAAGTCGATTGGCAGTTTGCATTGAGTACACAGCGTGAAATCTACGAAGCACGTTTGATGGCCGGTACAGGTATGGATGAAGGCGATGACTTGTTTGCGCCAGTATTAAAAAGCTCGCAAAAGCGCGGTGTTTGGTTAGGCATCAATTTGCTTACTGCGATTTTGGCGTCTGTCACTATCGGACTATTTGAAGATGTAATTGCGCAGGTGGTGGCTTTGGCGGTGCTCATGCCAATTGTTGCATCCATGGGGGGCATTGCTGGCAGCCAAACGCTCACTCTAATGATTCGTGCGATGGCGCTTAATCAGATCACCCCAGGTAACCGTTTCAAGCTATTGAAAAATGAGTTGGGTATTGGCTCTCTGAACGGCATTGCTTGGGCGTTAATCATCGGCGGGCTCGCCGGATTGTGGTTTCAATCTCCGGTTCTAGGTGGGACCATCGCGCTGGCCATTATCGTCAATATTATTACCGCAGCTTTATTTGGTGTGCTGATTCCCATCATTCTGGATAAGTTTAAATTGGACCCCGCTTTGGCTGGCTCGGTGATTCTAACAACAGTGACAGATGTCGTTGGTTTTTTCGCCTTTTTAGGAACCGCGAGTTTAGTCATGCTTTAAAAGGTTCATTGTTTATTAATCAATCATTAGCATAATAGAGTCAAATTGCATAACGCAGTTGCAAATTGCAAACATACTCAAACTTTAAGCAACGCATGTCACAGAAACTACGTATTTTAGGGCATATTAAAGTTGGCACAGTAACTGCATTATATAAATCGACCCTTCTTAAGCCGAGGGTCACCTAGCCAACTGACGTTGTTAGTGAACTTTATTTTGTTCACATGTATATAAGCCAATCGCACTCTTTGCGGTTGGCTATTTTTTTATGTGGCTATTGCCCTCTTATCCTCTGACCGAGCTCGGTTGTACTTTTCTTACCCACAACAGATTGTTTACTGTTTATAAAATTCAAATATTCGCCCACTAAACCATTAGAAATGCCAGCTTCAACAAAAACAAATCACCTACATAAAATAAAACCAAGAAAATACACCCAAGAAAGAACAAATAACGTCCAAACCAAAAATCTCATCATGGAAACGTTTTCTTTTCATAGAAATCGACTGAACAATTCAGAGTTATAGATAAATTTAATCCATAAAAATAAATAGCAATTCAAAACATTCATTTTACATAGAAAACCTGTCTATAAATCATAGAAAATACGTAAAAACAAACTTTCCACTTTTAGAATTTAAAAACTAAACCATTGTTATCAAAAGAAAAAAATACATAAAAAACCAAGCAAACGTTTAAATTGCAATTTTATCATTGACTATTAAATTTACATCACGATAATACGCGCCGTTTGCCTGAAAATCAGGTGCTATAATTTAATATTTCAATGTGCGGAGGTAATAATGGCTGGAGACAATAACTACAGTCTTGGACCAGTTCCCAACACGGCCAGAAAAGGCGTGGCGTCACTAACCATGGTGATGTTAGGACTCACTTTTTTCTCCGCAAGTATGTGGACTGGGGGTTCTCTCGGTACTGGGCTCTCCTTTAATGATTTTTTCCTCGCTGTTCTCATCGGTAACCTAATCCTCGGTATTTACACTTCTTTCCTCGGTTACATCGGCGCGTCTACTGGTCTCTCTACTCACCTTCTTGCTCGTTTCTCTTTTGGTTCTAAAGGCTCTTGGCTTCCTTCTGCTCTTCTTGGCGGTACTCAAGTTGGGTGGTTTGGAGTTGGTGTCGCGATGTTTGCGATTCCGGTGCACAAAGCAACGGGCATCGATACCAATACTTTGATCCTCGTCTCCGGTTTGCTCATGACCGCGACCGTTTACTTTGGCATCTCCGCACTGATGGTGTTGTCAGCAATTGCCGTTCCTGCCATTGCGCTACTTGGCGGCTACTCTGTCATCGAGGCAGTAAATAGTGTTGGCGGTATAAGCGAACTACAACAGGTTCAACCAACCGAGCCACTCGATTTTTCAATAGCTCTCGCGATGGTTGTCGGCTCTTTTGTCAGTGCTGGTACATTAACGGCGGATTTCGTACGCTTTGGTAAAAAGCCGCGCAGCGCCGTGATGATCACCATGGTGGCATTTTTCATCGGTAACTCGTTAATGTTTATCTTTGGCGCGGCAGGTGCGTCGGTGACGGGTCAATCAGACATCTCTGAAGTGATGATCGCGCAAGGTCTTCTTATTCCAGCTATCATCGTTCTTGGCTTGAACATCTGGACGACCAACGACAACGCGCTCTACGCATCGGGTCTTGGATTTTCCAACATCACAGGCTTACCAAGTAAATACATCTCAATGGCGAACGGTCTTGTTGGCACACTTTGCGCTCTCTGGCTCTACAATAACTTTGTTGGCTGGCTGACCTTCTTATCTTTGGCAATTCCACCGATTGGCGGCGTGATCATCGCTGACTTCTTCACGAACCGTAAACGCTACGCAAACTTTGAAGCCGCCCAATTCCAAAACGTTAACTGGGCTGGCATTATCGCTGTCGTGATTGGCGTTGGTGCGGGACACTTCCTGCCTGGCGTAGTGCCGATTAACGCAGTACTTGGCGGCGCAATTAGCTTTCTGATTCTTAATCCTATTCTTAACAAAAAAGCACTGGCTACACAGCCAGCGTAAGGAACCATCATGACAACACTACTGATCAAAAACGTAACGCTAAAAGGACAAGAAGGTCTGCAGCAAATTTTGATTGAAGATGGTCAATTCAAGCGCATTGAAAGCAACGATGTGGAGCTTAGTCATAACGGTGACATCATCGATGCTGAAGGAGGTATGGCGGTTGCGCCTTTCTGCGAGCCACACATTCACTTAGATACAACTCAAACCGCAGGCGAGCCAAGCTGGAACATCTCTGGCACATTGTTTGAGGGTATTGAACGTTGGGCTGAGCGCAAAGAAATGCTGTCGATTGAAGACGTGAAAGCGCGCGCAAAACAAACCTTAAAATGGCAGATAGCAAACGGCGTACAACACGTTCGTACCCACGTCGATGTTTCAGACCCTACCCTAATTGCCCTAAAAGCGATGGTAGAAGTGCGTGAAGAGATGAAAGAATGGGTAGATATCCAAATCGTCGCCTTCCCGCAGGAAGGAATTCTCTCTTACCCAAATGGCAAAGAGCTGCTAGAAGAAGCCGTCAAATTAGGTGCGGACGTGATTGGCGCGATTCCACACTTTGAATTCACACGCGAATATGGCATTGAATCGCTGCACTACGTATTCGAGTTAGCGCAAAAATACGACCGCCTGATCGACGTGCATTGTGATGAAATCGATGACGAGCAATCTCGCTTCGTTGAAACACTGGCAGCATTAGCGCACAAGTTTGATATGGGGAATAAAGTCACGGCCAGTCACACCACAGCGATGGGTTCCTACAACGGTGCATACGCATCTCGCCTGTTCCGTTTATTACGCATGTCCGGTATCAACTTCGTGGCAAATCCATTGGTGAACATTCACTTACAAGGCCGTTTTGATGATTACCCAAAACGTCGCGGCGTAACACGAGTGAAAGAGATGCTGAATGCCAACATCAACGTCTGCTTTGGACACGATGATGTATTTGACCCTTGGTACCCACTAGGCACTGCAAACATGCTGCAAGTGCTGCATATGGGTCTGCACGTGTGTCAGGTGATGGGTTACGACCAAATCAACAACTCACTGGATCTGATCAGCAACAATTCAGCACGTACACTGAACATTCAAGACAAGCACGGCATTGAAGAAGGCAAACCAGGTAGTTTACTGATTCTTCCCGCAGAAGATGGTTTTGACGCAGTACGTCGCCAAGTGCCGGTTCGTTACTCTGTTCGTCACGGTAAAGTGATTGCAGAAACACAGCCTGCGACAACTCATATTCATCTTGAACAAGCAGAGCAAGTAACGTTCAAACGCTAAAAAGATCGGCGAAACGAAAAAGGCCTGACGACATCGTCAGGCCTTTTTTCTACTGGTAAACATCACTGCTCGCTCTGTCTATTCTTGTCTCATAAACTACTGAACACATTGAAAGGCCATATAAAACGGCTCAGTACCAAACGTTGCACAAGGTTCTGGTGGCTGAATCTCAATTACACCATCGCACTTGGAAATTATTCTAAGCGTTGGGCATACTTCTGACTTCATTTTAGTTGTAGATATGAACCATGACGTCATTAAGCCAGATAGAACCGCAATTTTTGGAATTTATGCAGCAAGAGATGCAAGTAGATGCAGCTCATGATCTTAAACACGTAAAACGCGTGGTCAAAACAGCGAAACAGCTCTGCAAAGAAGAAAATGCAGACATCGCGATTGTATTACCGGCTGCCTATTTGCATGATTGCTTTACTTACCCGAAAGATCACCCAAATCGCAAAGAGAGCTCAATCATCGCAGCCAAAAAAGCGGTCGCATTTTTAGAGAGTATCGATTATCCGCAGCAATATCATGATGCCATTGCTCATGCGATAGAGGCACACAGCTTTAGCGCAAACATCAGGCCAAATACGTTGGAAGCCAAAATCGTCCAAGATGCCGACCGTCTGGACGCTTTAGGCGCAATTGGCTTGACGCGATGCATTCAAGTCAGCACTCAATTTAACGCGCAACTTTACAACGACAGCGATATATTTGCCGAAGAACGTGAACTTAACGATAAACAATTCACTCTGGATCACTTTCAAACCAAGTTATTCAAAATCGCTGAAACCATGAACACAGAGTCAGCAAGACGCGAAGCGCAAAAACGCAAAACCTTTATGCAAACGTACCTAGAGCAGTTACACGACGAGGTAACAGCGTAAATGTCAGAAAGCTATACGTTAATTAAAGAGCTTAAACGCCAACTAAAGTTAGCTGGGCTGCATTATGCCGATGTTGCACAACACCTTGATTTAAGTGAAGGAAGCGTCAAACGTTTACTCGCTGAAGGTCAACACATTAGTCTTGAACGCTTAGAACGCATTTGCCAATTGATTGGTTTAGAAATGGCGGAACTGTTTAAGATCGCGGCTGCGCACAATAAAGGTCTAGAGTCGCTAACGTTAGAGCAAGAAAAGCAGTTGGTTGATGATAAAGCCCTGCTACTCGTGGCAATCTGTGTTGTAAATGGCTATCAGTTTGAGCAAATCGTTCAGCAATACACCTTCAATGAGTTTGAACTGGTGCAAAAGCTTGCTCATTTGGATCGTCTGAACATCATCGACTTGCAGCCAAATAACAAAATTCGTTTGCGTATATCTCCGACATTTAAGTGGCAGATGGGCGGCCCTATTCAACGGTTCTTCCAACAGCAAGTTCAAGACGCCTTTTTCCAAAGCTACTTTTCTGGTGAAGATGAAAAGTTCTCCATGGCAACAGGACTGATGAGTGTACCAAGCAACAAGAAGCTACAACAGAAACTGCAAAAGGTCATCGATGAGTTTTATCAGGCTTGCCAAAGTGATAGCTCTCTCGATATGGACGAAAAACACGGCACCTCTCTGATTATTGCGATGCGTCGCTGGACGTTCCCTTTGTTTGAACCATGGGAAAGAAAACTCACCAATAAGTCTCGCAATTAGTAACTCAATAAACAAATGGAAATAAAAGTAACGAATTTCGTTACTTTTGGTGGCATACAACGTCACTTGAAAGAGAAAGCTGGTTTAATCGTTCATTGAGCATAAAGTGTTCCCATCTCATTCGACTTTGTTTAATCGGGGCCCGTATGTTTTTCTCAAAACGCTTTTTTCCTTACTTTGTGACGCAATGCCTTGGCGCACTCAATGACAACATCTACAAAAACGTTCTGTTATTGATGGTGACATACAGCCAAATTGATAACCTACCAATATCCGTCAATCTATTCGTTAATTTGGCGGCAGGCTTATTCATCCTACCTTTCTTTCTATTCTCAGCGCATGCTGGTGCCGTCGCTGACAGCATGGACAAAGCCAAATTAATCCGACGTCTAAAGCTCATCGAGCTGGCTATCATGTCTTGCGCAGCAACCGCTATTGCCACCCAAAGTGCCATGCTGATGCTGGTTCTGCTGTTTATGACAGGCACTCAATCGGCCTATTTTGGTCCCGTGAAATACGCCTTGCTACCACAAGCGCTCAAACCAAATGAGCTTGTTAAAGGAAATGCTTGGGTTGAAATGGGCACGTTCCTTTCGATTCTTATAGGTACGCTTAGCGCAGGCCTGCTGCTAGCTATTCCTAATGGCACCTTGATTGCTTCTTGCGTCGTGATTGCCTTGTCTTTGCTCGGGTTTATGAGCAGTGTGAACATTCCAACGATGCCTAGCCAATCGACTGACAAAGCGAAGTTTGAACCGATTTCTGGTTTAAAAAACACGTTAAAAGTGGCAAAAAAACAGAGAGGCATTTGGATGTCTATTCTAGCCATCAGTTGGTTTTGGTTCATGGGTGCGACTTACCTGACTCAATTCCCTAACTTTGCGCGTGAACATTTGTTTGCAGACAGCACTGTCGTTTCTTTACTGTTGGCATTGTTTTCCATTGGTATCGCTACAGGCTCTTGGTTGTGTGAAAAGCTCTCTTTCAACCACGTTGAGCTTGGTATTTTGCCATTCGGTATCCTTGGTCTGACAGTCTTTGGCGTCGACTTGCTATGGGCAGTCCCAAGTTATCCATCACTTCCGGTGCACTTTTATGATGTGCAAAGCTTCGTTGCTGAATCCAAACATCTGCGCGTCATGATTGACCTGTTCCTTGTTGGTGTAAGCGGCGGTGTCTTTATTGTTCCTCTTTATGCGTTCATCCAATCGCGTTCAAACAAAGGGGAATGTGCACGTGCCATTGCTGCTAACAACATCATGAATGCGTTGTTTATGGTGGTGTCTGCTTTGGTTTCGATCGTTGTACTCAGCGTACTAGAGCTTTCTATTGTGGAACTGTTTGCCATGATGGCAATAGGTAACTTCTTCGTGGCAATCTATGTCTATCGTCAAGTTCCAGAATTTACACAACGCTTTATCAGTTATTTACTCAGCCATTGTATGTATCGTGTGTCTGTAAAGGGGCGCCAACATATTCCTGAACAAGGTGCTGCGTTAATCGTGGCTAACCATGTTAGCTATGTCGATGCGTTGATTTTGATGGGAACCTCTACTCGCCCGGTTCGTTTTGTGATGGACAAGTCCATCAGCGAGCTACCTGTTCTTAAATATGTATTCCGTCATGCCGGTGTTATCCCGATCTGTTCTCCACGTAAGTGTGCCGACACTTACCGACGAGCATTTGAGCAGATTGAACAAGCACTTAACGACGGTGAGGTTGTCTGTATCTTCCCTGAGGGTCGTTTAACGTCTAACGGTCAATTGGGTGAGTTTCGCCCTGGTGTAGAGAAAATCCTCGAACGTAACCCTGTACCTGTCATCCCTATGGCGTTAAAAGGGCTTTGGGGTTCTTTTTTCAGCCACAAAGGCGGACATGCTCTCACAAAACGACCGACTCGTTTTTGGTCAAAAGTGGATGTTGTTATCGGTGAAGTGTTAAGTCCTGCGTCTTTAAATCGTCATCAATTGCAACAACAAGTACAGGATTTACTGGGCTGAGTCGCTTGCTACAGCAGTCAAACTTTGCAGCAAAACGTAAATATGCACCACAAAGCACAAGTAGTTCTTTGTTAATTAGAGTAGGATATCTACGACGTCATAAATCTAGGAGGTATTATGAAAATCATCATCTTACATGGTCTTTATATGCATGGGCTGGTCATGCAGCCTCTTAGCCAAAAGCTGAGAAAACTCGGATACGAAACGCAAGTACTCAGCTATAACACTGTTGCTATCGATGAGTCTTCACTGTTTGATTCTATTGATCATTCGCTTAATCCACTGACCATAAACGTGCTCGTGGGACACAGCTTGGGAGGCTTGATGATTAAGCGCTATCTCGCCAACAGAAAACCGAGCACTAACTTAATCTCTCATGTTGTCGCTATCGGTTCGCCTCTTAAAGGCGCGTCCATTGTAGGCCGAATTCAAGATCTCGGATTGGGTGCAATTTTAGGCAATTCGCCACACCACGGATTAAACAAACATGATGACGCTTGGGATTTCCCTCAAAAACTCGGCAGTATCGCAGGAACGATGCCGATTGGCGCTCGCCCATTGTTGATCCGTAATGACAACACCATGTCGGACGGTACCGTTACCGTAGAAGAGACAAGACTGGACGGTATGCAAGATCATATCGAAGTGAAGCAAACGCATACGAGTCTGATTTACAACACCTTCGTGCCGCAGCAGATTGATCACTTTATTCGCACAGATTATTTCCGTCGATAGCACACTTTTCCATCATACAGATGGAATCGACTTTCCAAGCTATTCAGTTCGCAGTACTATCCTAGCTCCACTTCTTCACAACTTGGATGAAGTGGTACATTTTTAATTGTTCTCAGGGCGGGGCGAAATTCCCCACCGGCGGTATACTTTTTCAAGTGAGCCCGCGAGCGCTCGATTCGTCGAGGTCAGCAGATCTGGTGAGATGCCAGAGCCGACGGTTATAGTCCGGATGAAAGAGAATAAGAATACACCAGCATAGCGAGTCAGATCGCTAAGAATGCTGGTGCACTTCTTTTTGATCGTATTTTACGGCGATCTCTCATACCGCCCTGATTCTGGTGAAATTTAGGAGTTAACCATGAATCAGTCATCACTACTTGCCGAATTCGGCGACCCAATTACTCGCGTTGAAAACGCACTTATCGCTTTAAAAGAAGGCCGTGGCGTACTGCTTCTTGATGATGAAGATCGCGAAAACGAAGGCGATATCATTTATTCAGTCGAGCACCTCACTAACGAGCAAATGGCATTGATGATCCGCGAATGTAGCGGCATCGTTTGTTTGTGCTTAACAGATGTTCAAGCAGACAAACTGGAACTGCCTCCAATGGTGGTAAACAACAACAGCGCAAACCAAACCGCATTTACGGTTTCTATTGAAGCGAAAGTTGGTGTAACAACGGGTGTTTCAGCAGCAGACCGCGTAACGACCATTAAAACGGCGGCAAACCCGCACGCAAAACCGGAAGATCTTGCTCGCCCGGGTCACGTATTCCCTCTGCGCGCACGTCCAGGTGGTGTAATGACTCGCCGTGGTCACACAGAAGGTACGATTGATCTGATGCAAATGGCAGGGCTTCAACCCGCTGGCGTACTGTGTGAAGTGACCAATCCAGATGGCACGATGGCAAAGGCACCGGAGATCGTAGCATTCGGTCGCCTGCACAACATGCCGGTACTGACGATTGAAGACATGGTAATGTACCTGAACCAGTTCGAGTTGAAACTGGCATAGTCAGATCTCAGCTCTTGAAAAAAGCCGCGCATTTGTGCGGCTTTTTTGATCGATCCTCTTTGCACTTAAGTAGTTATACTTATTGAAAACAAGGGGAACAACACCATGAAAGGATTACTGAACTTCGCCGCTCTCGTTAGCTTTCTCTCCATGAATTCGCTTGCTCTTGCATCTGAGTGCCCTGATATTCTTCAAGGTAAGCAAAGGTTGTTAAACTCAACGGAAGAAGTCGATCTATGCGAAAGCTTTAAGGGAAAGACACTACTAATCGTCAATACAGCAAGCCAGTGCAGCTTCACTCCTCAGTTCGAACAGTTAGAAACCCTCTATCAAATTTACAAAGACCAAAACTTCACCGTTATCGGTTTCCCGAGCAATGACTTTCGACAAGATAGAGGAAGCGAAACAAACACAGCGAAAGTCTGTTATCTCGATTACGGGGTCACCTTTCCAATGATGGCTCGCTCTTCAGTATTAGGTGTAGATGCGAACCCAGTCTTCAACCAAATTACCAACCAAGCAGGCATAAAACCAAAATGGAACTTCTACAAGTTTCTAATTAGCTCTGAAGGTAAAGTTATTGCGACTTTTCCAAGCTCCACATCACCGACAAGTACTACGCTTACCAATATGATAGAGCAACAATTATAAGGTGACGATCATGACAACACGCTCAACCATGCTACAACTCGGTTACTTAGGCCTGGTTCCATTTGTGTTTAGTTTAGGGCTGATTTTCACTGACATCTCACTCTTCAATTTAAGTGGTCAGCAATTTTTCATCGCATATAGCGCCGTTATATTAAGTTTTTTATCCGGCATCCTTTGGGGTAATGGCATTGAGCATTACTACCACCGCCTTAGCCGAAATATATTAATTCTCAGCAACCTTTTTGTCTTACTGGCTTGGGGCGCATTACTGCAGGGCCACAAACATTACGCAGTCGCAACCCTACTCTTAGCAATTGGGTACCTTGCTGTTTGGTATGCAGAAAAGCTCGTGAGGAAAGTCGAACAAGACGCCGAGCCCAAGGGATATCAAGGAATGAGGAGCAAACTGACCTTCGGCGTAATCGTAATGCACGGATTGGCTTTAGTTTCATAACCTGGTCTGTCCAGTACTAAGATCACAAAAAAACGTCTTTTTATAAAACAATGTTCATTTCGTGAATGCACACATATTTTGAACACTGTTTTGTTTCATTTATGAATCAATCCACATATAAGTAATTCAAAGCATTCACAAAGGATATGAATATGTTTTTTCGCAAACTTTTGTTTAGCACTGCGATGATCAATGCAACGACAGGTTGCGTGTCTTACCAGGCACAACAAGCCGCCGCTCAAACAGTAAATAATACAGGTGCCGTGCTTACCAATGTGATTAAAACCACGATTGCTCAGCCATGTAATGTTGCAATCACTGCTGCTAGCTTGTTTTATCCGCATGCCATATTTATGACTAGTGTTCCGACTCAAGCATGTACAAGCGTTCTTAGATAATACGAGTGTGATAAGCATAAAAAATGGCGACTCTACCGTCGCCATTTTTAAGCATCAATGCTATTTACAGTTACAGCGTCAATAAGTAATTAACTAATTGATTGTACTCGTCGTAAGTACGAATTTCGTTGGCCAAAACAATGTATTTATTGTTCACAACCACACCCGGAACCCCTCTTAACGTGCTAGCAGAGAATTGCTTATCAAAACCTTTCTGCATTGAGTTTACGGCGAAACTGTTGTAAGCCGCATCAAACTTCTTACCTTCTACGCCATTATCAACGAAGAGTTGTTTCAGCTCAGCTTCGTCTTTTGGCGCTTGTCGCTTTTGATGAATTTGGGCAAACATGGCAGGAATCATTGTATCTTCAACCCCGAGCGACACCATCGTCGCGTAGGACTTGGCCATCGGAATCGCCATATCTCCGCCCATGAACCCCACATGTACCTTTTCAAACTTTGCCTCTTTTGGCAGAGCAGGTTTTAAACGCTCAATAAGCGACTCAAACTTGTAGCAATGTGGGCAATAAAAAGAAAAGAATTCCGTCACAACAGGTTTCGATGCTTTCTTAACATCCAGAACTTTGTAGTGCTTCCCTTCTTCAAATTGCGCTGCATGAGCGGTAAAAGTCAGTAAAAGTGCACTACATAAGGCAAGTAGTTTTTTCATTGTTTATTTCCTTGTGGCATTCAAATGCCAAATCATTTCATTTGGTAAAAAGGGGTAAACCCCAAGTAATTTGAGATGAGGAATTAAACAATCGGAGGACGATAAAGCTTGGTGATCACAGTCACTACTTTTTCGACTAGAGGCCTACCAATCAAGGCAAGGCTATAAGGAAGAAGCAGTAAGTCGTTTTGAGATAAGTTGGCGGGAATTTTGACCATGCAGGAAGAGCTACAACTCGTGTGAGATTGTTGTGCCTTATTGATGGCTGACTCATCGTGATGTGATTCTACGCAGTCGTCGTTGACGCCAAGTTGTTTGTGCAGAGCAGCCTGTTGAACAATAAGATCGCGTACTTCAATTGTTTTCATCGGAGCGGAAGCCTGCGCCACAGGAGCGACACTACTCAAAAGCATAGCAACTAAGCAAACTATCGCAGTCAACAATGTACGGTTAAACTTCAACATAGCTACATCAAGTAAAATGGTGATTTAAGATAATACATGATAACGGTTTGACTTCAAGATACGGACTCTCGGCTCGCTAACAAACTCTGTTCTTTGACTATTTTAGGCTAGTGAATTTTCTCTCTAACGCTCCCTCAGTACACGAAACCAGCACAACGAGCTATTCACCGTTCGGATACTCCCCTCATCAGATACCAGCAACAATTCTATAAAACTTGAAATCATTATGAAACACGAGTAATAGTTAGAACAGTTTTTGTACGAACAAGGAAAGATCAATGCTTAAAAAAAGATTCTTTAAGACAAAAGATGAAGTCGAAGTCACGTTCGAGCTAGATAAAGATCAGTGGGACTCTGTCCAAATTGCTGGAGACTTCAACAACTGGCAGCCAGAACCGATGAAATTAGTGAAGAAAAGTCGTCAGTTTAAATTTAAAACCCGCTTACCTAAAGCGCGGAATGTTCAGTTCCGTTACTTGCTCGATGACGCGAAGTGGGAAAATGACCCACAAGCTGATGCTTACGTTCCAAATGCATTTGGCAGCGACAACAGCGTCGTATGTACCACCGAATAAGCGGTAATTTCGCTTTAAGATTCCATACCTAGGCGCAAACGTTGCGCCTTTTTACATCTCTCGAAATGTGATTGGTGATTAGATTTAAATCATTAATTGGCAATTTTATCCAATTAACTCATCCGATAACCTTATTCTGAGAAAGCTTTATTTGAAATAATTCGTAAATTTGTTTAAGTTCCATTGATATTAAATATTGTATACATCACTTAAATGAACGCACAACAAATCAAACCATCTCTAATCATTGTGGAAGACGATCCCAAATTACAAACTATGTTGGGTGAGTATTTTGTTGAACAAGGTTTTCAGGTCAAATGTATCGACAATGGGACGGACGCACCCAATGCGATTATTGACACACAACCAGACGTGGTGCTGTTAGATTTGATGCTACCCGGGCAAGATGGTCTGAGTGTATGTCGTCAAATCCGAGAATGCTACAAAGGCAAAGTGTTGATGCTAACAGCAAGTGATGATGACTTCGATCATGTCGCCGCATTAGAAATAGGCGCAGATGACTTTGTTACTAAACCCATCAAACCTCGCGTATTGCTGGCTCGTATTCGCATGCTATTAAGAAGAAAAGAGGCGGCGCCTACCGAGTCCGAAAACGGCCTACAAATTGGTGTTCTGTGTTTAAACCGACTACGTAAATCGTGCGTAATGAACCAAGAAGAAATTGCGCTGACAGACGGCGAGTTCGATTTGTTGTGGGTTCTTGCAACGCATGCTGAAAAAACACTATCACGCGAGTGGCTGACCAAAACACTGCGTGGTATTGAATACGATGGAACAGACCGCACCATTGATAATCGCATAGTGACACTGAGAAAGAAGCTAGGCGATGCTTCTTGCTCACCACAAAAAATCATTACCGTTCGCGGCAAAGGCTACCTATTTATGCCTGATGCATGGAATGAATAATGAGACGGATTTATCTGGAAAGCTTTGTTGGCCTTATCATTCTGTTTATGGCTAGCTTGTGGGGATACGAGTTCTTAGTTTATGAGATCAACACAGATTATGACTACCTGTTACAAGAGCATGAGGGTCAAGCTTTTCACGATCTGATCTACCCTATCTATAAAGAACACGGATTAGAATATACTCAACAACAGTTGGAACAATTTGCCACATCAAGCCATCGTTTGTTGGTGCCTCATACGCTTGAAGAGCTTCCAACAGACATCAAAAAGGCGTTTGAAAGTGATACCTCCGTTAACGTCGCTTACGATGAAGAAAGGGATATCTGGTTCCGCCTAGATGCGAGCACGCCTATCTTTAAAATGAGCGATAATCCGAATAGCCCTGTGGTTAAAGCAGCCAACTTTGATGACAATATCGTTTGGTTGTTCTTTTTAGCTGGATTTGCTCTGTATTGCATATTGTTGATCTGGTTCTTAAGCCGTCGGATTCGAGAGCTAGAGAGAGTGACCGTTGAGTTTGCCTCAGGTAACTTCAAGGCTCGAGCTAGTACCTCAAGCGCTAAGTCTGTTGGGACGTTAAACAAAAGCTTTAACACGATGGCCGATAAAGTATCTCGCTTGATCACTAGCAATAAAATGCTAACTAACGCCGTTGCACATGAATTGCGTACCCCAATCTTCCGCTTACAATGGCAAGCAGATTTGTTATCGGATTCAACCTTAACTGAACAACAGAAAAAGTATGTTTACAGTATCGTCGAAGACATTGACGAGATGGAAGAAATGGTTGAAGAATTGCTTTACTACGCAAAGATGGAGCGTCCTGACACAGCATTACAAACTCAAGAAGAAGTCGTCCTATTCAACTTAGTCAAAGAATTACGACAGAGATGGCAAAAAGAGACTACGCTCGGTATTTCGCTTCAAGAAGTAAACTCAGAAAACGTTCTCGCGTTTGCTGACCCAAAATTGTTAAAGCGAGCCTTAGATAACTTGCTGCGCAATGCAATGCGGTACGCGGATAAGCAGATTTTAGTAGAGATAAAACACGATCAGCACCGCTGCTTCATCAATGTTCATGATGATGGCATAGGTATTGAAGAAAAGCATTGGCCTCATCTATTCGAACCATTTTACAGCGCGGATGAATCTCGCAACAAAAAGACGAGCGGGTTTGGGCTCGGTTTGGCGATTGTCAGACAGATAATGGAGCTTCAACGTGGAGAAGTTTCGATTTGCCATAGCCCACTTGGAGGAGCTTGCTTCACACTTAGCCTCAAAAAATCAGATAGTTAACTTAACCTTCCTACCCCATTTACAGAAGACGACACTTCAATACACTCAAGCGACAGAGCCCAACAATAAAACAGTGTACATTTAATCCATAAGATTCACACACTAAATGGATAGTACTCATGTATAAATCTTTTATCCTGATTATGGCGCTTACTTCTACGCTTACAGCTTGCGCCTACAACCAAAAACCTGTCGTCGACATGACCAATGTTGACCCTAGTACATATGAACAAGACTTTCTTTACTGCCAAGGCTATGCAGAAAATGTCGACAAATCAGAGGCAGCGAAATCTGAAGCCACTAATGGGGCAGTTACAGGCGCATTGATCGGCGCAGCTGCTGGTGCGCTAGAAGACGGATTAGGTGGAGCGGCTGTCGGTGCTGCTGCCGGCGGTGCTGTAGGAGCTGGAGCTGGTGCTTTGAGTGGAACAAATGATTCAACCAAAACTCAATCTCTCGTATTGCGTAAATGCCTCCAGAACAAAGGCTATACCGTCTACGACCTTGATTAAATAAGCACTTTTCTTAAATTATCGCGCGATGGATTCTATTCACAAATGTTTCACGCTGTAACGATTAATCTCGTTACCTCTCTGGGATATGTGTTCCATCCCAATGCTTAAATAGTAAGGTCATATTTTGAAGCCAGGTAAAACAGGTATACGCCGTGTCATGGATGCGACCGGCTATTCATTTCAAGGATTGAAAGCCGCATGGACACACGAAGCCGCTTTTAGACAAGAATTGATTCTCGCCTTGGTGCTTTCCGTCTGTGCTTTTTTCCTTCCTGTCACCACATACGAAAGAGTGCTGATGATCAGTAGCCTGTTCTTGGTATTGATCGTCGAACTCATTAATTCCGCCGTAGAAGCGGTTGTCGACCGTGTTAGCGATGACTGGCACGAACTCAGTGGTAGAGCCAAAGATATTGGCTCAGCAGCAGTATTTGTTGCGTTAACTCTTGCCCTTTTTATTTGGGCTTCGTTCTTGCTCTAATTTTTATTCAAGACACTCATTATGAAGACACATGATTTACAACAGAGAGGTATCTCTTACGTTACCTTTACTTTCCTGTTGGCGCTGTATTTCGCTCTCGTCGTAAATATCCCTATTTATAAAGAACTGATCGGCATCTTTACACACTTAGATAATGTCAAGATTGGATTTATTATCACAATACCAATTTTCTTTCTTGCCGCGCTCAATTTCCTTTTTAATTTATTTAGTTGGCCTTGGATCGGCAAGCCGTTCTTTATAATTTTAATCATTGTTTCAAGTATGGTGAGCTACGCAAGCTATAACTATGGCACACTTTTCGATTCTGGAATGATTGCCAATATTGTTGAAACCGATTCGAGCGAGGCTAGTTCTTACCTGAGTGCTCACTCTGTAATTTGGACGCTGATTATGGGAGTTATCCCAGCGATAATTGTCTTTAAGGTCAAGCTGCAATCTCAACGTCACCAATTACTGTACTTCTCTGTTACCAAATTAGTATCGATGCTGTCGTCGCTAGCTGTCATCGCCGTCATTGCCAGCGTGTACTATCAAGACTACGCATCTGTAGGGCGCAACAATAGCCACCTAAAAAAAATCATCATACCCACCCAGTTCGTTTACAGCGCGACCGGGTATGTGAAGGAGAAATATTTCACCACGCCAGAGCCATATCGAGAAATCGGCACAGATGCAAAGCAGTCAGATAGCGCCGTACAGCAAGCACAGCGCAAACCAACACTACTGGTTTTTGTCGTAGGAGAAACCGCTCGAACGCAGAACTACCAACTCAATGGCTATACACGAGAGACAAACCCTTATACTAGTAAATTGGATGTTATCTCATTTCAAGACGTCGCATCTTGTGGCACCGCGACTGCTGTATCTGTGCCTTGTATGTTTTCACAGCTCACGCGAAACGAGTTTGAACGCACCAAAGCGGATAACCAGGACAATGCTCTCGATATAATGCAGCGCGCCGGGGTTGACCTCATTTGGAAAGAAAATGACGGTGGGGATAAAGAAGTAGCCCACAAGATCAAGAAAATCGAAGTGGATCGAAAGCAAGTAAGCCCTATGTGTAATGGCCAAACTTGTTACGACATGGCGCTATTAGATCATTTTGATCAGGAAGTCGCGGATATGCACGGTAACCGAGTGGTCGCCATGCACCTTATAGGAAGCCACGGTCCGACCTACTTTCAGCGTTACCCAAGAGACAACGCCTTCTTTAAACCAGACTGTCCACGTGCAGATATCGAAAACTGTAGCATCGAACAAATAGTGAACACATATGACAATACAATACGCTACACCGATCTTGTATTGGCAGAAACCATCAAAAAACTTAAAGCGTTAGAGTCTGAGTATAATACCGCGCTAATTTATATATCGGATCACGGTGAGTCACTAGGCGAAAACGGATTGTTCTTACATGGTATGCCTTATGGCCTTGCACCAGATTTCCAAAAACGCGTTCCTTTGATTATGTGGCTGTCTTCAGGCTTTAAACAAGCGAAGCAGATCAATACTGACTGTTTGTATAAACAAGCACAGAATGCAGGCCAATACTCACATGATAACGTGTTCCACTCTTTATTAGGCATTATGGATGTACAAACTCAAGCCTACGATAGCAAGTTAGATATATTCAAAGCCTGCCGAGCCGTTTCCTAAATCATTCAATAAAGCCTGGCTCAAAGTGTGAATCAGGCTTTTTCTAACAAGGTATTTAAACTCATCGCCGAGCCAAACGTTATACTGACAGTCCGCGATCCATACATCGAGATAAGGACTAGGATGAAAATTGGTATTATTGGTCTAGGGGATATCGCTCAGAAAGCATACCTTCCTGTTATCACTCAGCTTCCAAATATCGAACTTGTATTTTGTACCCGCAACCCAAACACACTTGAGAGCCTGGCTAAGCAGTATCGAATCTCAGAGATCTGCCAAGACTACCAGCAACTTCTGCACTTTGGCGTCGATGCCGTCATGATTCATGCGGCAACAAGCGTACACCCTCAAATAGCGGCATTTTTTCTGCAGCATGGAATTCCAACCTTTGTCGACAAACCATTAGCGAACAGTGCTGATGACGTAGAAAAGCTGTACGACATTGCCGAAAAAGAGAGACAGCCACTCTATGTGGGCTTTAACCGTCGTCACATTCCACTTTACAACCAACATATGCCACAAGTGCAGCAAGGCAACATATCTGACTTAAAGTCGCTACGCTGGGAAAAGAACCGTCACCAACTACCGGGGGATGTTCGTACCTTTATATTTGATGATTTTATTCACCCATTAGACAGCGTTAACGTCACAGCCAAAGCCGATCTAAAAGATGCTTATGTAACTCATCAACTTGAAGGTGGTCAGTTGGCGCGTTTAGATATTCAGTGGCAACATGGAGATACTTTGCTCCACGCCTCGATGAATCGCCACTTCGGTATCACTACAGAGCGCGTTCAAGCTTGTTATGCAAACAAGGCAGTTGAGTTCGACTCCTTCGTTGAAGGCAAACTATGGCAAGCTAACCAAGAGCAAAAAATCAATTTGAAAGACTGGACGCCAATGCTGACGAGTAAAGGTTTCCATTCGATGTTGCTCGATTGGTTTGGCGTCGTTGAGTCTGGAAATATTGCTGATGAAGTAGTAACACGCAACATTGCTAGCCATCGATTGGCAGAGCAAATTTGTCAATATCTCAAGAAAGTTGTCTCTAGATAATGCGATTCTTGGCTATATGCTTGATTGAGTATTACGCTCTATACTAAAAAGACTTGCATTAAGGAAGGCATTCATTCTCTGTTAAGACTACGGCGATTATTCTATCAATCAGGTGAATGAGGGCACAAAAGCACACATCGACAAAACAGACGGTTTAGATTTGTTTTACGGTGCTCTCAGGTATCTAAATCATCACATTCAAGAATAAAGGAAATAGAATGAGAACACTTGGTAACATCATTTGGTTTGTATTTGGTGGCGTATTTATGGGGTTGCTATGGTGGTTTTTTGGTATTTTGGCCTTTATTAGCATCATCGGAATACCTTGGGGGCGTGCGTGTATCGTTATGGGTAATTTTTCCTTTTTCCCATTCGGTAAAGAGGCCATCTCACGCGATGAATTGACCAATGAAATGGACATTGGCACGAGTCCGCTCGGCGTTATTGGTAACGTCCTTTGGTTTGTATTTGCAGGCCTTTGGTTAGCTATCGGTCACGTACTTTCTGCCGCAGCATGCTTTGTCACCATAATCGGCATTCCGTTTGCGCTCCAACACCTCAAGCTAGCGGTTATTTCACTCGCACCAATTGGTAAAACGGTTGTATCGTCTGAAGAAGCTGCAATGGCTCGATATAACATCAATCGTTAGCGATCGGCTAATGCACTTTCTATCCTCTGGGCAGTCATGCTCAGAGGGTAACGCCCGTCAAAAGTAAGCCTATAATCGCTATCGCATATTCAATAATGGCTGATTGTATATTCATACCGTCACCTTTACGTTGAAGTTTATCCTAGCTCAGCACTGCTTTACTTTTATAATTAATTAATACGCCCAATCGAGTTCAAGATGCTAGACTCATAGCGTCGTCACTGACTCAAACTCCAAGAACGACGTAACGAAAAAGCGAGCTATCCTATGCTCGAAATATGGGTTCTTTCCCCCTCGAAGTAGAGTTCAACAACAAAAAGACGAACTATAAGCATAGCCAAAATTAATGCTTTTCGACCTAAAATATCTCACATCAATCAAAGAAAGCTTCTAAGATTTTCTCTTTTTGAGTAAATATAGAGAGTTACAGTAGCGAAATTCTTCTTGGTAAAACTCCCCACTCAATCTCATGACCAGTTTTTTTAAAAAACAACAAAAATTCGTTGTTATCTAGAGTAATTATTTTATTTGTCGCAGAGCAATTCCATCAATATTATTTGCGACATCGGAGTGCTAGAGCATTGAACTTTTTAGCATTTATCACAGGTATAGAACGTAAAAAACCTTTTATTACTTATTTTTCTTTTTACATATGTTCTAACTCAACGTCTATTCAGACAGGAATATACCGTGGATAAATATCAAGCAGCTTATGCTAAGCGTCTAGAGAAACTAAATGGGGATCCATCTCCTAAAACGATAGCCCGCCTTTCGGCTTGGGATGCGTTTTTTAACAAGGAGTACGAGCTCCAAGACTTGGAATACCAGCTATCGGACGCTGCGCACCAGCACTATGAACAGTCGCATGCGAAGAGCGACATTAGCTTCAAAGAATTCAAACGAGCGTTCTATAATGAATCCATCAAAATTTACAATTTAACTGATGGCGCTTCTATCCAGAAAGTATTCACCCCATTACTTTTGCTTACAACGCTCTGGATAGTGTTTGTATGCCTATTTAACAAGTGATCATCAAACTATTCCAACAACGATCAGTATGGGACTACAGGTATGGCTCTATGTAAGGGGGCTAGTCGGCTCGGTCTCCTTCACTAAATTAGCGACTCAATTACCCGCAATTCCATAGGCTAAAAGTGACAAGGGCATCCATTGATGCCCTTTTTATTCAAAGGAACGCAACCTAGACCTTTGGCCCACTTGGGTATAAAACCATTATGCGTTAAGCTGCACGCTATTATCCGATTGATAAAGAGTGGAGCGAAGTGATGGAAAAAGTAGGCTCTCGAGCATTGATTGTCGAAGGTGGAGCCATGCGAGGCGTATTTTCATGCGGCATACTCGATCATTTTCTTGCTAGCGAGTTCTCTCCATTTGATAGCTTTTGGGGAGTGTCTGCGGGTGCTAGCAACTTGGCGGCCTACTTAGCTAAAATGCCCGGACGTAACTTAAAAATCTACCTCGATTACAGCTTAAGAAAAGAATTTATCTCTCCATCTCAACTTCTACGTGGTGGTGATATGATGAACTTAGACTGGATGTGGAATGTCACCCTCGAAGAACTTGGCATCGATAAATCTGCCCTCAAAGCTGATTCACGACCTTTCTTTTTAGGCGTGACGCGTCAAGACAATGGGCAAGCGGAGTACCACCTTCCTGATGTCGACGACTTGGCAGAAACAATGAAAGCCAGCAGCGCACTGCCTGTACTTTACAGAAATGGCGTATCACTGAACGGAATTCAATACGTTGATGGTGGCGTCTCAGACGCACTTCCTGTTGCAGAAGCAATAAAGCGAGGAGCCAAAAAGATTATGGTTTTACGCAGTCAGCCCGCAAGCTATCAAAAGCCAAGAGGAAGATTCAGCGCCCTAACTAGGAAGATGTTGAAAGAAACGCCCGGATTAATTGAACCGATGTTGACACGTGAAGTTCGCTACAATCAGACCTTAGCGCTGCTCAACAACCCACCACCTGGTATCGAAATCATTCAAGTGTGTCCTCCTGAAACATTCAAGTTGAAACGGCTGAGTCGATCGCCAGCACCACTGCGTCATGCTTATGAGTTAGGAATTGAAGCAGGAAAGGAAGCCATCATACGATGGAGTCAGAAGTAGAAAAAAGCCACGTGGATTAAACGTGGCTAACGCAAATTCGATGGCAGTGGATTATCGTATTTGCTTCTGGTCGAGCCCAATATTCAGGCTCAAAACTGTTTTAATTTGCTCGCTAACTGAAAAAGCGAGTAGGCAGTCCAAACTAGTAAGTTTCAAACAACCCAGAGTTGTAGTCTTGGATTGCTTGTTCTATCTCTTCCATGCTATTCATGACAAAAGGGCCATAATGCACCACGGGTTCATTAATTGGCTCACCAATAAAGATCAGTGCACCACTCTCTTTTTCGGCCTGCAATTCAACCCATTCACCTTTCGATAAAATGGCCATTTCGCCTTGATTGATCTCACGACCTTTTAATTGAATACGACCTTTATAGACATAGAGCATCATGTTGTTGTCTTGCTCCGTGTTCAAATTCAAAGCTTGACCACCCATCGCTCTCCAATCGGCTACCGTGGCAGCAACACCTGTCTCTGTTAGCGGCCCCTGAATTCGTTCGTTGTTTATAGTCATATGACCCGCAATCAAACGTACAACCCCCGTATTCGGAGTATCAAACTCAGTGATCGTTTCAGGTTGAAAGTCATGATATTGAGCTGGCTGCATCTTATTTTTCGCAGGCTGGTTAATCCAAATTTGGAAACCATGCAGTTCGCCTTCCTTCATAATAGGCATTTCGCTATGGATGACGCCTCTTCCTGCCGCCATCCACTGTGCTCCACCGGAACGAAGCTCGCCAACATTATCCATATGATCACGATGCTGGAAATGACCTTTCAACATATAAGTAAGCGTCTCGATACCGCGGTGCGGATGCGGAGGGAAACCGCCGATATAATCAGCACGGTCTTCTGATTTGAGTTCATCCATCATCAAAAATGGAGAAAAGCTAGCATGATTGAAACCCGCTACTCGGCGAATTTTCACTCCATCACCATCAGCAGTAGGTTGCGCAGGAATAAGCTGACGAATTTCTCTGAATGTACTCATACTAGTTCTCCTAGTTTATCTTTGTGACCGCTTGCAAATCGCATGTTCAATCTATGGCTATCGATAAGGTTCTATTTTAGGTTGATGAGCTAAAATTATGAGCCATACTATTCGTTCTACTTATTCAACTTTTTCGAACAATACAGTTTATCGAGTTAATAATGAGCACATTTAATTTATCTAAAATAAATGTAGCTATTTTCTAAACAAGGTGTATAGTGTGCCTTGGCTCTTAGAAGAGAGCTGTTAATGCAACATTTAGTTTAAGTTTCCTCTCAGTAAAATCTTGAATCCCCAATTCAGACACCTGCGTACAACTTCCTCTTGATTGAACATTCAATAGCTTAGAAAAGATCCACAAAACAAATCATAATTTTAATGTTTAATTCAAAGGTATTTTTATGTCTAAAGTAACTGGTTCAGTAAAATGGTTTAACGAAACTAAAGGCTTCGGTTTTCTATCTCAAGACAACGGCGGCCAAGATGTATTCGTACACTTTAACGCTATCGTTTCTGACGGTTTCAAAACACTGACTGAAGGTCAGAAAGTAAGCTTCAATGTAGAGCAAGGTAAAAAAGGTCCTCAAGCGACTGAAGTAACTCCTCTATAAGACTGCTTTTCTTGGTGTAGCATGCTCATGCTGCACCAAACCTCTCTCCTTCAAAAATATTCTTTCATCAATCACTCAGCCTAATTTTAGGCATTGCTTTGTGCTATCTAAAATAAACTGAATAGTACTGCTTAATTTATTATTTATAGGAAAAATCATGTCCTCAAAAAGAACTGGCCGTCAAAGGCATTGGTATCAATTACTTAACAAAGAGAAAATCACTAAAAAACAGGAGAATAAATGTTAGAAATTGAATTTAATTTAGAACAACCTCAAACCTCTTGGAACGCTAAAATACATCAATTAAATGGTGATATTTTACGAAGACACGTATTACCGAAACTTCTTTCTCATAGCTTCATGATCGATTTTGAATATTGTGAGAAAACGCAATCTGGAACTATTCTCTGTGATTCAGGTTCAAAGTTAGGAAGTTTTACTGTTAACTGATTCAGTTTTCATGCATTAATGGATAATGCAACTAATTTGGAAGGTATCCAATGGCTAGAAAAAGTAAGAAGCAGTCAGAAAAAGACAAAAAAGAGTCTGAACAAAACGCGGCGGCGGTAAAGCAGAAAACTCGACGCCGCATAGAAGACATTATGGAACAAAGAGAATTTGATAAGTTATTCGATCTATAAATGCTCTTTAGTGCTTTCTCTGCCTTTATCGTTGTGCAAGGTACCGCCACCTACCTTTGCTCAAACGAATCTCCACTCTTTTAGACTACTCTTCTAATTACACGAGCCTCTCACACACGCAAAAACAACTGGCTCCTCTATACTCAAGTGACTTGCAAATAGTCGTTTCGCTCACAGGAAAACCCGTGACTAATGACAGTTAGGTTATTTGCGTATAGCCAAAGCGATATTTTTGCGTATAATCCCTCTCGTTTGCTTCGTATAACCCCAATGATATGGTTTGGGGGTCTCTACCAGTTCCCGCAAAGTGCTGATTACGAAGAGTTGAGATCATCGTGGGTCTTACTCTTTGTGATAGCGTTCGATTTATTTCTATCTATACCTATTCTTAGAGTAACTGCATCCACAATACACATAAGGTGGAATATGAACGCATTTATTCAAGGTCTTCCAAAAGTAGAGCTGCACTTACATATCGAAGGTTCACTTGAGCCGGAACTCTTATTCAAATTAGCAAAACGAAACGGCATCGAGATCCCTTACTCTTCTCCGAGTGAACTACGCAGCGCATATCAGTTCACAGACTTACAATCATTTCTCGACCTCTATTACCAAGGAGCGGGAGTTCTGCGTACTGAGCAAGATTTTTACGATCTCACTTGGGAATACTTACTGCACTGTAAAGAAGACAACGTTATTCATACCGAAATCTTTTTTGACCCTCAAACACACACAGAACGCGGCATAGACTTTGACACTGTTATCAATGGAATCGCTCGTGCGCTAAAAGATGGTCACGAAAAACTTGGCATTACCTCGCAAATTATTGCGTGTTTTCTCCGTCACCTTTCAGAAGAGAGCGCCATAGAGACCCTACAGGCTATTCTGAAACATCGTGATAAGATCATTGGTGTTGGACTAGATTCTTCAGAACAAGGTCATCCGCCAGCTAAATTCAAGCGCGTATTTAAACAAGCAGTAGAAGAAGGCTTACTTACCGTTGCTCACGCAGGTGAAGAAGGCCCCGCACAAAATATTAGCGATGCAATTGAAATGCTTTACGTGAGCCGCGTGGATCACGGTGTTCGCTGTGTTGATGATGAAGCATTAGTTGAATCCTTAATCGAAAGCCAAATGCCACTGACAGTGTGTCCGTTATCGAATCTTAAGCTATGTGTATTCGACGATATGAAAGATCACAATATTGTGGATTTGCTACGAAAAGGTGTCGCCGTAACGATTAACTCAGACGATCCTGTGTACTTTGGTGGCTACATGACGGATAACTTTCTGGCCGTCAACAACGCACATCCAATGAGTAAGAGTGAACTTGCCCAATTTACAATGAACGCGATTGATGCCAGCTTTATCGATAACGAGTTAAAGGCGAAATATCGTCACCTTGTTAGCCAATACGTAAACCAGCACGAAGCGTCGCAATAAAGGCATCAGTACCACGCCTTAGGTCAAACGCGTAGGTATTAAAACCCTACAAAGACTCTGTGGTTAACCGCATTTATAAACGCTAGACTGAGAAAGCTAAACTAGCACACAAAAAGGAATAGAATCATGATTCAACAAGGCCAAGCTCTACCAGTTGCAACTCTAAGTGAGTTGACTGCCGATGGTATGGTTAACCACGACGTTACAGAACTGTTTGCGAACAAGAAAGTCGTACTCTTTGCTGTACCTGGCGCATTCACCCCTACCTGTTCAGAAGCTCATCTACCAGGCTATGTGGTATTAGCTGATGAGCTAAAGGCAAAAGGTGTTGATTTAATTGCGTGCGTTTCTGTAAACGATGCATTTGTGATGCAAGCGTGGGGCGAAGCTCAAAACGCTTCTGAGATTCTGATGTTGGGTGATGGCGACGCTAGCTTTACTAAAACATTGGGTCTTGAAATGGATACAGGCGGCTTTGGTGGTATTCGCTCACAACGTTACGCGATGATCATTGAAAACGGCACAGTGACTAAGCTTAACGTTGAAGAGCCAAAAGAGTTTGAAGCAAGCAAAGCAGAAACGATTTTAGCGGCGCTTTAAGCTTACTCCTAAATACAAAAACGGAAGCCATCGCTTCCGTTTTTTGTTGGCTAACGCATTCTCACAACACTCGTTTGTTGCTTACGCTGCATTTCCGCAAAAGTCAGCACAAACGGGGATGACTGCTTTACACGGCTTGGTAATGAAGAAAGCGCATTGTAGGCATCCTGTTTCGTTTTAAAATCACCAACAGTTACCGTATACCAACGCGTGCCTCGGCTGTTTTTCCAGTTAACCCAAACCGGATGCTTAGGATCGATATAGCGAATATAATCTTTCACATCTTTTTCTTGCTTTAGCGCGAGTACCTGCATTGTGTAATGGTTTGGGTTTAAATAACCATATGCATCCTGAGAGGTCATGACTCCAACACATTGGCCGCTATCGACCTCCTGCTGGTAAGGCATAGCGCAGCCCATGAGCGATAAAATCAATGTCAAAGATAAAATCTTGTGCACGTGTCACTCCATTCTTGTTCTAGTTTCTTTTCTCTCGCACCCAAAAACACAAAACGCTCTTGGTCAGGTAAAAACACCCCCTTACAAGAAGGCCTGCGTTTTAACGCAACGAGTATTCCAAAAACGTAAGGCGACCACGTTGGTCGCCTTAGTAAATTGATTTAATAGAACATTAACAAGATAGAGTGATATAGACAGAAGTTCGCTACTGTTTAGAACCAGCTAGCGACCAATTGTTTAAACCAGTCTAAAATTCGCTTGAATAAACTGCCTTCCTCCACGGATTCCAATGCAACGAGCTCGGCTTCATTTACGACCTTACCGTCGACTTTGTAAAGCACTTTACCAACCACTTGTTGCTCAGAAATTGGCGCAACTAAATCACCGTTGTATTCGACTTCCGCTTGCAGCTTTTTTACATCTCCTTTTGGCAAAGTGAGATACACATCGTTAGCTACGCCGACAGTAAGCTCGTCTTTTTCACCCATCCAAACTCGAGCTTTCGCAAGTTCCGCACCCGCCTCAGTCGGCATTACCGTATCGTAAAAGCGGAAGCCATAACTTAACAGCTGCTTACTTTCTGATTCACGAACATTCTCGCTCTTCGCTCCCATCACCACAGCAATCAGACGCATATCACCTTGTGTTGCAGAAGTCGCTAGACTATAACCCGCACCGCTTGTATATCCAGTTTTCATGCCATCGACATTCATACTACGATCACGAAGCAAGCCATTACGGTTGTATTGAGTGATGCCATTGTAAGTAAACGAGGTTTCGCTATACAGCGGATAGATATCAGGTAAGTCACGAATAATCGCTTGGCCCAACTTGGCAATATCATAAGGTGTCGAATATAAACCGTCACTGTCTAGGCCGTGAGGGTTGGTGAATGCCGTGTTAGACAATTCAAGCTTGGCGGCCCAACTATTCATCAAACTCACAAACCCTGATTCACTTCCCGCAACATGCTCAGCAATAGCGACACTGGCATCGTTACCAGATTGAACAATCAGACCACGGTATAAGTCAGACAAAGAAACGGAAGTATTGACTTCAATAAACATTTTTGAAGAATCTGGGAAATTTTTTGCCCAAGCATTTCTGCTGATGACAACCTCATCATTCAACGTAATATTGCCTGTATTAATTTCTTGACCAGCTACATAAGCAGTCATCAACTTCGTTAAACTCGCGGGGTTTAAACGTTTGTGGGCATCACGTTCAACCAGTACTTTCCCCGTATGGAAGTCCATCAAAACATAACCACGAGAACTGAGTTCCGGCGCATTTGGCACAACTGAAGGCGCAGCATAAGCCAACGAGGATACAGCAGCGAACCCTGTAATTAACACTGTGTGTAATATAGTACTTTTTCTCATCATGACATCTTATCTTAGTAGCATTTAAGGCTTACAAACGGTACCCGAATGAATTCAAAGCGCGGGATTACCTAGTTAAAAAACGAGTATATTGAAACGGCGCTCAGTTACAGCCACCTTGTTACGATTGGTTACTTTTACTCAATGTTTGTCGAAAATAATGAGAGGTAGGTAGAGCTTTCGTCTTGAAGAATGAAACAAGAGCGAAAATAATTCCGTAACGCTATGTTTTTTGAGAGGAGAGAAAAAGCGCGCAAGTCAATTCAGGGAGTAAGTTGGTATAGGAAAAGTAGTTGAGCTTTTATCCATATCTAAATAGGAAACAACAAAAACAATCAACAATAAGCCCAGCTAATTACTTACCAAGAAAACATATTAAAAACGCATCATAAAATCGTAATTAATTATCGATAAATTTAAAAACCTCAGATTATAATTTATGCAAATTTCATTTATTATTAAATCGGAGAAAAATACAGCTTTCCTTTTTTAAAACTAAGAGACGATTTTTTCGATGTTTTTAGGTTTATCTCATCAGAGAACTTGGTATAACAGTGAGGGATAAGGCATCCGGACTTAGCGCGAAAGGATAACCCACTGTTATTTAAGTTCACACGCTGCTTTTTAATGACTAGAGACTTTAAACTGCGGTTACCTTGGGTTTGTGTAGCTATTCTTTGACGTATCCCAACCCAGTACGACTCAAACGACGACATCATACATATCCTCTTTCATGATATAAGCATTAATAATTAAACATCGCTAAAAGCTAAGCTTGTCTTAAATAAAAGTACTAGAAATTAATTTTATTTCTTCAAAACAAATCAACCCGCATATTCCACATAAATTTAGTGGTTATGTCAAATATTAATTATCATTAATTTTATTTATAATGGATATAAAATCAGTTTATAATTTTTAAATAATTTAATTATTAGAAAGCAGTATAACCAGTCCATATTTAACATGGAAATATGAGCTTTGTTTTGCATCATAACATATAAATACATTAAAGATTCATCTACGAACTAAATGCTCTTCAAGAGGTGATATAAATTAGCATTTCGAGACTAAATGAGAATAAAAATAGCGCACCGTATATGGTGCGCTATAGATTTGATTAAGATCTCTGTATAAGCATAGATAAAACTAAACTCATTTGACGTAGCTAGGCCAAGATTGCTTATGGTTTAAGTTTCAATACTTTATCAATATCTTCTGCGCTGTGGCGCTCAGGTAACTGCTCCCATTCTTCACCCCATGAACGGTTCACAATTCGACCACGTTTTACCGCTTCACGCTCATCAATTACTTTTGCCCAACGCACAACGTTTTTGTAGCTTTCTACGTCTAAGAATTCAGCCGCATCGTAAGCACGACCCAACACAAGGTTGCCGTACCATGGCCATGTTGCGATATCAGCGATGCTGTACTCATCGCCACCTAGGAATTCATTGTTCGCAAGACGCTTGTCTAATACATCTAACTGACGTTTTGCTTCCATTGTAAAGCGGTTGATTGGGTACTCGAACTTCTCTGGTGCGTACGCGTAGAAGTGACCAAAACCACCGCCTAGATATGGCGCAGAACCTTGGAGCCAGAATAACCAGTTCATTACCTCAGCACGCTTAGCGCCTTCTTTTGGTAAGAAATGATCAAACTTCTCTGCTAGATAAAACAAGATGTTGCCAGATTCAAACACGTTCACTGGCTCAGAACCCGAACGGTCAACCAATGCCGGAATTTTAGAGTTTGGGTTAACAGCCACAAAGCCAGAGCCAAACTGGTCACCATCGCCAATCTTAATCAGGTACGCGTCGTATTCTGCTGCCGTTACGCCTGCCGCTAAAAGCTCTTCAAACATGATCGTCACTTTCTGACCATTTGGGGTACCCATTGAGTAAAGTTGGAATGGGTGCTCACCAACTGGAAGCTCTTGCTCATGACGTGCGCCAGAATCCGGACGGTTGATGCTCGCCCACTGACCGCCGTTTTCATTATCGTTTGTCCAAACTTTTGGTGGAATGTATTCGTTAGCCATTGTTTTCCCTTATTGTGTTTGAATGCATCTTCAAACTGACGGGTCTTACGCGCCAGCAAGCATTATTAACATCACCTCTTCGCCAACTGCGATTAGGCATACTCAAGATATTAGGTCGAATTCGCTAAATAAAAGTCCTGCAATCTCTTTTAGTTAGAACCTTTGGTTATGGGATTTTCTTTCACGCTATAAGTAAAAACGTCGCGATAATGTGAACTAGGTTCGATATGCCAACGATGAGTAGATGAGTAAGCTACACTCGGCGGCGCTCCTCTGTTTGGTGATTTAGGACCGTAGCTAAACTATACAGTGACCAAGAGTGAAGTTGTTTTGGATACCCTAGTTCAAACCACTTACGTACGTGATAGGCAGTTAAGTTAGATAGTTAGAAAGAAAAACGCCCTTCACTAAATCAATGAAGGGCGTTTTAATGTATTCGAAACCGTTACTTAGCTGATTCAAACAAACCAGTTATACCTTTCAAAGGGAAAAGCCTTGCTTGTTCCAACCCTATCAACGTTACTTTACTAAGGTCATCAATAAAGAAACGACTGGTCATCGTGTGTTTGCCATCATTAATGAAAATCTCGATGACAGAATTGTCGATATACATCTCAATAGTCTGCTTAGCGTCCAATCTTGGTGCTTTTCGGATACCACCAAATTCTTCTGCGTACAAATGAGACATGTGACGACGGTCTAGCATAAACTCGTGCTCTGTCGCACTAAAGACGATGTTGTCACCTTTGAGGTTACTCAGCTCAAGTTCAAAGCCATCGCCCTCAAGGTCTAATTGGATCAAACAACTTGTGCTTTCCAGTGTATGGGATTGTGCAAAGACCACCTCTTCTTTTCTTAAACTTTTCAGCTCAGGGAGCGGAGTTTGAACAAGAAAACCATCTTTCAACGTTAGTTCTCTAGGAAGAGACAGCATTCCTGCCCACTGGTGTGTGACCGATGGCGTGTCGATTTCTGGCAACCCTATCCATGCAATAAGAATGCGACGCCCATTCTCATCTAAATAGGTTTGTGGGGCGTAGAAATCAAACCCATAATCTGGCTGCAAAATATCTTGGTGGTTTTCTAAAGTCATCGACTCCAGGTTCAACTGATCACCCACGATATACGCGACAGAATAGATGTTTTTGAAATCATAAGGATTACTACTGCTCACGCCCTGTGGAGAAAACAGCATCACCGATTGACCATTAATCTCAAAGAAATCAGGACACTCCCACATGTACCCAAGGTCAGAAAACTTGGTCTTGATAGAACCTTTATGCTGCCACGTTTTCAAATCTTTGCTTTGATAGAGCGCCATTGAACCATGCTCAGTTTTGGTTTGAGCACCCACCACCATCAAATAGTCGTCGCCTTTCTTCCAAACTTTTGGATCACGAAAGTGCTCCGTGTAATGTTCGTTCTCAATGACCACACCGTGCTTTTCAATGTTGCCGTCTGAATCCATGGTGGCAAAGCACTGTGTTGGGATTCGATTCCAGTTTTGGTCACGCTTGTTGCCAGTAAAAAACAGCAAAGCCTTGTTGTTTTCCACCAAAGCGCCGCCCGAATAGACACCATGTGAATCGTAGTCTTGGTCAGGATAAAGACCAACACCATGATCAGTAAAATGAATGAAGTCTTTAGTAGAAAGGTGATACCAATACTTCATTCCATGGACTGGTCCCACAGGCGTCCACTGGTAAAAGATGTGGTGCTCACCATTGAAATAGCACAACCCATTTGGGTCATTTAACAGCCCAAATCTAGGGGCTATATGAAAACTAGGAAAGCCTTTATCTTGCTGACGTAAAAGTGTCATTTCTTCGATATCACACTGAGGGATTTGTTCAAGTCGGCGATATCTTTGCTCTACAGTCCAACGGTTGTCTAAGCTCATAATTTTTCTCAACTGAAATTGGATCTGAAGATCATTGCCCAATAAATTGCAGCAATTCTGTCTGGGTTGGAAGCGCGGTCATTGCGCCTTTTTGCGTCGTCGCTAATGCACCACAGCCATTTGCCCATTGAGTCGCAGAGCTAACAACAGGATGATTTTTCCAATCGTCATGTTGAGACAGACATGCCAGTAGCCCTCCGACAAAAGCATCACCCGCACCTGTGGTATCAATCGGACTAACGACTTGACCTGTGATCAGCTCACTCTGACTTTCAAAGACGCGCCAAACGCCTTTCGCACCTTGTGTCACCAAGACCAAAGCAATATTCAAAGCGGATATTTGTTGTAAACCTTGTGCCATCGATGTTGAGTCAGTTAAGAACAAAAGCTCTTCTTCAGAGAACTTAACCACATCAGCCATCGCTACAGCCTTCATTACGACAGCTTGGATTTCTGATTGATCTTGCCACACTTCATCACGCAAGTTAGGGTCAAAGCTAATGAAACCACCAGCGGCTTTTGCTCTTTTGATCGCCTCAAACGTGCTGCTTCTACTTGGCTCATTTGCCAGTGAAATCGAACAAACATGCAGCCAGTCACCTTGCTTAAAGTTAGGGATGTCTTCAACAGACATAAACTGATCAGCGCTCGGTTTTACCATAAACGTAAAGCTGCGCTCACCTTGATCGTCTAAATCCACCACCACTGTTGATGTTCTTTGCTCAGGATCTTTAACGAGAAACTCCGTGCACACGCCCTCTTGATCTAGCGTTGATTGCATGAAGCGACCAAATGGGTCATCACCTACACGTCCAAAAAACGCACTCTTACCAGATAGACGAGCAATTGCTACGGCGACATTCGCTGGTGCACCACCGGGACATTTGAGTAAAGAAGTCTCAGATTCCGGTATTAGATCGACAACTGCATCACCAGTTACCCACACTTGATTCATCTTGCTTACCTTGAAATTAAAGCCCTGATAGTCCAACGTGTTGAACACCTTCACTACCAAGTAAAAATTGAAAAAGGCTAACCAAGCCATTAGTGCTTGGCTAGCACCCCAAACATTTAGGAAAAGAAGTGGATTTTTGGGGACTCCACCCTTAAGGATTTCAGATTAAGCCGCTGCTTTTCTACCGACTTTAGCGCGGTCACGCATACCAAGAACAATGGTGAGAACAAATGCGGTCAAGAACGCGATCACCATACCCGCGATGTAGTATCCAATCTTCTCTGGCGTAATAGAAATGATGCCTGGAAGACCTGCTGCACCCAATGCCTGAGCTTTCACATTAAACATTGTAATGAACGCGCTCGATAACGCCGCAGCGCAAACTGCCGCAATAAATGGGTAACGTAGTTTTAGATTAACACCAAACATGGCTGGCTCTGTAATACCCAGCAAACCCGTAACACCCGATGGAATCGCAATACCTTTCATCTTCTTATCTTTGCTCATCACGCCCACCGCCAACGCTGCCGCTCCTTGAGAAACGTTAGACATCGCCGCAATAGGAAAGATAAAGGTGCCGCCCGTCGTCGCAATATCCGCAAGAAGTTGCGTTTCAATCGCAATGAAGCTGTGATGCATACCAGTAATAACAAATGGAGCATAGATAAGACCAAATACCGCACCACCAACAAAGCCAGCTGTGTTGTATAGCCAGTTCAGACCATCACCTAATAGGAAACCGATATCACGCGTGAACGGACCGACGACAGTAAACGTCAGCAAACCCGCTATGAAAATCGCCAGTAATGGCGTTAAAAGGTTGTCTAAAACAGAAGGTATGACTTTACGTAAGCCTAGCTCAACCTTCGCAAGAATGAATGCCGATACCAAAACCGGTAACACTGAACCTTGGTAACCCACTTTTTGGATTTCAAAGCCAAGAATATTCCAAACCGGAATGTTGCCAGACACAGATGCGCCGCCGAACCCCCAACCATTCAACAAGTCAGGGTGAACCATCAACATACCTAGCGCCGCCCCTAAATATGGGTTACCGCCAAACTTCTTGCTGGCTGAAAATGCCAACAGAATGGGCAGGTAAACAAACGGAGCGTTTGCAAACGTGTTGATCATGTTCGCCAAGTCTGTCAGTCCTGGGTTGGCATCAATCAAAGATTTTCCATCAATGAACAAGCCTTGGGCAGTCAATAGGTTATAGATACCCATCAACAAACCACCAGCGACGATTGCTGGAATGATTGGAACGAAAATATCAGACAGCCCTTTCACCGCGCGCTGAACAATGTTTTGTTTCTCTGCGCCAGCAGACGCAACGTCGTTGGTGGACATTTCACTCATCCCCGTCAACTTCGCCATTTCTGCATAAACTTGGTTTACGATGCCAGATCCAAAAATGATTTGGTACTGACCCGCAACTTTGAACTGCCCTTTTACTCCTTCAAGGCTATCAATCGCTTGTTCATCTATTTTTTGCTCATCTGCAACGGCAAGGCGTAAGCGTGTCGCACAATGCGCAAGTGCGGTGATGTTGCTTTTACCACCTAATAGAGTTAACAACTCTTTTGCTACTGCCGGATAATTCATTTCATACCCCATTGGATTATTATCTGAGCTTGCGAAATTTTCGGGAACGTTTGCAAAACAGATTTTTGCTCAATAAAACCAAATGATCAAAGATAAAGCAGAGAGAATGTGAGAATGATCGTCAAATTCTCTCCCTAAGAGCAGTATAGGAGGTTAGAATCGCTACTTATCAAAGAGCTTTTCATCTTCTCTTTGCAAACAATCCCAAAAACGAAAAACAGAATGGATAGGAACAATGGCGAGTCTGCATGATGTCGCCCGTCTGGCTGGCGTATCAAAATCAACAGTGTCACGGGTTATAAACGATGAATATGGCGTAAAAGAAGCGACAAAACTGAAGGTCCGCCAAGCAGTAGCGGAGTGTGGCTATGTGCCAAACCAAGTCGCTAAAGATCTAAAATCTCAAAAGACCAATCTGGTTGGTGTCATTGTTCCTCGGGTTTCCTCTCATGCCACATCCCAAGGTGTCGATGGATTAACAGATGTCCTTGAAAAAGCAGGGAAACATGTCTTACTTGCTAGCACTCACCAAGCCCACGAAAAAGAACTGGAATACATTCAGATCTTTAACCAAAAACGGGTTGAAGGGATCATTCTTTACGCCACCCACCTCGATTCCAAGCTGGTAAAAGCAATTCAAAACTCAGCCGTCCCAGTTGTGCTCGTCGGTCAAGATGGTTCCATGTTTAATATTCCAAGCATCATTCATGATGACGCACGAGTAGGGTTTGAAGCAGGAAATAGACTGGTTGCAAAAGGTTGCCAAACCATGGGTTTTATTGGTGTGCAAGGTGACGATATCGCGGTAGATAAGCAACGCTCTGAAGGATTTGTTCAAGCGCTGCAACACCATGGTTTTGAGATCGCCTTCCATGCTCGTGGTGACTTTACCATCGATTCTGGCTATTCATTGGCAAAACAACACTTAACAAAGAACCCTAAGCTAGATGGCTTGTTCTGTGCGACAGACCGTATTGCTATCGGTGCGATGAGAGCGATTCAAGAGCTCGGGTTAACACCGGGTAAAGACGTTTTAGTGCTAGGAGTTGGTGATGATGAGCTCGCATCAGTGTGCACCCCAACCTTATCAACATTTAACTATGCATTTGATAAAGCAGGTGAAAATGGTGCAAAACTGCTACTAGATAGAATTGCCAACAGAAGTTTTGAAATGAGTAAGATGGTACTAACCTTCAAAACAATTGAGCGTCAGTCCTGTTAATGAAAAAGCGCCAACTGAAATCAGTTGGCGCTTTTCTTATTACTCTTTGTCGGTTAGATCCCTTTAGAACCAAGTTTCCATTTGCAGTGCAAACAGAACTTCACCACCATCACCCATCGTTGCAGCACCCGCATCCTGGCTAATCGAGTAGCCATTCAAGTCTTCGCTCCAATCAACGTAGCTAACTGCAAAACGTAGCTCCGGACGGTCAAAGAAACCTGCAGCGGTAGACATCTTAAGCGTTGGTGCGATTGTCGCTTTGTAAAAACTGCCACTTGCTTTATCAATCGCATTGTCTAGGTCCATGTATTGGTATGAGCCTTCATAAACCATCTCAAAGTTCTGCGTAAACTCTTGCGCTAAGCGGATGTTGAACGATGCCCACGTAAATTCATCATTTTCAGCAAAGCGATCTTGGCTGTGTTCTGCTAGCAACGCAGGTGCTACACGCCAGTTGTCGCCGATGCGTGTTACACCATAGCTGAACAAGCGTACGGCTTTTGCGTCTTCTAACAAATCTCCGTTTGAACCGATGCCTTTAAGTTCCGCACCCAGTCCATCACCCATCAAAATACCGGTTTTAGAGAAGCCTTCACTCATGCCAAAGAAGTTATCGCCATGGTAAGCAAACATCGCATGTAAACCTTTGTCCGCTGAGCCTTCTACGCGATCATTGTTATCAGCTGACGTCATGCCGCTCAGCATCAATTGCCAACTACCGAAGCGGTTGTTCATTGTCGCGATATAGTTTTCAACATCCGTTGACGAGCTATCAATCTCACCAAAATCACGACCATAGATCGAGAAGTTTGCTTTCCACGAATCGCTCATTTGGACGTCATACACACCAGCACCAGTACCAGATAAGAAAACAATATCCGAGTCAAAGAAGTGAATGTCAAAGTTATCACGGTCAAATCGTTTACCAGCCCAAAACGTCGCGTCAGCAAACGCACTTGATTCAGAGAACATGCTCAACTTGTTTAGCTCAGCATATACCTGACGAACGTTTAATTGACTCTCGCTCGCCGTCCATTCGTTATTGGTTTCCGTACTATCTGCCAACATGATTCGGAACAAAGCGCTGGAACCATCATCTGCAAAACGTTTGTGAATAAGGTTTGCTTCCACATAATGATCATCCTCTACCCCTAATCGCCCAACTGGAGCGCCAATAGCACCAGCTGCCGTCATGTAAGGACCAGTACCCACTGCACCATTCAGATCGTCATTAATCAGTAGCCCGGAACGAGCGTAGCCATGAAACTCAAAGCTTGAGGCTTTCTCATTTGCTTCTGTGGATGCTTTTTCTGTCTGCTCAAGTCTCTGTTCTAATTCATTAATTCGCTTTTCAAGAGCGTCAACATCTGTTGCTGCGAACACAGGTGCAGTAACCAGTCCAAGCGCTACTGCCATCGTCAAAGTGTGTAGTTTCATTTCCATAGTCTCACGTAAATTTATACTTAGGCATATTGCAAACGTTCCCAATAAAAATCGCAAACTTATGGTAACTTTAAATGTCCATCTAAAGCCTGAATTTCAGAGCGCTCGGACTCAGAGCGTCTCTACTACTTATATCAATGAGGGCGATAATATATAAACTTTTCGGGAACGTTACCGCAAAGAGGTGATTTTGTTACTTCTATCACGTTCAATTGTGTTACTTACAGAAAAATCATTAACCAGCGCACATTTGAGTTAATTGTTAGCCCTAAAGGAAGTAGTTTGAAGGTGACAGGCTACAAAGAAGGAGTTTAGTGTTCATTTGAGAGAATAGTGCTCACGCGCTTCCCTATGCTACTTGATGGTAACTCATCTCTATTTATTGATGAAAAGTAGCAGCTAAGGTTGCAAGTAACTAAGATCGAAGCGGATCTCGATACCTCATTTCAAACAACCTGAAAGGCAGTTAAGACGAGATAAACACCCTTCACCTTCTGTGAATAGCGCTTTGTTATTCTAATTCAAGCTAACGAAACTCATTTTTGGACAAAAATGATTTTCGGAAAAGCGAACATTAGCAAACCATAAATAACTACAGGTATGGCAAAGTGAAAAAGCCCACTGTCAGGTTCTATGAAAGTGGGCTAAAACTATACAGGTTAAGGTATGGAAAATCGGCTATTTCTATGGTTAAGGGGCATTATCCGTAAATGGTTTGTCCGACACCTCTCCCTTACCGTCATATAAAACAACGACTTTTGTATTACCTGTCTTACTATATGGCGCAGATTGTACCCAACCATTAGGATCTGCATCCTCTCGGATAGTACAGTCATTATGCTTTCTATTGGGATTACAAGAGTACTTGTATAACAGTAATACTTGCTGTTTATTTACTAAGACCTGCATAACTCCATTTGTCTTGAAGTTTGGGTAATATTGGTTGATTGTCTCTATTTTTTGCTTCGCAAGCTCGGTGTCTATCACATCATCAATTCGAAACCATTTAGTATCATAATTCTCATCGAAATTACCCCATTCGGGCTTCCAACGCTTTTGCCACTTTTCACGGGATGAGCCGCCACCAACTCCATTTTCCCATTCACCTTTTATGGCGCTAGGGATACCAATGCCAATGCTTGCGCTAGCACAACAGCCCTGAACGCTGCCATACGCAAAGTTTGCACCTCCACCATAGATATCACTAACCCACATATCACGAATAAAATGAGGACCGCTTAAAGACCCCGCATTGCCAATGCTCGCAACTGAAACTGGCTTACTCTCAAAGCAACCATTAAGTAAAAAGCACACGCTTACAGCAATTAAAAATCTATAGTTCATTATCAAATACCACTCGCTTGAGTTGGTTTCCTTCTTTCGTTATCGCGTTAACAAGATTGTCCATAGCAGTCTCACACCCCGCGTTGATTAGTGCATCATGAGGCCGATGTATCCATTCCTTTCCATACTGGCTAATCTCACCCTGCCAATGTGTTGGTGCAATGCTTCCTAAAGGTTGAGCTAATAACTTTTCGTTCAACGTTTTTAAAGCCACATCATTTCCTGTCAATTGACTAAAATCTTGTTGATAGGCGAGCTTTTCGTCATCCCAATTAACACCTGCAACCTCTGCCTGCTGTTTCATTCTTTCTAATGGCAAAGCCGAAAGAGCATTGCTAATAGGCTGTAACTCGTAATAATAAAGGATGCCATTCACCAGTGTCACAACACCATATAAACCCTTAGTGCTGCATTCCAAATTCCAAGCATCTTGAGCTTGCTTGTGTAGGCGCTCACTGTATGCGGCGGCTCCATAAACATTCTGTTGCGCTTGTATATCTTCCCTTATGGATTCTGTTTTTATTAACTCACGATTATAAGTTGCAGACAGAGGCATTCCATACCTTTCAGGTAAACCTTGCTTTGCATACTGCTCTTTTGAAGGATAACCGCCACCAATATCTGTGTGACAGCCAGCAAACACCTCCTCATAAAAGTTTGAAGGTAGAATGCCATCGCTAGGTAGCAGTGACGTTAGAGGGAAGTTTTTTCTGTATTCGTGATGAGCGCTTATCTGGAATACACGCTCAGCACAACTAGTATCAAGTCCTAGTTCAAAATTGCCTTCATCGTTGTTTCCTGCTAGATAGAACGAGCCTACGGTATCGAACAGCCCAACAAAGCGAACACTACAGGTACGTGTCTCGTCAGGATAGTAACCATGTTTAAGCTGGCTACTGATATCATTTTGGTGTGCTAATAAGTTTGGGAAAACTTCACCGAATGACTCTCCATCACGCGGCTTATTATAATCAGGTAACCCATCTTTAACGGCATTAACAAAGTGACGAGCTAAAGCCGCTCCGCGACTAAAACCAAAAACGTCGAACTCAATGTGTGTTATGCCGTCAAAACTCCCTTCATTGGATAAAAAGTCGACAATATCAAAATACTGCTTTATCCAGTTTTGCCACTTATAAAAAGCCCCTGTATCGTCAGCGACAAGGTTATAAGCCCTATCAATGAACGTCCATGTTTTCTCTAATTTATTTGGGCTAACACCAAACGCCTGAGCTAGATCGACCTCATCTTTTCCTTCATCTATCAAGGTTGGGTTTTGCCACGCTCCATCCACAGTTCCGACCCCAGCAACATAAATTTTATTGGTATAATCATCTAATGGATAAATTTCAAACAGCCGTGCCACATTGGTACGTGATTTTACCCCACGTGTTTCTTTGTAGAGATCATTCAGATGGTTTTGCCCAGTCCCATCAAAGAACACCCCAATCCGTAGTACTTTTTCTTCGACTTTTTTTACATTGAGGACTGGTGTTGTCTGAGAAACACCTTGAAGCTCAAAGATGTGTTTCATTGACGGAGAAAGCAATGGCTGATTGTACTTCCCCCATGTATTACCTAATACATAGCTCTCGCCAACTTTTATCTCCGTTAACGGTGAGGGAAATTCTTTGGTTTCTTGAGCTTCATCGACAACATCCGATTTTTCAACAATAAGAACATCGCCAGCTCTTAAAGCCATCGGATCTTGTTCGAATGATGGGTTTAATTTGAGGAGTTCTTTCGGGCTAAGGTCGTAATACCCTACAATGTCACTCCAACTTTCATGCTGTCCATTATCCTTCATATTCACTTTATGGGTTTGAATTTCTTTGGCAGCGGTATCGTTAATATCAGAAGGTGTTTCTCTTGGTAGAAGAGGCTGTTGTAAAGAAGAAACAAGAAGAGCTATATCAATCAGTGTCGCATTTTCGTCGAGCCAAGCCATACTCACTTCGCTCAGTTGTTCGTTGGTCAACTTGGCACGGGAATAGAGTATGTGTTGTTTCCCTGGTTCTTTTCCTTCAATTTTCACTGGAACCAGTAGAGAATTAAAAATCTGATTGCTTGCGAGGGTGTTAGATATGCCATCAGATGAAGATTGAGTAATATGCCAACCCCACTTGCCGTCACCTAGTATATCGAGTTCATACAACAACTTACCTTCGTAGAAGTAGTAATAGAAGCCATGCAAAGACCAACCTAATTTAGACTCGCTCTCTAGAGATGGCAACAAGGGGATAAACTCAGCATTAAAGTACCCTGAGCCGACAGATCTTGGCGTAACGTCAAAGGACGTGCTGATGCCAAAATTCTGATGAAACTCATGAGTCAGCTTTTTTGATTCTTCGACACGGCACTCTCCTGTGAGCACGGTATACTTTGTCGAGTCTAACGCCTCTTCAGAGCGCCAGCGTTTAACGCTCTCCTCATTATCAGATTTACTAAGAGAGAAGACACCTAATTTCAGGCTAGACAGATCGGACTTTGGTGCATAGATCTTAATACGGCACTCAAACCCCGCTACAGGCTCAGGTTCGAGCGCTGGGGTTGGAGTTGAGGGAGCGAGAGGGACATCCTCCTGAACTGGGGCATATCCAGCACTTGTTAACCGTTTCGGCTTAGGGAATTCTATTGGCATATCATATACTTTCAATTCAAAAGTACATTTTACCAACAGTGCATAAATCACACAGTAAGCAAGTGAATTGTTTTGCTATGCAATATGCTTGATTTCTTAGGTATTTTAACTAAAAAAGACAAGCTCTGTGCACATTTACAGAATGTTTGATGGTCTTTAATCCCTAAATAGCCTTGGTACAAAGACGATATCAATTCAAAACCACCTTTTAATGAAAAATCTTTGTCTCTTCACATTAGCAATATTTGTGCAAAACTCGGCTAACTATGACCATAGGCTTTTTGACGACACCAATAAAGGGGCAAAGGTGTGTTTCAGTTCTTAAATGGGGAAGTGTTTTCCTCATATTCCTCAACCAATACAGCTAGCCTTTCAAGTTTACAAATTAGTCTTATATTTGCTTTATCGAAAGGCATTGAGGTTACTTACCTTGGCGAGATTTTTTAAAGTACTCAATACTGTGTTGTATGCGACATTCAACACTTGTACTGTTTCCCTAACGCCAGAGCTATTCATTGACATATCAACAGTTTTTTCTTTTACATCTGGCTTGCGGGCTTCGTAAACGTAATCGAGTTAAAGCTCTTTCGACACTCGATACATCTGGAGCGAGGAGAGCCAGAATGCCCTTTTCCATGTTCACGAACGGGCTCTGTTTTATTACAGAAACGATATTGAACTTGGATAGTAACCATGAGTTAAAAACATCAGAAATCAGGTGGCTATATTAACATCTATCAACCGATTTGAGTTATGACCAATAAAAGGATAGTTAGGTTTTTATTGCGTAAATTATCGGTAAGATGAAGTCATATAACAGGCAATATGTCAGGTGTGTAGAATTATTCTATTTTAGGGATTTTGCTCTAAGTCTAAATGAATCTTTGCATTTCAATTTCAATAAAGCTTGGTTATTGATCATGTTTCTGAGTATGCGAATTATTATCAGTTATGCATATGATTGCTCATTGTCTAGTTTGACTTGTGTAACGTCACTTCAGCACGCACTACGCTGATTGTCTGTGTTTTCGTGTTGACAGTTTGGTACTAGGTAAAAATCAACAAGACTATGATTTCAAGGAACATTTTATGTTAAAGAAACTACTAAGTTTTTGTATCACCTCCGCGCTCTGTTTTCATTCTTCTCTCGCTTTTTCGCAACCCAATGAGATTGCGGACAGTGCAGAGTTACAACAAGCTCCCGACACATTGCCTGCCACTTTGATGCTTGCACCGGACGACATCGCCATTGCAGATCGCTATATTGTGGTATTTCAACAGCCGCAAATGATGGTGAGCAATTCAACGGAATTCGAGCAATTCACGCAACAATCCGTAGACCGCATGTCTGGTTTGTATTCGATACAAGTGGAGTCGGTTTTTGACCACTCGATAAGTGGATTTGTCGCTAACTTGAGTCCTGAGCAACTAAAAGATCTGCGTTCTGATCCTCGTGTGGACTACATTGAGCAAGACAGAATCCTATCGCTTGACCCAATAGTCTCGGCAGACGCAAATCAAACCAATGCCATTTGGGGACTAGACCGAATCGACCAACGAAACTTGCCACTCGATAACAACTACAGTGCCAACTTTGATGGGACTGGGGTAACGGCTTATGTTATCGATACTGGTGTGAATAACGCGCATGTTGAGTTCGGTGGTCGCTCAGTTTCAGGGTATGACTTTGTCGATAACGATGCAGATGCAAGTGACTGTAATGGACACGGCACACACGTAGCTGGCACCATTGGCGGCAGCTTGTATGGTGTTGCAAAAAACGTCAACCTTGTCGGCGTGAGAGTATTGAGCTGTACCGGTTCGGGTTCTACTTCTGGTGTTATTGCCGGTGTGGACTGGGTGGCTGCGAACGCTTCCGGACCTTCAGTCGCCAACATGAGTTTAGGCGGCGGTCAATCCGTCGCTCTGGATAGTGCGGTGCAAAGTGCGGTTCAGTCAGGTGTCAGCTTTATGCTTGCAGCAGGTAACTCCAACGCCGATGCGTGTAACTATTCTCCAGCACGCGTTGCTTCCGGAGTAACTGTCGGATCGACCACTAGCACGGATGCACGTTCGAGTTTTTCAAACTGGGGCAGTTGTGTGGACGTGTTTGCGCCAGGTTCACAAATCAAATCCGCATGGTATGACGGTGGCTACAAAACCATTAGTGGCACTTCGATGGCGACGCCACATGTGGCGGGTGTAGCAGCATTGTATCTTCAAGAAAACCGTTCACTGTCTCCAAGCCAAGTAGAGGCCTTGATCGTTAGCCGCGCAACTAGCGGAAAAGTGACGGACACAAGAGGAGGCGTGAACAAGCTACTTTATAGCTTAACGGATGCAGATTGTGGCCAAGACTGTGGTGGCCCAGATCCAACACCGGACCCAGAAGGCAAATTAACCTCGGGCGTGCCAGTAAGTGGTTTAAGTGGTTCAACTGGTCAAGTAGCGTATTACTATGTTGATGTAGAAGCTGGGCAGCGCTTAACCGTACAAATGTATGGTGGCAGTGGCGATGCGGATTTGTATCTCCGTTTTGGAGCAAAACCAGCACTGAATGCATGGGACTGCCGACCTTTCAAATACGGTAACAATGAAACATGTACGGTCAGTGCGACGCAAAGTGGACGTTATCACGTCATGATTCAAGGTTACTCAAACTATAGCGGTGTCAGCATTCAAGCGAGCTACTAGTTATTCTTCTCGTTACTAAAAGAGAGCAAAGCCCGCTTTTCGGTGGGCTTTTCTTTTGGGAATACTGTGCTTTAGGGAATACTGTGCTTTAGGGAATGCAGTGTTTAAGAGGAGACGCTCGACGCTATTCAAACGTATTGGCCTTTTGCTTCAAAAACTCAACTCGAAGCGAAATCGAAGCTTTCTATTAGTAGTACTCACATAAGTCGGGTTCCTCAAACAAAAACGCCCTTTACATAAGTAAAAGGCGTTTTTATTTTGGGTTTTGATTAACGAGCTATAATACCAACCCACCGTCAATCTTGAGCACTTGGCCTGTGATGTAGGCGCTCTTGTCTGAGGTTAGGAAAGAGACGCCATTGGCAATATCTTGCACTGAGCCCATGCGCCCTAATGGGGTTTTGCCTTCCATCATTTGAATGACTTTCTCTGGCAGGTTCTTGGTCATGTCGGTGGCGATAAAGCCTGGCGCGACACAGTTGACGCGTATCTGTGCACCCTTTCTTGAAAGTTCTTTCGCCCAGCCTTTGCTCATTGAGATGACGCCGCCTTTACTTGCGCCGTAGTTGCTCTGGCCGATATTACCATCCGTTCCCACTATAGAAGAAATGCTAACAATACTGCCTGTGCCCTGCTCTAGCATGACAGGAGCAACACGTTGGGTGAGTAAGAACACCGCTTTTAGGTTCACGTCGATCACGCTGTCCCAGTCTTGCTCTAACATATCTGGCAACAATGCATCTCGAGTGATGCCCGCGTTGTTAACCAGAGCATCGATTCTTCCGTGCTGCTCTACAACACTTTCTACCACTTCACTGACAGCTTCGGCATCACACAAGTTGACTTGATAACTGCTTAGCTGCGCCGACTGACTCCATTCCACGGGCGATATGTCTAGCCCGATTACGTGGAATCCATCCTCCAGTAATTGCTCACAAATCGCTTGGCCAATACCACGAGCCGCACCAGTGACTACTGCTACTTTTTCCGGTTTCATCTTGGTCTTCCTTAAATGTTGAGATTACAAATTAGCTTGTATCCCTAGCGTTTTTTGTTTTTATGCCTAGTCGCGTTACAGCTGCGCTTCTCATACGCAGGGTCTTTTATATCTTATAAAAACTATAGAAACAGTCTGGGAGTCGGATGTGAACTAATCAAGGCAACTTGATGACTATGGCAAGATCAACGTAAGAAAGTGTGTTGGAAGGCGCAAAGTTACACGATTGGAGGACTTGGATAGAAAAGTATTGGTCTGATTAATCAAATACTACTTCATCAGACCAATATTACTTGTCTCTTAATCTCTTACAAAAGCTGGTTTTGTTATTTTCACCAGAAAAGGCTGAAGCAAGAGATTAAACAACATGCCAGCAATAAACAGGGTGATCACAATACTCGCACCACTCGGTAAGTCATAGCGAGCCGATGCGGCAATACCCGTTAATATCCCAACAATACCGATGCTGATACTGGCGACAAAGAATCGAGTTCCCTTCAATGCTGCCGCACATAAAGCTGGAATCACCAACAAAGCAAATTCTAAATAAATGCCGGTTAACTTGACCGTAATGGGCATCAGAATAGCAAAGATCAGATAAAAACCACTACCGCGCATAAACGCAGGTTGTAACCAAACTAATAGCAACATCGCAGTGGTAATGAGTGCCAAAGGCCAAACGTCTGCCCAAGTCGCCCATAACAGTTGCCCATTAAGAATGCCTTGAATAAAGTCTCCGCCGTGTGGGTCTTTACTCACCAGCAGGATCGCCAGCGATGCAGACACAACAAACAAGCTGCCAATCATGGGCTCTAAATGCTGCTGGTATCGTTTCTCCATTAAAGCAATCAAACCGCAAAGCATCAAAGACATCACCCAAGGGCCAATCATTTCGCCAAAGAATGAGCCTGAGAACAGCGCGTATTGGCTCAACCAGTAGTGGCTTAGTGCTGCCCCCAATGCCGCGACTTGCGCCACCGCCAAATCTATAAAGATGATCTGACGATTAAGAACTTGTTGCCCCAGAACGATGTTGCCAACTAACGCAATTACACCACACAAAACCGCAGGTAAAAGCCATGCATAATCAGCCATGGCTTAGATCTTCACAGGAACGGGCGGCACTAACACATCCAGTAAATCATCAATGACCTGATCGTACATCTCATCCAAGTTTTCACCCTCAGAAACGGTCAATGGCAGTTGAATCACAGGTTTGTCAGTATGATCTTGCAACCAGTTCGCTGGACGCTGATCCTGATGAGAAGAGTAAACAATCGCATCAAAACTGTCAGCATCTAACTTGGTAAGTGATTGCAGGTGAGATGTGGTCGGTGAAATGCCCGGTTTAGGTTCGAGATCGGCAATCTGCTTCATTCCGAGCCAATCGTACAAATAACGATACGTCGCGTGATAACCGACAACTTGCTTACCCTTTAAAGCAGCCCCTTTCTCATTCCATTCTTTAAGCTTTTTACGCCAATGAGCACGAAACTTCATACCATTCACTTGGTAACTTTGTGCTTTGTCGGGATCAATCGCTTTTAGGCGCTCCGTGACTTTACGAGATAATGGAATCATGTCATTTGCCGCAAATTGAACATGTGGGTTACCGTGAGCGTGTATATCTCCCATGCTACGGTCAACGTGAGCATGAGTATCTAACATGCGCACGAAGTCCGTCGCGTAGATCATGCTCGGCGCACCATTTTGCACCGCCGCATTGCTGCTACGAACTTGCAGCATAGGTAACCACCCCACCTCTAGCTCTGCGCCCGAACACATTGCCATGTCCGCTTGGCGCATCTTCGCAATCAAAGAAGGACGAGCTTGTACGTAATGTGGGTCTTGCTTAGCCGTTGTCGCTGAATAAATACTGGCATCTGGCGCGTGGCTTTCAAGAAAGGCTTTCCATTCTGGCTCACAAACGAAAATGTTTAGAGCCAAAGCAGGCGAAGAGATGATGGCAGCTCCTGCTGCCATCATCACCAAGCTGCATTTATTCAATGTCAGCTTAGAACGCATGAGCACCGTGCGCTCCAAATGTCATCACATATTGCAGAGTGAACACGTTGTCTGTCTCGCTGTCTTGGTTATCAATGCGAGTGTATTGCGCACGGATAGTACCGAAATGAGAAGAATCCCATGCGATCATTGCATCCATTTCTTTATCATTCAGCTCAGTGAAATGCATGTGGTCGCCGTGTGCATGACCATCGTAGCTTTCTGCTTCGCCGTAACGTAGACCTGCTGACCAGCTTGGGTTGAAGCGATAAACACCCGAAACATAGTAAGCGCTTAAGTTGTCTGGTGACTCTGCATCGTTTTTATATTTGCTGTCTACCACACCGTCTAACAGCATGTATTCAGCCGATAGCGTGAAGTTGCTGTATTTGTAATTACCGTCTGGTGCCCACTTCCAAACAAAATCAGCTCCATAAAGATTCGCACCTGTCACTGCTGCGCCATGATGGTGATCGTGCTCATGCTCTTCTTCATGACCGTGGTCGTGATCTTCGAACTCTTTAACCTTGCCGTTTTCGTTACGCAGGTAACTTAAACCAAACTGCCAACTTGAAGATTCGGAGAAGTCACTACCAAGCTTCAGCGTCGTGGTGTACACGCCAACTTCAGAACCATCTTCGACAGAAGACATTTTGCTACCACTGAGCGCTTCTACACCAAGTTTTACATAAAGGTCGGTTGGCAACACGATGTTTGCACGTACACCATCATCGTAGTAGTGCGAGCCAAGGAAAGTACGATAAGCAATTGGACGCTCAACAAAGCTATCGGTGTGCATGTGTTGGTTGTTCAGGTAACCAAAGTCAGATAGGAATCGGCCAGCGCGCACGTTTACACCATATGGCAATGCCAAAGTTTCGATGAATGCCTCTTCAAGCTCTAATTCTGTCTCATCACCATGACTTTCAAGAACCGCGGTCAATGCACCGTAAAACTTGTCGTCGATATTCGATGAGAAGTTTAATTCCGTATGGCCTAGACCAAAGCCTTCTTCGCGCTCAGAATTATGACGTTGGCCATCTTGGTAGTAGCCATCAACAACAACACCAATCTGTGGGTTCGATAGTGTGTCGGCAAAAACAGGGGATGCAAAAATGCTACCGATCACGAGAGACACCAATTTCTTATTCACTACTTTTTCCTTTCTGTTATGTTATAACATTTAATTTTGCGATGTTATAATATAACAATTCTCATTACACAAGCAGAAATTTAAATTAGGCTCCGATTTCATGTTCGTACTCAATCCATGAATTGGGCTATCAACAAGTGAATCAATTGATGTTTTTTATACGTATACTAATGAGAATTAGTAATTAAATAAGTAACGGAATTTCAATATGTTGAATATGGATTTTGCAAAAAGAATCGTGATAGATACTGCTCAACAGGAATGGATCGCCAGCCCTTCCAAAGGTGTGTGGCGCAAACCTTTGGAACGAGAAGCCAAAGAATCAGGGCATACCACCAGCGTCGTTAAGTACGAGCCAAATTCGCAGTTTTCAACTCATCCTCACCCTCAAGGAGAAGAAGTATTGGTGCTCGAGGGAGTATTCTCTGACGAATACGGTGACTACCCTGCCGGCACTTACCTTCGTAACCCTCCAGGAAGTCAACACGCACCATTTAGCAAAGAAGGCTGTGTGATTTTAGTTAAACTAAATCAGTTCGAATCTGAGGATCTTGAAACAGTTCGCATTAATACAAACCAAGCGAGCTGGCAGAGTGGTGTCGGTGGGTTGCAAGTCATGCCTCTGCATCATTTTGAGCACGAACATGTCGCGTTGGTTAAATGGCCAAAAGGTGAGAAGTTTCAACCACACCGTCACTTTGGTGGTGAAGAAATTTTCGTATTGTCAGGAGAGTTTAGAGACGAGCTAGGTACCTATCCCGCTCTCTCTTGGATCCGAAGCCCACATATGAGCGAGCATTTTCCTTTTGTAGAGCAAGAAACGATCATTTGGGTAAAAACTGGTCACCTGCCGCTCCAAGCTCCTGCTCAGCACTCCTAATGTTTGCACACTTGGCACCGTCCATTGGAACTAAAATCGGCCCGCTATTTACGAGCCGATGATCATTTCGTCACTAAGAACCCATTATTCGCGAGTGGAGCCAGTCTTTGAGCTCAGCCCGGTTATGTTTTAATACGTTCATTTCGTGATCATCAATCGGGCTTCCTTGAAGTTCTAGTACGCGGATTTCCTTATCTAAAGCATTGTAGTTTTTAACGGTTTCAGCAAATGATGCATCGTTTTCGGTAAGCTGAGTAATGGTATCCAAATGTTCTGGGAATTCATGAGTTAATGAGTGATTTTCACCTAACATAGAGACCTCTTGGCTAGAGTTGTTGATGTATTTATCCGCTCATTTTTTGAGCGACACATTTCTAACCATAGCACTTCAAATAGCACAATATCGTCGATTTGAGCACACTTTTACTGAACTTCTTAGTCATGGTTTATCACTCTTTTAACCGCGCGACTCCGCTCGTTATTATTCTGTGTTTTATCAATAATCGACTACATTTAATACACTTCTCATAAAAAGGTACATCTAAATGAACAGCATGAAAATTGGCTTGATCAGTGCGTCAATAACAGTTGCGTTGATTGGCTGTAATTCAGACAGTGACTCTGTCAGCACAATGACTCCGGTTACCTTGTCTGTATCAGATGCCCCTATTGATGACGTATCAGAAGTGGTTATCGCATACAACAAAGTGGCATTTCTCCCTTTGGATGGTGGTACACCACAAGTTTTCGATGTGTATAAAACCGACGAAGACGGAAATTTCGTTGACGAAAATGGTAATCCTCTGCTCGATAATGAAGATCCAATACCATTAAGCGTTAACTTACTCGACTTCCAGGGCAGTAACGCTCAAGAGTTAGTGGACGATGAGCTGATACCCACTGGCAATTACAAACTCTGCGTGTTTGCGAATGATGGCGATCATCCGGATTATCCATCCTATGTTGTTGATGAAGCGACCGGCAATCAAATACCACTGACCGTAAAAGGTAATGGGGCTTGTCCGCAGGGGGTCGGAAAGGATCCGAATTCTGGGGTACTGTTCTTTAATGATACCTTCGCAGTCAACCCTGACAACAACGAATTTGTGGTGGAGTTTGACCTGCGTCGTGGCTTAAAAGACGGAACTGGGCAAAACGAGGGCTACAGTATTCAGCGCACCTCAGTCACTTTAATTAACACGGTTACAACGGGTGAAATTCAGGGAGATATCGCAACATTGACCTACCAAAACTGCGAAACGGATACCCCAAGCGCAAATGGGTATGCACACGCGGTCTACCTATATGAAGGAAATATCGCCGAAGAGAACATGGGGCCATTTGCAGGCGCAGAAGGCCAAATAATGCCAATCTCAGCGGCGAACGTAGTGGAAGACATTGATGAAGCAAATTACGAATATGAATTTGGCTTTGTAGAGCCCGGTACGTACTCCGTCGGCTATACCTGTACCGCAAATGACGATTCTGTAGATGGTATTGTTGCAGGTGAAACCTTTAGCATTTATCAATCTACCAGCGGAATTAGCGTCTTTGTTGGTACCGATACAAACGCAGACTTTTAATCTCTCTAACACTGCAGACCCTGCATGGGTCTGCTTTTTTTGCTATTCCAACTGAGCACGGATTATGGTCTTTGTGACTTTTAAACCTCTTCCCAATAAGGTGGCGTGCCATAGTATTCAGCAAAGTAATCAATAAAGGCACGCACTTTAGGCGCAATTAGACGAGAGCTTGGGTACACAGCCCAAATCCCAGCATCCATCGCTAAAGGGTGATCTTCGAGTACTTCCACTAGCTGACCACTTTGTAATTCTTGATAAACACTCCAAACTGAGTTGATAGAAATACCTAACCCGTTTACCGTCGCGTCTCTCATCGCATCACCATTATCAGTTTTAAAACGACCAGAAGTTCTTACATTGAGCATTCCATCTTTTGTATTGAATGACCAATTATTCATTCCAACTAAGTTAATACATTCATGATTCGTCAAGTCTTGGGGCTTGTTAGGTCTCCCAAATTGTTCAATATAATCTGGTGATGCAACGATAATACGACGATCTGGCGCAAGCTTTCTTGCGACCAATGAAGAATCTTTCAACTCAGCGACACGAATGGCGACATCAAAACCTCCCTCAACCAGATCAATAATGGAATCAGAAAATCGGCAGTCCACGGTTAACCCTGGGTAACGCGCCATAAAACCTTTTAATGCGGGCACAATATGCAAGCGACCAAAAGTTGCAGAGGCGGTTATACGTAATACTCCCGTTGGCGCACTCTGCCCTGAGCCAACAGCTCCCCTTGCTGCCTCCACTGTTGCAAGGACCTCCTCCGCGTGAGGTAAAAAAGCCTGCCCTTCTTCAGTTAAGGAAACTTTGCGTGTGGTGCGATGAACTAAACGAACTCCTAAGCTGTCCTCAAGTTTGTTGATGTGCGCACTAGCGACAGCAGGAGAAAGTCCAAGCTCCTGACCAGCCATGCTGATGTTGTGTGTCGAAGCCAAACGGACAAATAGCTTTACATGATCGATGTTCATTTAATTTTCAATTATTTGTAAAAAATCATCATATAGAGCTTAGCATTTTATTCCTTACGGATAGTAAATAAAGACTCCAATTAGAAAAAGCTGATGGGCAAATAGAAGTCCAGCTCAAACGCCTCATCATGGCTAAGGAAATGGTTTTTATGATAGTGAACATAAGCGGGAGTAGAACGCTGCTTAAAGCCTGAATTCGGCAACCACTTCTCTAACACCATACTCAATTGAGGAAGAAGCTCTCCATATACCCCTGTTAAGCGAAAAACAGCATGCAAACCACCCGGAATCGTCATTTGATTCACGACACCGCGTACTTTAAGCGGCTTATCAATCGCCATACAAGCTACATAGCGACACTTATCTAGCTCGACCCAAGCGGGATTGGAGTGATGCAAACCATATTGAACCGAAAAGTCCCGATTCTCAGAGCTTGCCCACGCCTTCAAAATCAGCCACGCATTGCGAATGGAACGGCTATAACCCTCATGCCGCACATAAGCCGCAAAGCGTTGTGGAACCTCCACAATTTTAGGTTCTGGCAACTCGCGTTTAGCAACCCGATGATAACCCGCAGCCACTTCCGGATCTTTTAGATACGGCTTTTCTGCGACTTGTAAATCATGCTTTCGCCACGCGCCAGGAGACATAGCGAACGTTGCTTTAAATGCTCGGCTAAAAGAAGATACCGAGCTAAAGCCGCACTTGTTAGCAATGTCTAACACCGACGAGCTGGTATCAAACATCAGTTGATTGGCGGCGTATTCCATTCTTGTGCGACGGATATATTGATGGACAGACTCCCCTACCACATCTTTAAAAATACGATGGAAGTGTTGCTCAGAATAGGCTGCTACATCTGCTAGCTCTTTAGCCGATAAATCTCTGCTAATGTCCTGGTGAATGTAAAACAGCACGTCATTGATCCTAGAAACTTGTTGGTGGCTCACGGAGTAAATTTTCGCTTAAATAGCATAAATGGACATGTTTAACAGCATAAATGGACACACCAAGCTTGGCAATTTACCTATACTATTTCTGACATAAAAAAAGACAATTACGAGAAGCACAGCACATGGAAATCGCACAGTCATTACAACAAACTAAGTCATCCTACATCCGAGAAATCCTCGCTGCAGCGAGCGATAAGAACGTCATTTCTCTTGCAGGTGGCTTACCGGACGAAAAAACCTTCCCGATCGACTTAATGAAACCGACGCTCGAAAACCTCGCGAATATGCCAGAGGTGTTTCAATATGGCGCAACAGCAGGCTACGCACCGCTACTTAATTTTTTGACCGATTATTACCAGCTGCCAGAATCTCATTTGGCGATGATCACAACGGGCTCTCAGCAAGGGCTAGATTTGATTGCGCGTGCGTACGTGAATCCGGGCGATAAAGTGGTGATGGAAGCACCGAGCTACCTTGGTGCTATGCAAGTATTCGGTCTAGTGCAAGCCAACATCGTGACCGTTTCACAAACCGAGTGTGGCCCAAACCTTGAAGAACTCGAACAATGCTTTGCCACGCAGCAACCAAAAATGTTCTACGCCGTACCCGATTTTCACAACCCAACGGGCGTATGCTGGGCGCTAGAGACTCGCCAAAAAGTTGCCGAGCTTTGTATACAATACGACGTGGCGTTCATTGAAGACGCACCATACCGCGAGCTGCGTTTTTCTGGTGAAGCACTGCCGCTAGTTTCGGACTTCTGCCCACAGCACTCCATCGTATTGCGCTCTTTCTCCAAAATAGCTTCACCAGGCTTGCGTATTGGTGTAGTTACGGGCAAAAACAGCTACCTTGAGCCACTCATCAAAATTAAACAAGGTGCCGATCTGCACTCTAGTATTCCTATGCAAGCTTTGCTGCATGGTCTACTGCAACATGACAACTTCGAAACGCACATTTCAACCATCTGTGCGCTTTACAAATCACGTTACGATGTCATGTTTGCTGAACTGCAAAAACAGCTGCCAGAAAGTTGCGTACTCAAACCCGTCGATGGTGGCATGTTCGTTTGGGTCGAGATTCCAGAATGCGACACCTTCGAACTGGCGAAAAACCTTCTCGCAAACTGGGTTGCTGTAGTGCCGAGCCCGGTCTTTTATCCAGAAGGTTCAACGGTAAAAGCCGCTCTGCGTCTTAACTTTACCAATGCCACACCAGAAGAACTAACGACGGCTGTCTCTCGACTCGCGGATGTCCTCAACACGTTGTAATTGAGCGCGAGTGTAAGAACCTGCCTTTGAGATTCAAAAAAGTCTCAAAGGCAGCATCAAAAAAGTTCCCCAAAAAAATTTATATTTTTCCTTCAAATCAACTCTCTACAGTAAGTGCCTGTTTTCTCTTGAACCTCTCACTCATATAAAAATGAGAACTCAATCACGTATTTGATGGTTAGAAAAGTTACGTCTATCTTTCAGTCAAAGACATCAACTTCGCAGCGTTAATGCTCTCAATTTCAGACACTTTATCAATCGTGGCTTAGCGGTTGATAAACGACTAAAAAAGCATCTGTGGGCAGACCCACTACGAAGGGTTGACCAGAACCATTCTGAATGTCGCGAGCCAATCTTTTGATTGGCAATTACGTCAGTGAATCGCACCAAATGACAGAGGGGTTATCAGGATGAATACTCGAACCACGACAGGACTCGTCACCATCGGCTGGTCCGTTACACTTTCACTTTTTACCGCATTCGCCGTGTATGCCAATACGTCGCCAAACTGTAGTGACGTATTAGCGGGCAACACAACCGCCGCATCGCAAAAAATGATGGTTTTATTGGGCGAAGACATCACCAAATCCAACCGTATAACTACGGTGATTCCAGCCGAAAACAATCCATTTGTGACCGAAGAACTGGTTTCGGTTTCTAACGACGTATCGCCAAACGGTCGTCTTTCACAAAAGAGTTTGGAAGAGATTCGGAAAGTCCGCTCAAATCTAGAGAAAGCAGCACAGGAAGTAAGCCGATTACAAGGCACTTTTGAAGTGGCTTTCATCAGTTTGATTGATGGTTACTGCCAATTTTCTAATCATAAACGTACTCAACATGCCAAAATCGACTTTGACCATTTGGAAGGCCTCACTTTGTATTCAATCCCCGCTTTAATAGCAATGGTCGATCAGTCGTACTCCATGGCAAAGAATCGAATCGCTAATGAGCAGAAACAGTTAAGCGACATTGAAAAAGAGAAACAGCGGCAGAAACAACAAGCAACCGCGGCAGCAGCTGCTCGTTACCAAGACGGTAACGTACTCGTAAGAGTCGAGAACTTTGATGGCGCTAATGTGACATTTTCCGTTACTAACATTGGATCACAAGGATCATTACAACCAAATTTCAACACGTTTAATGCCTATCGCACAGAAAGTGGAGAATTAATCTACAAGTCAGAATCTTTACTACACCTGGCGGATACTGCAGGTAACACACTTGAAACAATGGGTATCGCTGAGCTCTCATCACAAGGTGGAAGTGATATATCGATCTCTCCTGGAGAAACCCGAAAATTCGTTACTAGCATTGCTTCAGAAGTCGCGCCACATACACAGTTGAGCTTAGAGTTTCCAGCCAAAGTACTTAATACCGAGCGAGACTTTACGTTGTCGTTTTCTGATACATCAGCGGTGGCGACAGCAAACGTCAATTAACGCAAAGTCTCCAGTATTTGTAGAGCGCATCAAAGACAGGCGAGCAGCGCCTGTCTTTCAATTATGATCAAGCCAATAGCTACTGTTTGCACTTGTAAGCATTTGCAAACATCGTCACTGACGTAGAAAAGCTCAACGGTTGATATAAGTACAAGGTATCTGCGCCTAAATCCGCCGCCTTGATGCGCATTTGGTTTAGCGTCCCCCAAACCATGTCTTTATCGGCGTGAAGCCAATAGTCGTAAAAGTGTCCTTCTGAGCCGATCACGGTACCCATTAGTTCACAGTTTTCAATCGCATTCACATTGTCCCAAAGCACCTGTACTTGCTCAGATTCTTGAGTTGGGAACGTCACACATCCCGTTAATGATGCCGCTAACGCGAGAGTCATCACTCGCTTTTTCATACTTATATCGCCAAAAATTTTCATAGATGGCAGATTTTATGAATGGCTGATGTGATGACTAGCAAAAACTTTTTATCGCGTGTTCAAGCAAACTTAATGGACAACGGAAAAGACTCAAAAGGTGATCATGCAACTAGCGAGCAAAAACCTAATCACTCAAACCTAGCAATAAAGCTGTATCTGAGATACAACAGTAATGATTAAATAGCCGCGAGGGATAGAGTTTGGTTGCTAAAAATAAGCTAATTCGCTACACAGCTACGGAAGTCGCTGATGCATTTGACAAAGAAGATGAGCTCATTAAACAAGTTCAGTCCAACCAACTCTCGCAAGTGCTATTGCTTTGGCAAGTAAAAAGTCCAACGCTCGTGCTTCCCGCGGGTAAGAAATGGCCAGTGTCTAATGAGTTAGAACATGCGTTAAATACGTCTGGCTGGAAGCTCTTTTCTCGTAAAACCGGTGGTGCACCAGTCCCTCAGGTGCCAGGTATTATCAATCTATCCCACATTTACCACTGGCCAGAAGGCGAGCCTTACAACATCAAAAAAGCGTATTTCGATTTATGTGCGATATTAACGGTTTTCTTTAAACAGCTCGGCGTGAAAGTGGATGTTCATGCTACGCCTTATTCCTACTGCGATGGCGAGTACAACCTCAACATTGGCGGGCAAAAAGTCGTGGGAACCGCGCAGCGTGTTTTACTTAAAAAAGGCGGCGGACAAGTGGTATTGTCACAAGCATGCATTCTGATTGATGCCGACGTCGAGAAGATTGTCGAACCAGTACGAATGTGTAATCATTTTTGTGGTCATGACGATGATATTCGTGGTGATGTCCACACACCGCTCTTCCATCATATATCCGACCGTCCGTCGGTAGATTCACTCTTTCAGCAATTAACTAGCGCGTTTTTAATGCATGCAAAAGCGGAGTAAAAATCAGTGTAAACAAAAAGGGAGCAAAAGCTCCTTTTTTGCTTAACGATATTAAAAGCGAACTTCGACTTCTACGCCTTCAATCCAACGGCTTTTTTCTAGAGCTTCATCAAAACTCAGCGTCACCTTCAAATACGCAGGTTGACCTTCGAATGGGCTTTGCAGTTCAGAAGGCAATTTGTTCACAACCTCAACTGGCTTCGATACCGTCGCTCTAAACTTTCGACCATCAGGAAATACAACTTTCGCTTTAGTATCCATCTTACTGTATTGAAGATATTTAGGGTTTAAGAAAGCGGTTATCTCCGGCGTAACATTGCGAGCGATCGTAAGTAAGGGAGTATTTTCAGAGACATTTTGCCCTTCGTGTACATGAACATCGAGCACACGCCCTTTCATAGGAGAACGAAAAGTTAAATTTTCTTGTTGCGCGCGTTTGACTACCAATTCACGCATTAATGATCGATACTCTTGTGTCACTGGACCAGCCAACTCTAACTCTTCCAAGTTACGCATCGCATCCACATAAGCAATTTTCTGACTGCTTAACTGATTGCTCAGTGAGTTATTCACACTCACAATAGCCGCGTAATCCACCTCAGACACTTGCCCTTTCTTTCTGTAAACGTCGTATTTTTTCTGAATATCACGGACCTTCTTCAAGCCTTCGGCTGAGCTTTCAATAGCACTTTTGTATAGCTCATCAGTACTCTGAACCTGATTTTTTGACAATTTAATCAACTCTTCTTTTATAAAATCAATCTCCTTGTTCAACGCATTATCTTTTAACAACAGCAGCGCTTGATCCTGAGTCACTTCCGTACCGACATTCACAGGCACTGGCCCAACAATGGCAGAGCGAGTTGCCGTCACCGTAAGTGGATGTGACGTGATAATGGCGGGTGCCGTCACTAATACTTGCGTTCTAAACAAGTAATAAGCCATAAATAAAAGCGGACTGATTACAATCGCTAAAATCAAGTACCAACGGAGACGATAACCGCCACGCTTTGCCTGTCCGTAAACGACTTTCATCCCGTTCTCAGACTGCGGTTTATTTTTCTTATCTAAGTGAAAGTTAACTTTCATACTAAAACTTTTTACCTCGCTTCAATACCCACCAAGGTGCCATACTCGACTCTTCATGACTTCTCCTCACAACTTCATTAACCATTGAGAAAGCGGTAATCAAACGCATGAAAAACTGGTAGAAAGGGTAAAGAAATAACCATTTCGCTGACTTCAAATCCTCTTTTTTTCTCTCTGATACAAGCCCAATGTAGACAACAAAAATCAGAGCAGATAAGAAGAGGTAGACAAAATAGAGCATTAGCATCAACGCCAATACAAATTTAAGTGGATAGACAACCACCATGTACACGCTAAATATCACCACAAGCAGCGGCAATAAAACGTTTTGAATCACGCCATAAGCCAAAGTGAATAAGAAGTTTCCCCAACCAAGTAACCGTGGAGACAACCCTTCATTGTGTTTACGCAAAAACAAAAACAATAAATCGCCATCCCAACGCAACCGCTGCAATACCAAACCTTTCAACGTATCTGGTACATCAGTATGGCCGATGGAGTGCGTCGAAAAGGCCAATTTATTATCAGGGTAACGACGTTTGTATTGCTTCAAGCGCATGGTTAAGTCGAGATCTTCTGCGGTATGCGTATCCCAGCCCCCCACTTGCTTAAGCAGATTCTTCCGAAATGCTCCGAATGCGCCAGAAATGTTATTGAGAACACCCCACGTAGCCATCCCCGTTTTACCGGCTTGCATCGACAGCATGTACTCCAAGGATTGCATTTTGGTCAACAAGTTGGCGTTATGGTTGCGAACTCTTAACGCACCACCACTCGCAATCACATTTTTATCCGCGAACTGTTTCATCATGGTGAAGACCATGTCGTTATCGAATGACGTATCTCCATCCACGTTAATGACGATTTCACCACTAGCCATTGATAAGCCGGCATTCAGTGTTGAAACCCGGCCTCCTCGTTGCCATTTTGGCAACACGCGCACTTTACGATTACGAACGCCTGCATGCCTTTTCTCACCATTTAACGCGGCATGATAGGTATCTTGGTTTTGTACCGCCCCATCAACCACAGCAAGTACTTCAATATGACCTGGGTAAACTTGTTCAACTAACGTATCGATAGTGATCCCAATCGCATCACCTTCACCATAACAAGTAATAACGAAACTCACTGAAGGAAACCGCTTTAATTCTGGGTCTTCTTGCGCATATGACCAACGAAATATCCCTGTTAGCACCAGCAAATATAGAGGTAGCTCGATAATGATCATGACGGGAAACAGCAATAGCCATAACTCTTCGTTGTGAAGTAGCATACCTCGAAGATAGTCGAGCAGAACGAGACTATCTTGCAGCATAAATCTCACCCATCAGCGATTCCATCCAAGCAGAAACACTGTCTTCGATGATCGGATCGGGCAGGTCCCAAGCAAAGACATCCAACTCAAACTCTTCGTCTTCAACAAGCTCACCCAGATCCGATAATTTTTGCTGTAAAATGGACAGGCTCGCGTTGGTCGTATTTGGCATTAGGACAAGCAACACATCCTGTTTGTACTGACAACAGATATCGGTATCTCTAAACAAGCCGCTAAGACGACGCGTCAGTTGATCCATCAATGAGAACAATTTTGCATCGCCATATTGCTTACCGTATTCATCGATCGTCGGTAAATGCAGTCCAAGTAGAAGGTGCTGTTCTTTGTGTCTCAGAGCGACTTTATTTAACCATGCAAGCAAATTTTGGAAAAAGCTGACTTCCACTTTGCCTTTGATCGAGAGTTCAGGAGCTTGAATGGACTTACCGTGTTGGAAAATGTATTCACCCACTTCACCAAGTCGATATTGGTAAATTTTACGGACAACAAGCTCTTCAACCTTGATCTTTGAGTCACAACTTAAACATTGACTGATCGTCGCCGCTTCAACAAATAAACTGGAGCAACTATTACAAACGTGGTTTTCAAGCGGGCGATCATAATCAACGCCGATATGGCGCAGCTGAGTCAAACATTTGGGGCACTCGAGCTTTCCACGGCGCTGAAAGCTGTGTTGTTCACCAACATGGCCACAAGTGAAGCAGTGCAAAGAGCTTTGAGAGTCGATATCGATGCTGCTGCAATCCGGGCACACCTCTACATAATTCAAGTGCCCGCTATTACATTGAGAACAAACACGAATTCTGTCGATGAGTACTTCTGCTTCTAATACTCCGCGACCTTGCTCTGAGAGTACGTATCGATAAGTCGAATAAATATCAGGAAAGAACATATCGATAATTGGATACGAATAAACCGACATAGACTCTAAGCTTTTTAAAGCAGTCACTCTTCGCTGACGATTGAGCCCAAGCCAACCAATCAAAGGGTCTAACACTTCCGGTTCATCAATGGCACCGAGCTTATTTTGAATAGATCGCCAAATTTTTATTGATTCTCTAACTTCAAATACACCGTCGGTAACGCATCGAGAATAAGGGGTTTCCACGGAGACATAAACCGCCCAAGACCAACGTCCTTTCTCCTGATAAAACGCTTTCAGCGCGGTATCTATTTGGTGTGGATCTTGATAAGCAATACACACCATGCCACCGAGTCCCGTTGCCACCTCATCAATATGATTAACCAAAACCATATCTTCAGCTAACTCACTGACAGGCTGTTCACCAACCCAGTAGAAATTGTTATTTATTGACGACATTTTATTAGTTCTCACAACCACAAAATTAATTCATAACATCAGAAATATAGAACTTGCAGTAACAAGGCACTCTAGGTAGACAAACCTTGCCACCGTTAAATACAACAATAGAACAAATATTTAGAGAGCTTTAACTCAGGCAGTAAAAGCAGAAAGATCTCTGAATAAAGTGTGAAGGAGGCCGTGAGTAGAGAAATCGGATAGCAAAGCGCATAGTACAACCTTTTGTTAGCAAGCTGGGATAATAGTGCGATTTGATGCTGAATGAGATCCTTGCATTCACATCAAGCTCATTGTTTTATATCAGTCGATTCCTTTCTGCTCAGCATTTAACCATACCGTCATGTGTCAAATCTGGGACTTGGTAATACTTTACTAACTAATTTCCATTAAAATTGAGTGGCAAAACACTGAATAACATTCAATCATTCTGATTATTTATCAAACAAGTGTTTTTAAGCCGTTTGAGTGATTAATAATCACCATTTGTCTCGCTGTTTTTTCCGAAAGAACACGTAACACATTCAAACTACAGAATGAATCTACGTCACTTTTCTATGCTCTTTTTTGTTCAAAAAAGAAATGAGATCCAGTTCAAATATTTATCCATAACAGAATTAGTTGAAGCCTGCGCGTAAAAGCCTCAGAATGTCGCACTTTTCGCACCGATTTGTTTTCGGCGCGTTGTTATCTAACTCTACAATTGAGAATCATACATATGGGTTTTACCTCGTTAGGTCTATCTGCTCCAATCCTTAAAGCTATTCAAGAGAAAGGCTACGACACCCCTTCGCCAATTCAGGCAAAAGCAATTCCTGCTATTTTGGAAGGGAAAGACGTAATGGCAGCAGCGCAGACTGGTACAGGTAAAACTGCAGGCTTTACGCTACCGATTCTTGAGCGTTTATCGAACGGCCCTCGCGTTCGTGCTAACCAAGTTCGTGCACTTATCCTGACGCCAACGCGTGAACTTGCGGCTCAGGTGCAAGAAAACGTGTTTATGTACGGCCGTCATCTTCCACTAAGCAGTGCGGTTGTTTTTGGTGGTGTGAAGATCAACCCGCAAATGCTGCGTCTTCGCAAAGGTGCGGATGTGTTGGTAGCAACACCAGGCCGCCTGATGGATTTGTACAACCAAAATGCGGTCAAATTCGACCAACTGGAAGTGCTAGTACTGGATGAAGCAGACCGCATGCTGGATATGGGCTTTATCCGTGATATTCGCAAAATCCTAGCCCTGCTACCAAAACAGCGTCAGAATCTACTTTTCTCGGCGACTTTCTCGGATGAAATCCGCGATCTTGCGAAAGGCTTGGTGAACAACCCGGTTGAGATTTCCGTTAACCCGGCAAACTCGACGGCGAGAACGGTTGAGCAAAGCATCTACCCTGCAGACGTGAAGAAGAAAGCACCGATGTTGGTTAAATTGATCAAAGACGGCGATTGGAAGCAAGTGCTGGTGTTTACGAAAACGAAACACGGCGCAAACCGTCTAGCGAAGTTCCTGATCGAACAAAAACTACCGGCTGCAGCCATCCACGGCAACAAGAGCCAAGGCGCGCGTACCAAAGCACTGGCAGATTTTAAATCGGGTGAAATTCGTGTGTTAGTCGCGACGGACATTGCTGCACGCGGTATCGATATTCCTCAATTGCCGCAAGTGGTGAACTTTGAGCTACCTAAAGTGGCAGAAGACTACGTTCACCGTATTGGTCGTACTGGCCGTGCGGGCGAAGTAGGTAAAGCGATTTCACTAGTGTGCGCGCTAGAAGCATCTGAGTTGTTTGCGATTGAACGTTTGATTCAAGAAGTACTACCACGTAAAGAGTTGGAAGGTTTTGCGCCAACCAATGTGGTGCCAGAATCTAAACTGGATACTCGCCCAATCAAACCGAAAAAACCTAAGAAGCCGAAAAAACCAAAAGCGCCAAATGCTTCGGGTGAAAACGCTCCAGCAACCGAAAAGAAAGCAGGCAATGGTGCAAACAAACCTAAACGTCGCTTCAACGGCGGTAACAACGGCAACAAAAACAGCACCAACCAAGGCGGTGCGGGTAAGCCTAAAGGTAACCGTGAAGGCCAAGTTCGTGCACACAGCAAACCAGATGACCGTAAACCTAACGGCAACAAGCCAAATGGCAATAAACCGAATGGAAATAAACCAAACGGTAATAAGAGTGGCAACGCTGGTAAACCGTCTGGTAACCGCAAGCCAAACAATGCTAAGCCTGCAGGAAACAAACCATCAGGTCAACGCCGTAAGCCTCGTCCGCAGGCTGCAAACTAATCTGTAAACGGCCACCGATAGCAAATACAACAAAGCCGCTGATAATCTCAGCGGCTTTGTTTTTCTTAGAACACAGTTTTTTAGAACACAGCGTTGTTAAAACAGCCTACATTAAAGGTGTGATTCGAATATCAGCGATTTGCGCTTCGTTCTTTTCACCCTCAATACCACCAGCGTAGATGTAGGTTTCATTCGATGTGAGGTAACTCATATTGAAGTGGTCCTTCAGCGCGATCTGATAGGTTTTCCCCTGCTCCAACGCTACTTCAATTGGCGTTGAGTAACGCATACCTTGATTTTCACCAATATGGCCCATCTGCAAGTAACCTTGGCCAACCACCTTACCTGCATCATCCAATACCTCTAACAATTTCACGGTGTTCGTGATACCAGTATTAAGTTGTCCTAGGTTATTGTTGTACCAAGCATCGAACTGGTAAGTGCCCGTTACAGGCGCTGTAAACGACTCTGCACCTTTTACGATGCCACTGTCTTTGCTCACCGTAACCACCGATACATTGTCTTTGAGTGGCTGATATTCGCCATCAAGTTTGATGCGGATCTCTTCACCGACACAAACTGGTTGGCTCGGATTAGAGCGGAAACCTTTATCGTTAATGCTTTCAGCCAAATAACACGCAAAACCTGTTGGCGTATCGGAATAAGATTGGGCAACCACGTTCTTTTGAATCAGCTCGCCATTGCGATACAAGTTCACGTTGTACTTGCTCGTCACGTCAATCGAAACCGAATTATCAACGCTTTTTACCTCCAATGTTGGCTCTTGTGGAGAATAAACGCGACTGTCTTCACTCACATACGGTTTCACCCCAGAAACTAAAGTAATGCTGCTATCTACATTCACAAGCTCGCCCAGTGTCACGTGGAAATGCCCCTCTTCGTCCATCGTGACATTTTCAACTGGGTAGTAGCCTGTTTCATCTTTGCTTACTTCAGGCAAGTCAATCGTTACCGAGTAGTTCTTTCCTTTGAAGGCAAAGTTTTCCAACGTGATTTGTTCAGACTGAGCCAACAAATTATTGCGCACCCAACTCGTGATAAATGGCTTCACTTCCAACTTACCTGTTTCGGTATGGATGCCGAATAGCGTCTCTACCACCATGTTCAAGTAGCCACCCACAGACCAAAGCTGACGCTGAGAGTTAATAACTGGGCCATCCATGCTTGGATCTTCACCATGATCACTATGGATGATGAATGACTTACCAGAAAGCCACTCTAAGTTTTCCATGTTGGATAAATTAGTTGCCGTGCCACGAACCAACGATTGAATCGCATTGTTCGCCGCAGCCACGTTCTGTGTTTGATGCGCGGCGCGCAAGCTGTACGCGGTAACAAATGGCCAAATTGCGCGGTTATGGTACACAGGCACATCCGGTTGTTGAGGGAAGTAAACCGGCACGCCAAACTCACTGTGTGGGTAATTGGCCATGATTTGTTTCGCCTGCGCATCACTTGCCACGCCACTGATGATCGCCAACGCTTCGCCCAACATATCGTATTTGTCGACCGCAATGTCTTTGCCATTGTCAAACAAATAGCTTACGTACATACCGCGTTCGGCATTCCAAAACTGCTCGTTGATAGCGGTTTTTAACTGCTCAGCCCAATCGGTGTATTTGACCGCGCTGGTTGAGTCGTACTTCTCTGCCAACTTAGCCGCGAGATGAATCGCGCGGTAGTGAACCACGTTTGTCGATAACGCTTTGCTGCTCCCAATCGTATTGACATCGTTTGGCGTCCACGTTGAATACGTTTGCTCACGCCAATCGAGGAATGATTGTTCGCCAGTGTATAAACCGGATTTCGCATCAAAAGCCGCCAGGCGATCGGCTTCAAGTGTATTACTGATAGCTTTATATGCGCGCTCAGCAAATTGGTTGTACTCTTCCCCATCTAATGCCGAAAGTAAGCGTTCAGCACCAAGCGCCCAAGTCGTGCGATCGGTACTGATTGGCCAACTGCCGCCAGTGCCCGTGTCTTGCACAATCTGCTCGCCATCGTATTGCTGATCGGTCGTGTCGCGGAAAGCAGACAATTTGAAATTCAAACCATTTTGCACCCGAGTTGGATTCATCAATGCAAGCGAAAGGTCTGCTGCGTACGCCAAATCACGCGTCCATACGTAATGCCACTTCGCGCCCGTCTCAAAAACTTCCGCTTTGATTGGGTTGTTGTAGTTGTAATTGCCGTCTTTGATTTCAGAAACGGCAAGCTGGTCTAGCTCTTTCATCGTCAATGCAAACAACGCGTCAAACGCGACATCACCCGACACCACTCGCGGCCCTGTTTGCTCATTAATCACTAAGCCTTGGTCGAGCGCATCACGCAATTCTGTCGTCGTTGAAATACCAAATTCACGCAGTTCAGCTTTAGGATCTTTCACCGAGAAAATCACGGTATCACTCGAGTCATCGTAATTGGCGAACAGTTTCACTTCTTTGCTCTGATGCCCTTCATGCACCATTGCAGGGTCGAGAATCGCATCAGAGTAGTATTTTTCCGCTTCTTCTTGCGTTGCTTTCGTCACAGTCATTGTCGCGCGACTTTCATCGGCAAAGCTCACAGAAAACTTGTAATACCCTTTGTCTTCAAACGTGATCTCAGAGTTGCAATCATCGTTCATACACGCTTCATTCGTGTCTGGTTTTGGCAGGTACTCTTGAGCTTTATCGAACGCCGCGGGCTCCTCAAAATAGGTGTATTGGGTCTGCCAACCCGGATCAGCAATCTTGAACTGATTGCTACCTCGAGCGACGCGCAGTACGGTTTCGTACTCGTTATTACCCAAATAGTTTAGCTTGGCATGCTCTGCCGTGCCCCAATCCCCATTTAAACCACGTAAATATAAGTCGGCTGAAATAATTGGTTTGTCGACCGGCACAGGCGCATCAGAGGAATCTGACCCACATCCAGCAAGACCAATACAAGACGCGACAGCAAGCGCAATAAAACTCGGTTTCATGTTCATCCCTTAGATTGTTGTTTTGGCGACAGTCTAAAGAACACCCTTTTGAGGGGAAAATAGGAAGTCAGGAGCGAGCTATAGATAACGTCTATACGTCAAACCCCAACAGTGATGTAGATCTATGAAATGCGCATAATTTCAATCAAATGAGATTACAGATTTGTGATTTATAAATGAAATTGTGCAAAATACCCCTCGTTCTTAAAGGGGAAAGAAAATGGACAAATCTCTGCAGCAATTTTTACTGGTTGCACGCTGCCAAAGCATCAGCGCTGCGGCAAGAATGGCAGGGTTAAGCCAGCCAACGGTAACAAGCAATTTAAAGAAGCTGGAAGAGAATCTCGGCGTGACGCTGTTTGAACGTCATCCTAATGGCATGGTGTTGACCGAATACGGACGCATCCTCTATCGCCATAGCAACGCGATGCAGCATGAATACAACCAAATGATGCAAAGCATTGATGAACGGAAACAGTACCAAGTCGGAAAAATTAAAATGGGTACTGGCGATGCGTGGTGGCCGCTGTTCGTCAAACAAGCACTCAATGAACATCTGACCAAGCAGCCATCGGCATCTACGCACGTCGAATTTGGCAACCACTTAGGCTTGATGGATTCATTAATCAACGAACAGATTGAATTCTTCATCGGCCACGAGATTGACGGCTTGTCGTCTAAATGCGACGTTACGTTTATTCCGCTATTTCAAACGGGTGATGCCTATTTTGTTTCCCCAAACCATCCACTGCTAGGGAAAACCGTCACCGAAGAGATGCTGCACGAATACCCTGCTCTTTCGGTCACTTATGACGCAAAGAAATTCGCTCACGTCATCGACAACCCAATCCCGAAACAAAATGAACGCGAAAGGCAGCAACTGGATGACAGACCGACTTACGAAGTGGATTCTCTGCTCGCCAGTATTGATGTACTGAAAGAAAGCGTCGCGGTGATGTCTTATACCGGCCACCTCAAACCGTATTTGGAATCCTTTGGCTTACGATGCTTAACCATGGAAAACGAACCAAACCCTGGCACCGTCGGGATTTATCGCCACCGCCGAGAAACCTCGGAATCGCATCTAGATCTGATTGCTGGTATCACTGAGCGCGCTAAATTGCTCAATTAGAAAGTCCAAAAAAAGGCGAACTCTTTTCGGTTGATATTGGCGGCTTTGATAAATGACATGCAGATCCGCTTCAGCGCCTTGCGAAAGGGCGCTGAAGTTTTTCATATACCTATCCAAAACCGTTACTAAACGTTGTTGTTCTAGGTCTTGCTGAATATCTAAAATCGATTTTAACGCAATCCCCGCACCGTCCAACGCCCATTGTCGAATCACTTCACCATCATCAGAAAATCGCTTTGGCGTGACCGTGATCGATTGGTGAGACTCTTCATCTTTAAAGTGCCACGTTTTTAATTCTTCATTGCTGCGCACCATGGCTAAGCAGCGATGGTCCGCGAGATCTTGTGGACAGTTTGGGACACCTTGCTTCGCCAAATAATCAGGTGACGCGCACAGCACGCGTTGACTCGACGCCAGCCTGCGCGAAATGAGATTACTGTCCGCTAACTCACCGTAACGAATCACTAAATCGAGCCCCGATTCAGCCAAGTTCGATAAATTGTCATTAAGGTAAAGATAAGGCGTCACATCCGGATATTGCTCAGAAAAAGCCGACACCATCGGCGAAATAATTTGTTTGCCAATATCTCGTGGAGCTGAAATTTTCAACGTTCCGCGCACTTCCGAAATACCCGTTTGCAGCAAGTTTTCCGTCTCTTTCACGCTATCAATGATGTTCAGACAAGCTTGATGGTACATTGCCCCTGCGTCCGTAAGTGATACGTGGCGTGTGCTTCGGTTGAGCAGCTTTACGCCATAGCGTTCTTCTATCGCTTGCAGCCTTGCCGTTACCGTCGCCGGAGACAAACCCAACTCCCTTCCCGCCGCTGCCAGACCTTGATGTTTAACGATGCTGACAAACAACGTCATATCCGAAAACTTATCCACCTTCGCGCCCTTATTATTTGGAAAAACTGAATAATCAATTCAGATATAACCCAATTATCAAATTAAGTCGAATCCATATACTGACCCTATCAACATTGTTTAGACCCAGAACGTTATGTGACAGGGCAAAGTTAAACGCCGTAACGCTGTTCAACGCACAACAACACGCCCTGCCCAGCCAGAGATAGGAAACAAAAAATGAAACTGTACATTTATGAACATTGCCCCTTTAGCGCCCGCGTCCGTTTTGTTGCAGGCATACTGAATATTCAGCTCGACGTCATCAACATTGCTTATGACGACGAGAGCACCACCACAAACATCATCGGCGCAAAACAAGTTCCTCTTTTGATCAAAGACGATGGTGAAGCGATGGCGGAAAGCTTAGACATCATCAACTACTTCCTTGAATTGGCATCTTCCAATGAAAGCAGCCAACCCTCAGCACCGGTTTTAGACTGGCAAAAACAAGCGTTTTTACCGCTACAAAAAGTCGGGTATCCGCGTTGGTCAAACATGACGTTACCGGAATTTGCAACAGAAAGCGCTAAACAAGCATGGCGTGCAAAAAAAGAAACCGAAGCGTTAAATTTTGAAGCCTTGATTAACGATACACCAGCGATTGCGAAAGAAGTCGCCGCTTTGATAGAACAAACTAAACCCTTGCTCAACCTAAGTTCAGAAAAGCAAACGTCACTGGTTGATGAAGCCATTATGTTTTCCATTCTACGCGGTTTTTTCAGTGCGCCCGAAGTGCAATGGGATCCAGCCGTACTTCACTGGATGGCAACCGCTCGTAAAGCGACCAACGTGCCAGTACTTATCTAAGGAGCGCATCATGAAACAAAGACCAAATAAGCTGTTTGAACCAGCTCAACTGAAAGCGTTGTCACTACAAAACCGTATTGTCATGGCACCAATGACTCGCGCACGCACCACTCAGCCGGGCAACATCCCGAATGAGATGATGGCAACGTATTATCAACAGCGCGCTTCTGCCGGGCTGATCATTTCCGAAGCCACGCAAATTTCGGACGATTCTCAAGGCTATTCGTTCACCCCTGGCGTTTACACCAATGCGCAAGTGGCGGGCTGGCAAGGTGTGACCCAAGCGGTCAAATCACAAGGCGCAGCGATGTTTTGTCAGCTATGGCATGTGGGCAGAGTGTCTCACCCAACATTCCAAAATGGTGAACAGCCTATCGCGCCATCTGCGCTCGCTCCGGTAGAGACGCAAGTTTGGATTGCAGATGAACAAGGCAACGGCAATATGGTCGATTGTGTTGAGCCTCGCGCCATGACACAAGCAGATATCAACCGAGTTGTCGGTGATTTCGCGAACGCAGCCAAACGCGCCATTGAATCGGGTTTTGATGGTGTAGAAATCCACGGCGGGAATGGGTATCTGATCGATCAGTTCTTAAGAACCAACTCAAACCATCGAACAGACAACTACGGCGGTTCACGAGAAAATCGTATCCGTTTTCTTATCGAAGTAGTGGAGGCAGTTATCGCCGCTGTTGGTGCGCATCGAGTTGGAGTGAGATTGGCACCATTTATTACGTTTAAAGATATGGACTGCCCAGATATCGTGCCAACAATCTTGGAAGCATCAAAACAACTGCAGGATCGTGACATCGCCTACTTGCACTTGTCCGAGGCTGATTGGGCCGATGCACCAACGATTCCAGAGACGTTCCGAATCGAACTTAGAAAGCGCTTTCGCAACGCTATCATTGTCGCAGGTCGCTACGATCCTCAACGAGCAAACGAAGTATTAGAGAAAGGCTACGCGGATCTTGTCGCATTCGGACGGCCATTCGTAGCAAACCCAGACTTAGTCTCTCGCTTGCAACATCACCATCCGTTGGCAGAACTCGATGGCTCAACGTTGTTTGGCGGAAACGAACGAGGCTACACCGATTACCCTGCTCTGCAACAGGAATGCGCAGAACAGGCCTAACAAAAAAGCCCCAACCTAGCAGCTACGGTTGGGGCTGTCACCAAACTAAAATTGGTTTTAGCTAGCTTAATCTGGCTAAGAGTTAAATCACTTCTAACGCGCCGCAGCGCCAAGGTTCGATAACGACTTTGATGTGGTCATTTGGCGTCATTAACTGTCTAAACGCGTCTTCGACACCGTCGATTCCCACTTTGGCGGTGAGCATTTTCTGCCAAGGCAACTTGTGTTCGGCAATCGCTTGTAGGCATTGCTCAAACTCGTGCGGTTGGTAGTAGTAAGAGAATCTCAAGTCGAGCTCTTTTACCGTCGCGTACGCGTAGTTAATGATTGCGGGTGTCGTATGGATACCCGAGATGACGATTCGCGCTCGGGCAGGGGCGCGGCGCATAAAATCGTCAATCAAGGTATGCTTGCCCACACACTCATAAATGACCAGACGTGAATTCATCGCGTACTGCTCACCAACGGCGATCTCGTCTTCCTTGGTCGGGTTGATCAATCGATTTGCGCCAAACTCACTAGCAAGTAGCAACTTCTCTTCCTGAAGATCAACCGCAAGAATGTTACTCACGCCACGTTGTTTCAGTGCAGCAATCACCGCCAGCCCTATAGGGCCGCAACCGACAATCAGCGCTGTTTCTTCCGTCTCGATTTCACTGCGATTGACCGCGTGCAAACCGACCGCCAGTGGTTCAGTCAGTGCCGCCGCCTCAGATGGCATTTCGTCTGGGACAGGCAGCAATAACGCTTCATCAAGCAGGAAGTACTCAGAGTAAGCACCATAAGTACCCGGAGTAACACCAACGCCTGCGCCATTTTGACTGAGCAACATCGGCACAGAGGTGACTCGGCTACCAACGGACAACGTTTGCTGCGTATCGGCACCGTATTCGATAATTTCCGCGCAGAACTCATGCCCCAACATCACTTGAGCGTGCTCACCGGCTTCATCAGGCATCAACCCGAGCTGGTGGAATACATCAAATACCTCATCCGCGTGTCGAGTAATGTGAAGGTCGGAGCCACAAATGCCACAGGCAAGGCTGCGAACCAACACTTGTCCCGCTGCAGGTTTGGGGATTTCGACTTGCTGCAGGCGGACACTACCATCCTGCATTATGATACTGTTCATCTGTTGCATGGGGTTACTCCGCTAGCTCATCGCTTAGGCCAGCAATCGCACCCGGTTTGATGTAGCGCGCGGTGAAGCCTTGTGCTTTCGCTGTTGCAATAACAACTTGCTCAATCCAACCTGCATCCATGATGTTGATGAAGTTACCCTCGTCGTCAAAGTTAATGTTCGCACCTTGGATCACCATAAAGCCATCTGCACCACCCGACTCTTCTGGACAGTGAAAGGTATGAATCGAACCGCCCGGCTCATATAAGTAGCTACCAGCGGTTTGGACTTGATCTGGGTACTCAATGTAGTGCCAAGCGCCACTCAGCGTATAGAAATGCACCACGCCAGTGTGGAAGTGCTTAGGCAGAGTGATACCCGGTTTGAATTTGGCACGAATCACCCAAGTACCATTTTCTGGGTCAAGAAACAATGGGTAAACATCCACACCCGGTAACGCGTCTTTGATGAGCGACTCCTCATTGGTATTAAGAGTTAATAAGAAATCTTGGTGCTGAATAACTTCTGGTAATGACATAACTTACATCCTCGCTATTGCTGTAATGTGGCGTACTCGCCTATCCCATAAGTGGGTACTTAAAATTCTCGAAACCGTCAGATGCGCAGATGGTACAACCGTTGATACAGTTGGCTTTCTCGCTGACCAGAAACGCCACCACATCAGCAATCTCTTCTGGTTGTGTGAAGTTTTGACGCATCTGTTCTTTGCGGATGTGGTCCCACAGGCCAATCTCTTCGTATTGCCTTAACATCGGAGTATCAACGCGTCCCGGAGCGACAGCGCAAACACGAATACCCAATGGTGCGAGTTCTAATGCGGCGCATTTGGTCATCATATCGACTGCGGCTTTACTGACGTTGTAGGTAAAGGTCATCTCAGACGCCATTCGTGCGTAAACAGAAGAAGTATTGAGGATCACGCCCGGCGTGCCTTGCGCTTGGAATTGTCTTCCAGAGGCAAGAATGCCGTAGTAAACGCCATTTTGGTTGACCTTAGAGATCGGCTCAAAATCGGCAATTGGGTCGTGGTCAAGCAGAGGTTTCGGTGCACCGATGCCCGCGTTGTTAACCATGATGTCAAGCGAGCCAAACTGTTCAACCGCGTACTTCACCATAGCTTCAACTTGTTGGTAATCGGTGACGTCCGCGACAAAGGTTCCCAACTGCTTTGGGTCAAAACTTGTGTACATTTGCAGTGATTGTTCTGAAATATCGACAGCAAGCACTTTGGCTCCTTGCTCTCTCAGCTTTGCAATGATGGCTTGGCCAATTCCACCAGCTGCCCCAGTCACAATGGCCGTTTTATTAATAAGTTCCATACACCTTCTCATCCATGCGTTGTTGTTATCAAAATGTAACCTAGATCAACTCACTGACACTCACTTGACCTTTTGCGAAGTAAATTTGATACATTGCGGTTTACAACCTGTTAACATTTAAAAATCGAGACATGCATATCGTACGAAGTGGCGCTGCCGATAAATTTGATAGCTTGGTTTCCGAATTAGGGCAGAATCCGGTTGAGATTATGGCTGCCGTCGGGCTGTCTGCGGCGCAATTTCGCGATCCCGATACCTATCTCGCTTATCCAAGGTTGGCTGAATTGCTGGAGGAAGCGGCTGCTCGTTGTCAGCAACCGCTGTTTGGCGTGTTGCTCGCCGAGCGTCAAAACCTACAGAGCTTGGGAGACTTGCCAATGCTGGTTTCCCGGGCGCAAACGGTCGGTGAAGCCTTGGCGCGGGTGAATGATTTTCTCTATCTGCATTCGTCAGGGGTCACTCTCAACATGACGCCACAAGATGATTGGGTACGGTTGTCGCTCAATATTGATGTGCACAGCGAACGAGGTATCGCACAGCTGATGCAGCTCAGTGTGTCGCATCTGGCGATGTTTATTGCCAGTCTGCTTGATATTGAAGCAAGTCACTTCTCTTTACACCTCACCCAACACGCGAGCTTCGAGACAGAACAGAGCGAATTTGCCCAGCAGAGCAAACTGCGTTTCGGCGATAAGTTTGACGGTATCCTACTTAAAGCGACTCTGCTTAACGCTAGGAACCACCAAGATGAAGACGCACTAGAGCGCCATTTTCAACAGCACCTCAAAGAGCTGCAAACCCGTTACCCCAACAATCTCAGTGACCAAGCAGCAAACATGATTGGCCGTCTGCTCTCAACCGGAGAATGCAGCGTTGAGCGCGTTGCAAGAGCATTGGACCTGCATCCGAGAATGCTGCAAAACAAGCTGAAACAACAGGGCACAAATTATCGGCAGCTTTTACAACAAGTGCGTCAGGATTTCGCCGAACAGCGATTGCATGAGAATATCCAGAGTATTACCGATATCGCGTTGCAACTGGGCTATGCAGAAACTGCGGTCTTCAGCCGCCACTTTCGCCGTTGGACGGGGAAATCGCCGAGACAATGGCGACAAGAAAAAACTCAGTTACAAACGTTTAAGCCCATCAGATAAAAGCATAAATAACCTATCGCTCAGACCAAAAAGTGTGAGGTGGGAGGGTTGGTATCGAGAATTTCAGCAATCACAGATAACCCGTGTTTGATGTAGCCTCGGTTTGTTTCTGCTCCCAAGCTGATTCGCACGTAAGGCATTGGCTGATTTGTATCGAGAACAAACGGTTTATATCCCGTGATCTGCACCCCTGAACGCTTTGCCGAAGCAACCAGGTCATCGCTATTCCACTGCTCGGGTAGTCTCAACCAAATGTGCTGTCCATTCGGGTGCGAGCTATAAACATGCCCTTCTAAAGCGGCTTTTGCTATTCGCTGTCGCTTAGCAAACTCATTGACTTGAAAGCGAATAAGTCGATTTAACGTACCGTTCTCGATCCACAAATGAGCGACTTCAAATGGTAATGGAGTCGCGGACCAACTCGTTGCCGCTAAACGACCAATCGCGTGCTGCAAAAAATGACGTGGGACCGTCAGATAGCCAGTGCGCATGCCTGGCGCTACAACTTTGGTTAAACTGGTGACATAGAAAGCTTGTTCGGGTAACAATGTGGCAAGGGGTGGGACACGGTTAGGTTCTAGTGCTCCATACACGTCATCTTCAATGACATAGATGTCGTATTGCTGCGCAATATTCGCTATCGCCTCTCGGCGTTCAACATCCATATGCGCACTAGTCGGGTTAGCCATGCTCGGTGTGCAACACAATACCTTGATTGGTTTGTGTTTACATGCCCATTCAAATGCATCCGGCGTTATACCAAACTCATCCATTTCAAGTGGTTGCAACTTAAATCCAAGCATTCTCGAGCGAGAGATCAAGCCATGATCAACCAAGTGACCACAAGCAACTAAATCACCGTGTTCAACGACTGTGCTTAAAGCCAACGTTAAACCATGGCATGCACCATTTGTGAGTAATATTTGATCGGCACCCACATCCAGCCCCTGGCTACTTAGAAATCGTACTCCTGACTCAATATGATGAGGCTGACCTGTTACCGGCTTTGCTTTACTGATCAAACCACGATTGCTTGTTTGCCCAGCAATCTCCATTAACGCCTGATTAAAAAGCGTAATGTGGCGATCGGTCACCACTGGATGTGCAATCGACATATCAATTTCATCCGGCGTTTCTTTCATCTCTTGTGTCAGCATGAACTCCGTGTCCGTACTTTCATCCACAAAACCTGATTTGACAAAAGTACCATTCCCAACCCAAGACTCGATCGCCCCTTTTTTCTCTGCATAACCATATGCATGGCTCACCGTTTGTACGCTGACGCCAATTTGCTCTGCAAACTCACGATGTGTGGGTAATCGAGTTCCCGGTTTTAGATAACCACTGCGGACACATTCGACAAGATAGTTACCAATGGAGATGTATTTAGCGGTGCCTGGCCGAATGATCGGGTTCAAAGAAATTGTCATGACACAATATTTTAATTGATTCATTTTTAACGCTCATTGTAACTTCCATTTAACAAATGGCGAACTTTAACTCACAAAACGAGGTGAAATGCACAAAAATAAACCACAATTGTAATGATTGACATGAAATGTATGGGTTAAACAAACATGTTAAACAGCATCGTTCAATCCAAATACAACCCCAGAGGTAAATTGCAATCATTTTTAACGCAGATCTGGCTAGCTGGTAGAAGGTAGAAATACCTCAGCGTCTCCGAAGGCCCATAAGGCGTCGGATTTCTAACAAGGAGAAAATATGAGAGGCGTTGCTTTGCATTTTACACTGGATGAGTTCCAGGATCGGTTAACGAAAGTTCGGCAATCGATGGAAGAAAGAGAATTGGATGTCCTTATCATTCATGACCCTTCTAACATGGCGTGGCTGACAGGCTATGATGGGTGGTCTTTTTACGTGCCACAATGTGTCGTTGTTGGTCCATCTGATGAGCCAGTTTGGTTTGGACGCTGCCAAGATGCCAACGGAGCATACAGGACTGCGTATATGTCGGCAGAAAACATCACCTACTATCCAGACCATTATGTAATGAATCCGCCGCTACACCCGATGGATTTCCTGGTCGAAGCCGTACTGGCTCCGCGCCTTTGGGATCGTGGTCGTATCGGTGTAGAAAAAGATAACTATTACTTTAGCGCCACCGCTTACGAATCACTCACTACGCACCTACCGAATGCTCAACTTCTCGATGCAACCGGACTAGTCAACTGGTGCCGCGCCGTTAAATCCGATCAAGAACTGGCGTACATGTACCGTGCCGCTCGCATTGTTGAAAATATGCACCGCGTCGCGTTCGACATGATTGAACCAGGATTACCGAAACACCACCTTGTTGCCGAGATTAACCGTCAAGCCGTGCTCGGGCATGAAGACCACTTTGGCGATTACACCGCGATTGTGCCGCTTTTGCCATCAGGTTCTGATGCTTCCGCACCTCACCTGACTTGGGATGACAGACCCTTCAAGAAAGGCGAAGGGACGTTTTTTGAAATCGCAGGGGCGCACCGCCGTTACCATTGCCCACTCTCACGCACTATTTTTCTTGGCGAGCCTGACGACAAGTTTAAACGAGCCGACGAAGCCCTGACTCTAGGACTTGAAGCGGGCTTGAAAGTGGCAAAGCCCGGAAGTACCTGCGCCGACATCGCCAATGCACTAAACCAGGTTCTCGATAAAGCGGGATTCTCACGCGAAGGTGCCCGTTGTGGCTACCCAATAGGTTTGAGCTACCCACCAGATTGGGGGGAACGAACCATGAGTTTGCGAGACACCGATAAAACCATCTTGAGAGAAGGCATGACATTCCATTTTATGCCGGGGCTGTGGTTCAAAGATTGGGGGTTAGAAACAACGGAAAGTATCGTCATTACCCATGATGGAGCAAAAACGCTGTGTGACTTTCCACGCCACTTATTTGTTAAACACTAATTTTTCAAACCTTAAGCTCTGTTGAGCCAGGTCTGAGAACTAAAAGGACTTGATATGCAAAAAAGCTCGATCACAGCCACCATAGACTTTGACCGAGAAGGTGTACAGCACGGCTTTTTAACGCTGCCCTATTCACATGACGACTCCGCTTGGGGCAGTATTATGATACCTATCACCGTGATCAAAAATGGTCACGGACCAACCGCACTGCTTACTGGCGGTAATCACGGAGACGAATACGAAGGCATCACCAGCCTGCTAAAATTGACGAACTCGCTTCAGGCAGATCAAATCCAAGGTCGTGTCATTATTGTACCCATGATGAACTTACCTGCGGTACAAAATGCCTCACGTACGTCGTTTATCGATAAGGGGAATTTAAATCGCAGCTTTCCCGGCAACCCCATAGGCACAGTGACCGAGAAAATTGCGGATTATTTTACTCGTTACCTAGTTCCTAAGTGCGATTTTGCGTTAGACATTCACTCAGGTGGTAAAACGTTAGATATCGTTCCGTTCGCCGCTGCCCATCGTCTCAACAATCTCGATCAAGAAGAAGCCTGCATATTAGGTGCAAAACTGTTTGGCGCACCTTACACCATGATCTTGCTCGAAATGGACGCCACCAGCCTGTATGACACTGCCGTGGAGTCTCAGGGAAAAATCTTTGTTACCACCGAACTAAGAGGAGGCGGAACCAGCACTCCAGAAACCATCGCTTATTCCGACCGTGGCATTCGCAACTTCTTGCGCTTCTCAGGCAACTTGCCCGGTGACTACGAACAACCAACCCAACCAACTAAGTTATTAGATATGCCTGATGCAAGTTGTTATGTGCAAAGCCAACACCACGGCATCACAGAATACTTATTTGATCTTGGCGATACCGTCAAAAAGGGCGATGTATTAGTGAGAATCTTCTCGACCGAGCGCACAGGTACCGCCCCCGTTGAGTACAAGTCACAGCGCAATGGTATTTTCGCGGCGCGTCGTTTTCCTGCTATGGTGAATATCGGTGACACTATCGCAGTTATAGCCGAAGACTGCGGCGAGATAGGCTGATTGAAAAGCCAACTAAAGAAATCAAAACAAATGGCATACCAGAAGCAAACTGGAAAGCACCTTATAACAGCGACCAGTCATCAGCCTTTCATGAAATGATTAGTATTCTACAGGGAGACTCATTATGCGCCTCGATCGCTACGACGTAAAAATTCTACAAATACTTCATGATAATGGTCGTATCACCAAATCTCACCTTGCCGAGGCCATCAACCTATCCGTGAGCCCTTGCTGGGAGCGCGTCAAAAAACTGGAAGAAGCAGGCATCATTGAAGGCTACGGAGCAAGAGTAAATACCGATATTTTGTTCAAACGAACGTCGGTTATGGTTGAAGTTACGCTCAAAGAACACAACGCCCAAGCGTTCAAACGCTTCGAGCAACTGGTTCAACATTCACCAGAAGTCACTGATTGCTATGCCACGGGCGGTGGCGTCGATTACATCCTTAAAATTCAGTCAGAAGATATCGACCAATATCAGCGGCTTATCGACAACTGGTTAGACTCAGATGTGGGCATTGAGCGCTACTTTACTTACATTGTGACAAAAACAATCAAACGTGATGCGGGCACATTCGAAGTAAACCAAAACGCCTTGTTATAAAAGGGAAAATGCGCATCAGACGTGAACAGAAAAAACACCATATTTAACGGCACTAAAAAGAAAGTTCTGACGTTTTAAACCTCGGTATCAGAAATTATTTCGGTCACTTCTCCATTACAGTTTCATTATGGACAACGATGCTGGGAGAAGGACTCATGACAGCACTGCACAGCTTACACGCTGAAGAATTAAAAGCCTCGCACGACATGATGGCGATAATGAAAGACGTACGTTTGGTGAGAGGTTTAGCGTACGTGAATGGCAAATGGGTAAGTGGTGATCAATTTCATCCGGTGGATAATCCAGCAGATGGCACGGTCATAGGTTACATCACTAAGCTATCTCAGCAACAACTCTATCAAGCGATTGATGAAGCCGACCAAGCCTTTCGTCAATGGCGAAAAATGCAAGCAGAAGAGCGCGCTGAAATTCTCATGCGTTGGCACGACCTGATTCTAGAATCAAAGCAAGATCTTGCTCATTTGATGGTGATGGAGCAAGGAAAAACACTAGGTGATGCTGTAGGTGAGATTGACTACGGCGCATCCTTTGTTCGTTGGTTTGCCGAAGAAGCACGCCGCTGTTATGGCGAAACCATCCCAAGTCATATTCCGAATGCGCAGCTATCAACGGTGCGCGAGCCAATTGGTGTCGCAGCACTGATTACGCCATGGAACTTTCCTAATGCCATGATCACACGCAAAGCCGCAGCCGCACTAGCAATAGGCTGTCCGGTGCTCATTAAGCCTGCCAGTGAAACGCCTTTTTCTGCGTTAGCGTTGGCAGAGTTAGCAGACCGAGCTGGCTTTCCACCTGGTGTATTTAACGTGATCACTGGCGATGCGGTGATGGTGTCACAAACCTTGTGTCACTCCGATAAAGTCAAAGCGCTCTCGTTCACAGGCTCAACTCGAGTAGGCAAACTATTGCTACGCGACGCGGCACAAACCGTGAAGAAGTGCAGTATGGAGCTCGGTGGTAACGCCCCTTTCATCGTGCTGCCAGATATGGATGTCGAGCAAGCAGCCAAAGCCGCCGTGGATGCGAAGTTTCAAACCGCAGGACAAGACTGCTTGGCCGCAAACCGTATTTTCGTCCCTGACGATAAGTACGAAGTGTTTTTGGAAGCGTTTGCCAAAGAAATGAGCCACATCGTTTTGGGCAATGGCTTAGACGAAAAAACCACCATGGGACCGCTTATTAATCGCACTGCGGTGGATAAAGCGCATGATTTGGTGCGTGACGCGCTCGACAAAGGCGCGCGATTGGTAGCGGGATACCACCAGCCCGTACCAGGCGAAAATTTCTTCGCGCCGACATTGCTAGCCGATGTAACCCCTGAAATGGCGGTGTATCGCGAAGAGAATTTTTGTCCTGTGGCAGGCGTATTGCCTTACCAAGACTTAGATACCGTGATTGAAATGAGCAACGACACTGAGTACGGCTTAGCTGCCTATGTTTATGGTCACGATATTCACCAAATTTGGCACTGCATGCGCGGTTTGGAGTTTGGCATGGTGAGCGTGAACTCCGTCAAAATGACAGGGCACCCTATCCCATTCGGCGGCGTGAAACAGTCTGGTCTTGGACGAGAAGGAAGCCGTCACGGATTTGAAGAATACAGTGAAATCAAATACTGCTGCTTAGGCGCTTTACCAACCGTCAGTGGCAGTTGAGGCACGAAATATGGATATCCAATTATTCGAGGAGAAGGATCATGAGTAACAAAACCCAACAACTTTTAGAGATCGATCGTCAGAGAGTATTTCATGCCTCAACCCACCTGAAGCAGTATGCGGCCGGGGAGCTTCCGGGAAGAATTATCTCGAGCGGAAGCGGAATACGCATCACCGATTCAGAAGGCATCGAGCTGATAGACGGCTTTGCCGGGTTGTATTGTGTAAACATTGGCTATGGCAGGACCGAAATGGCCGATGCGATTTATGAGCAAGCCAAAGAACTGGCGTACTACCACACGTACGTCGGTCATACGAACGAAGCGCTCGTGACACTGTCAGATCGCATCATCAAAATGGCGCCTGAAGGCATGAGCAAAGTTTACTACGGCATGTCAGGCAGCGACGCGAACGAAACTCAACTTAAGTTGGTATGGTATTACAACAATGCTCGTGGTCTACCAGAGAAGAAAAAAATCATTTCGCGTGACCGCGGCTACCATGGTTCAAGTATCGCGTCCGGTTCAATGACAGGTTTGCCGCTGTTCCACGCCCATTTTGATTTACCACTTGAGCGTATCAAACACACCATCGCGCCATATTATTATCGCCGTGAAGACGAGAGTATGTCTGAGCTCGAATTCTCTCAATATTGCGCAGATCAACTCGAAGCGATGATCTTGGAAGAAGGCCCAGAAACGGTAGCAGCAATGATTGCAGAACCAGTGCTCGGTACTGGCGGTATTGTGCCACCACCAGCAGGGTACTGGCAGGCGATTCGCAAAGTGCTCGACAAATACGATGTACTCTTGATTGCAGATGAAGTGGTGTGTGGCTTTGGTCGCCTCGGCTCCGATTTTGGCTCACTCCACTACGACATGAAACCAGATCTCATCACGGTAGCGAAAGGGTTAACCTCAGCGTATCAACCGCTGTCTGGCGTGATCGTCGGTGAACGAGTTTGGAGTGTGCTAGAAAACGGCACGGACCAATGGGGCGCTATCGGACACGGTTATACCTACTCTGGTCACCCAATGGGAGCGGCAGCCGCGAACTGCAACCTCGATATCATTGAACGTGAAGGCTTAGTGCAAAACGCGGCCGAAGTCGGCGCTTACTTGCAGCAACGTATGGCAGAGACGTTTAACGATCATCCATTAGTCGGTGATACTCGTGGCGTTGGCTTGTTGCATGCGTTGGAGTTTTCTTCAGACAAGCTTTGCCGAGCACACTTTGATCCAAACTTGAAAGTAGGCCCGCAAATCGCGGCGGCCTGTTTAGAGCAAGGCTTAATCGCTCGCGCCATGCCACATGGTGACATCCTCGGTTTTGCTCCACCGCTTATCGCGAATCGTAACGATATAGACACCATTGTCGACAAAGCGCATCAAGCGGTAAACAAAGTGATGGATAACCTCGTCACATCTAAACAGTGGCAGCCATAACCCACCTAGATTTCAGTAATGCTCGCGGGCTTTGGAGAAGGCCCGCTTTGCACTTTCCATTAAAGAGATAACAAGCCAACCAAACATTTTAGCCCCATAGAAAGCACTATTATTTACTACAAGTGGCAATAGTGGGTAAAATGCCCAAAATTGCGCACTAACTGGATAAAACATGGCAAAACTTACCCTTCAAGAACAAATGCTGAAAGCTGGCTTAGTTAATGAAAAGAAACTAAAGAAAGCGAAGAAAGGCTCTAAAAAATCACGCGTTCAAGCACGCGAAGTAAAAGCGGCGGTTGAAGAGAATAAACGCCAACAGTTAGAGCGTGATAAACAATTGAGCGAGCAACAAAATGCTGAGCGATTAAATAAAGAGATCAAAGCGCAGATCAATCAATTGATTGAGATGAACAAGATCGACTTAAAAGATGGCGACATCAAATACAACTTCACTCACGGTACGCTAGTGAAATCACTTTATGTAGATTCACTTATCCGCGAGCAGTTGATCAAAGGTATTTTGGCAATCGCAATTGTTGGTGAAAGCTATGTTGTCATTCCACGTGGAGTAGCGAATAAAATTGCTCAACGTGATGAGTCCGTCATCATCGAACAAAAAGAACCTGAATCGGACATTCCAGCAGAAGACGATCCATACGCAGATTTCGTCGTGCCTGACGATTTGATGTGGTAACAATAAATTAATCGATGCATCAACGAAAAGAGCCGCTGATGTAACATCAGCGGCTTTTTTTATAGAAAAATAATCTACAGAGATGATGTGTTGTTATTGCTTACTTAGTAGCAAATTCGCACCTGATGCGGCTAAAAACAACGAACATCCGCGATTGAAACGTTTCGCCATTTTTGGATTTGAAAACCAGTGTCTCAAGTACAAACCAAAGATGGCATAGATTGAAATGGCGACCATTTCTAATATCAAAAACGTGGAGCCAAGGGCAAAAAACTGCTCTTGAACGTTGGCATTGGCATCAACAAATTGCGGCAAGAATGCAGTAAAAATAAGTATCGCTTTCGGGTTGCCAGCAGCAAGCGTAAATTCTTGCTTCGCAAGTCCTGCGTAATTGCGCGAATTGTCCAAGTCAGAGATCGGGCTGGACTCTGAACGCCAAAGGTTGAACGCAATCCACAGTAGATACAACGCCCCTACCAACTTTATTGCCAAAAATAGCATTTCTGACGTATACAAAATCACAGCCAGACCTGATGCAGACAACGCAATCATCGCTGAAAAAGCAGCAATTCTGCCTAAACTGGCCGTAAACGCGGCCCTAAAGCCGTAACAACGCGCATTATTCATTGCCAATAAATTGTTTGGGCCAGGAGCCATATTGAGAGCAAAGCAAGCAGGAATAAAAAGGAGAAGCTGCCAAATATCCATAATAAAATGGTCTTAGTGAGTGATTTTGATCGGTACCCTAACATCTGTTAATAAAGTGAGTAAACCACAAACCGATCTTAAAGCAACTCAGCATCAAATCGTGCCGTGCGAGCTTGAACTAACGTGCAGTTCGTTTCAGCCATCAGCTCCGCTAAGGTGATGTTTGGGTTTTGTCTCACCAAACGTATCAACTTCACGTCCAAAGGTTCCAATTTGTCTTGGTGAGCAAGTAGAGCTTGTTCGATCTTGTTGATCGCAAATCGCATCGTCTCTGCTTCTTCGTTTTTTAGATGCTCTAAAAACGCTTTTACATCCAAAGCCTCGCCTGAGATTTGCCAGTGACGAGATCGTCTAATTCTCTTAAGATCGCACTGTTTTTCTGCTGCGAGTGTTTTCGCTCGCTTGGCATGGTCGCCCCCAATACGGTGAATCAAGGATGGGAGCGAAATCGTAATCTTCGTCTCTTTCATGGCCTTTTCTTTCATCGTCTTAGCCCTCAACCACCGACACATTCTCGCCAACCCAAGCCAGCAACTGTTTTGCCGCTTTGGATAACACCTGATTTTGACGCACGATGTAGCCGAAATCAGTGTTTGGAAAACTTGGCAAAGGCGTAACTTCACGAGAAAGCTTTAATCTCGGATCGAGCGAGAAATCCGGCACAATAGCAGTCCCAAACCCCGCTTCCGCCCAGTCGATTTGTGCTTCCACACTGCCCACTTCCATCACGCGATGCTTAGGCAGATTTAGTTCAGGTAAAGACGCATCAATCAGCTCTCGGGTTCGAGTATCGTGCCCTAGCAGGATCAGCGTCTGGCTCTCTTTTCGATTGTCTTGCCACTCAAAAATGTTATCGCCAAACGCACACCAGTGAATCTGCGTGAGAGGCGTAAAATGCAGCGGTTGACTCTCTTTTTGTGCGATAACAAAGCCGATATCGGCACGCGCACTTTTCACCAAATCCACCGCTTGAGAAGATGTGGTATTGAACAATGCCAAGTCGATCCCCGGGTATTCACTTTTGAATTGCTGAAATGGTTTGATAAGCAGTAAACGTGAAACAATATCGCTCGCCGCAATAGAAAGCGTCCCCTGCGTAAGATCGTTGATGGCATTGAGATCCGACTGACAAATTTGCAGCTCATTGAGCATCCGCTGCGCCGTAGCTAACAAACGCTTCCCCGCTTGCGTCAACTGCACGGGATTTCGCTCAATCAATTTCGTGCGCGTAGCTTGCTCCAACTGCTTGATATGCAAACTTACGTTCGGCTGCGTCATGTGCAGTTCCGTCGCTGTTTTACCAAAGTGTTTTACCTCTGCAAGAGTTACGAAGGTTCGCAGCCAGTTCAAATCTAACATTGCCAATTCCGATATGAGATTCTTATCATGTTAATGAGTATAATTAATTTCTCTTATTATGGCGAACACCTTAAGATTTTTGCATCTGTTTTTGGAGATTAAATTATGTCGTCTATCGTTGTTGTGGGTGCAAACTGGGGTGATGAAGGCAAAGGCCGCATCGTTGACTTTTTGGCAGAGCAAGCTTCTGCGAGCATTCGTTTCCAAGGTGGTAACAACGCGGGTCACACCGTGGTTAACGATCTAGGTACGTTTAAGCTGCACCAGCTACCAAGTGGCGTATTCAACCCAGGCTGTTTGGCAGTGTTAGGTCCGGGTATGGTTATCAGCCCTGCGTTGCTGTCTCAGGAGATTGCGGAAGTTGAAGAAGCGGGCGTAAAAGTGAATATGTGCATCTCAGATCGCGCAACACTGTGTCTACCTCTACACGCACTAGAAGATACGCTAGAAGAACAACGTTTAGGCGACAAAGCATACGGTTCAACTCGTCAAGGTATTGCACCTGCTTACGGTGACCGCGTAATGAAGAAAGGCATCCTAGTTGGTTGGTTGAAGCAACCAGAAGTATTGGTTGAACGCCTTCAATTCATGATGGATTGGAAACTACCGCAACTGCGTGCACTTTACCCGACGTTCGAGTTTGAACAAACCGCTGAAGAACTGGCGAACTGGCTGCTAGAAGTCTCTGCACCTTGGCGCGATTCAATTTGCAACGTAACGCTTCCTCTAAAAGAACTACAAGCGAAAGACAAAACTCTATTGTTCGAAGCGCAGCTTGGTGCGGGTCGTGACCTTGTTTACGGTGAGTACCCTTGGACAACATCTTCTAACGTTGTATCAATGTACGCGGGTATCGGTAGTGGCCTTCCGGCACTTCGTCCTGAACGCGTTATTGCGGTTGCAAAAGCCTTCAGCTCATCAGTGGGTACTGGTACGTTGATCACTGCAATGGAAGAGCAAGACGCTTTCCGCGAACTTGCTGGCGAGTTCGGTGCAACTACGGGTCGTCCACGCGACATGGGCTACTTCGACGCAGTCGCTACGAAGAATGGCGTTGAACTGCAAGCCGCAACTGAAATTGCACTAACCAAAGTAGACTGTTTGACTGGCCTTAACGATCTGAAAATCTGTGTTGGCTACGAAGGCGACCACAGCGAAAACCCAATCTGGCCTCAAACTGCCTCTCTTGCGCCAATCTACGAGAAGATGGAAAGCTGGAGCGAGGACATCACAGGTTGTCGTAAGTTTGAAGAGCTTCCAGTAGCAGCACAGAAATACGTTCTACGCATTGAGGAACTCATGGGCGTACCAGTAAAAATGGTGTCTGTGGGTCCTGGTCGTGAACAAATGATTATGCGATAAGATGTGAATTAACACATCATTGGCAAGCGGCTTTTATCTGTTCCGGGGTAAAGCCGCTTTTTTTACACTGTAAACTTTGGAAAATTGCACGGCTAAATTCATGTTTAATAACCTCATCACGAGACTCCTACCTCCTTTATTTATAAATCAATAAATTATAGGACTTAACACGTTGTGCACGTTACTAGCACATCTCACTTGTTAAAGAAGCACGTCAATTAGGTTAACTGGTTGATTTGATATTCTTTAAGTGATTAGTTGATCACGATCTTCATCTGCAATTTGTTGAACTAGTACTCAAAAAATCTAACCCGCTGTTTTTAGGATAGATGAGTTCCCCAACATCCAACCTAACAGCAGGTGATTCCCATGACGAAAAATCTTTTCCGCCTCAGTACGATAACCCTTGGTTTGTGCCTTAGTTCTTTGTCTTTCGCGCAATCCGAACTTCCGAACATTAAAATTCTTGCCACTGGCGGCACCATAGCAGGCGCAGGTCAATCTGCAACCGAGTCAAACTACACAGCAGGTAAAGTCGGCGTTGAATCATTGATTTCTGCGGTGCCGAGTATGACCAAGATTGCCGATATTTCTGGAGAGCAAGTGGTCAGTATCGGTTCACAAGATATGAATGATGAAGTGTGGCTAAAATTATCGAAAAGAGTTAATGAGCTACTCGCTCAAAATGATGTTGACGGCATTGTCATTACTCATGGTACGGATACGTTAGAGGAAACCGCTTACTTCCTTGATCTGACCGTCAAGAGCAAAAAGCCTGTCGTGATCGTCGGTGCAATGCGTCCTTCCACCGCAATGAGTGCTGATGGACCAGTCAACTTATACAATGCAGTCGTAACAGCCACCGATGAAGATTCAGAAGGACGTGGCGTGCTAGTCGCAATGAATGACACGATTTTCGATGCGCGAGATGTGACAAAAACCAATACAACCTCCGTCAGCACTTTCCAGTCACCCAACTTTGGTGCTATCGGCTACATTCATAATAGCGATGCCAAATATCAACGAAGCCCAGAGCGTAAACATACGACAGAAACCCCATTCGATGTATCAAAGCTTACTAAGTTGCCTAAGGTCGGTATTGTTTATAACTATGCAAATGCCTCCAATTTGCCAGTGAAAGCCTTTGTGGATGCGAAGTTTGACGGCATCGTAAGTGCTGGTGTCGGTAATGGTAACTTGTACCACACTGTGTTTGATGAGCTAGAGAAAGCGAGTAAAGATGGCGTTGTTGTTGTAAGAAGCTCCCGAACGCCTAGCGGCTCAACCACTTTGGATGCTGAAATTGATGACGAAAAATACGGCTTTGTTGCCGCTGGTACATTGAACCCACAAAAAGCACGTATCTTACTGATGCTGTCACTGACTCAGACCAAAAACTATCAAGACATCCAAAAGATGTTCCAATACTATTAATTCTGTCTAAGGTTCATTCGATAGAGGAGGTACACACCTTACCTCCTCTTACACATAGCGACATGAGCGTCTCTTGCTAGCCAAACAAGCGACGCTTCATTCCTGCTTTTTCCAGAATACGCGTAGTAATTTCCTCAACAGACAGAGAGGACGTATTGATATATGGGATCGCCTCTCTTCTAAACAAAGCCTCAACAGTGTCTAGCTCCAGCTTGCACTGCTCTGTGCTAGCGTAATCACTTCCAGACAAACGATTCTCACGGATTTCAGTCAAACGTTCAGGGTCGATAGTAAGCCCGAACAACTTATGACGATGGATCTCAAACTCAGGTAACAAACGCATCATCTTCACATCTTCCGCAATAAACGGATAGTTCACAACACGTAAACCAAATTGCATCGCCATATACAAGCTAGTCGGCGTTTTTCCACTACGCGACACGCCAAGTAAGATGATATCAGCTTGCTCCAACCCTTTTAGTGTGATGCCATCATCATGCGCCAATGTGTATTCAATAGCCGCAATACGGTCAAAATAGGTGTCGGAATCTTTCCCCACGCTGCGAGAACGCTGCAACTTAGGCTTTGGTGCCATCTGAATGTCGTCTTGCACTTTCTGCACAATACTCTCCAACACATCGTAACTGTATGCTGGCGCTTCAAGCAGCATTTCACGTACTTCTGGAACGACAATTGAGAAAAAGACCAGAGGTTTGACGCCATTGCGCTGGTAGGAAGTTTCAATTTCTTTGACTACGTCAGTAGCTTTGTCCTGGCTTTCTACAAACGGAAAGGTTTTTTCGTTAGGAATGAACGGAAATTGACCGAGAACAACATGCCCTAATGTCTCACATGTTATCGCCGTACCGTCAGAAACATAGAACACATCACGACTTTGGTTATTTATTTGCATTTCTGTTTAATTTTTCAAAATCTTTTGAGTAGGATGGTACACATAATATTAATAAATCAGTTTGGCTTTCAGTTAGGTTCACCACAGCTTTAAAAATTCTTTTGAATTTTTTTCAGCCAGAACGTAATCGTTTGCCTTTGATATCAATCTAAATGAAGCAATGTATGGTCAACGTGTAATAACAGCCAACATGCGATTGTTTAGATCGATTTAAGTCCCCCTACTAAGCTGCAATGTTTCTGGAGAAAGACATGCAAAAGAACACCCTCTGGTTCAATGGCCTATCCATGGATGATGTCGACAAAGTCGGCGGTAAGAATGCTTCACTTGGCGAAATGGTTTCTAACCTAGCAAACGCAGGCGTTTCTGTACCAAATGGTTTTGCGACAACCTCATACGCGTTTAACCAATTCCTTGACCACGAAGGTTTGGATGAGCGTATTCACCAATTACTCGATGAACTAGACGTTGAAGATGTAGAAGCTCTGCGTAAGACAGGTGCAAACATTCGTCAATGGGTATTAGAGGCCCCTTTCCCTGCGGACCTTGAACAAGAGATTCGTGAAAATTACCAAGAACTGATCGAAGGCAATCCTGAGCTTTCAGTCGCAGTTCGTTCATCTGCTACGGCAGAAGACCTACCTGATGCTTCTTTTGCTGGTCAGCAAGAAACGTTTTTGAACGTGAAAGGCATCGACGCAGTACTAGAAGCAACTAAGCACGTTTACGCTTCTCTATTTAACGACCGTGCGATTTCTTACCGCGTTCACCAAGGGTTCGACCACCGTGGCATCTCGCTATCTGCGGGTATCCAACGTATGGTGCGTTCAGATAAAGCCTCGTCGGGTGTTATGTTTACACTAGACACTGAATCGGGTTTCGACCAAGTTGTCTTCATCACCTCTTCATGGGGTCTAGGCGAGATGGTCGTTCAAGGTGCAGTAAACCCTGACGAGTTCTACGTTCACAAGCCAATGCTTGAAGCAGGCGAACACCCAATCGTTAAGAAAACATTTGGTTCTAAGTTGATCAAAATGATCTACTCAGATAACCAAGAAATCGGCAAACAAGTTGATATCGTTGATACTTCTGATGAAGAGCGCAACACGTTCTCATTGAACGACGACGAGATCAAAGAGCTCGCAAAACAAGCAATGATCATCGAAAAGCACTATCAGCGTCCAATGGACATTGAATGGGCAAAAGATGGCATTGATGGCAAGCTGTACATTGTTCAAGCGCGTCCTGAAACCGTATGTTCACAAACGGAACAAAACGTGATTGAGCGCTACGAGCTACAAAACAAAGCAGATGTTTTGGTTGAAGGTCGTGCAATCGGTCAGCGCATCGGTAAAGGCGTGGTTCGCTTGGTTGACTCTCTGGACCAAATGTCTTTAGTCCAAGAAGGTGACGTGCTAGTTACAGACATGACTGACCCAGATTGGGAACCAGTGATGAAAAAAGCATCTGCAATCGTAACCAACCGTGGTGGCCGTACGTGTCACGCTGCCATCATCGCTCGTGAGCTTGGTATTCCTGCAATCGTTGGCTGTGGCGATGCGACAAGCAAGTTAACCGATGGTGCAACCGTGACCGTATCTTGTTCAGAAGGTGAAACGGGCTACGTTTACCAAGGTGAACTTGAGTTTGATGTAAAACGCTCTTCTGTTGATGAACTGCCACTGCTACCAACAAAAGTGATGATGAACGTGGGTAACCCTGATCGCGCGTTTGACTTCGCACAAATTCCAAATGAAGGTGTTGGTCTTGCGCGTCTTGAATTCATCATCAATAAGATGATTGGTATCCACCCGAAAGCATTACTTAACTTTGATGCACAAAGCGATGAGCTAAAAGCAGAAATCACTCAGCGTATTCGTGGTTACAAAGATCCTATCGATTTCTACGTAAGCAAACTGACAGAAGGTATCGCAACCATTGCTGCGGCATTTTGGCCGAAACGCGTTATTGTTCGTATGTCTGACTTTAAGTCTAACGAATACAGCAACTTGGTTGGCGGTAAAGCATACGAACCGCATGAAGAAAACCCAATGCTTGGCTTCCGTGGCGCGTCTCGTTACATTTCTCCAGTGTTTGAAGACTGCTTCGAGCTAGAAACTCAAGCAATCAAACGCGTTCGTAACGAAATGGGTCTGAAAAACGTTGAAATCATGATCCCATTTGTGCGTACACCAAGCGAAGCAGCATCAGTGATTGATTTGCTAGCGAAGTTTGATCTGCGCCGTGGCGATCAGGGTCTTAAAGTCATCATGATGTGCGAACTGCCATCCAACGCGGTTCTTGCCGATGAGTTCTTGAAGTACTTTGATGGCTTCTCGATTGGCTCAAACGACATGACTCAGCTAACGCTTGGACTTGATCGTGACTCTGGCGATGTTGCACATCTATTTGATGAGCGTAACCCAGCGGTTAAGGTGATGCTTCAGATGGCGATTGATGCGGCAACAAAAGCAGGCAAATACGTTGGTATTTGTGGTCAAGGCCCATCAGACCACGACGACCTAGCGGAATGGCTAATGGATCAAGGTATTAGCTCTGTATCACTAAACCCAGATACGGTTATCGATACTTGGTTAAAACTCGGTAAAGTTAGCAGCAAGTAACACACGATAAACTCTAGCCCTCACACTCCACTTGTGAGGGCTTTGTTATTCACACGTCATTTCACAATCAGTTCGTGATTCCTCTCTCAAGTTCGTCATTTAGTCAATTTCATTATCAAAGTCTGATGACCTAAAATGAATGGTATATCGATAACTCCAGAGAGAATTTGATGAAAAAGCCTATCGCACTCCTTACTACATTGATGCTCCTGGCATCCCCTGCTTATGCCGATTGGGATGAAATTTCCAATAAAATGTCTGAGCTTGGCGACGCAGTTTCTGATACTGCACAAGATGCTTGGGACGACACCAAAGCGTTTTCAAAACAAGCGTGGCAAGATTTCACGAACTGGTCCGAGGAAGCGATCAATACCGCAGGCGAATGGACAGAAGCCAGCATCGAGAAAAGCAAAGAATGGATAGATGCTGCCGACAAAAAAATTGATGAGCTGATGGAAGGCGATACGCCAGAAGAAGCTCGCCAAGCCGTGGACTTAATGGCAGATAGCGCTTTGCTCAAGTTATTTAATGAAAAGCCGGAGGCAAAAGCTATTTACGACAACGCGTACGGCTACGCGGTCTTTGATTCTCGTAAATTATCTTTGCTGTTTCACACCAACTCAGGGTCAGGAGTCGCAGTGAATAAGGAAACAGAAGAACGCACTTATATGAATATGTTTGGTTTGGGCGTTGCACTTGGGGCTGGCGGCAAATTTTACCAACAAGTGGTTCTGTTTGAGAGCAAAGAAGACTTTGATACGTTCGTCAACGAAGGATGGGAGGCCACAAGTGAAGCCTCTGCTGTTGCGGGCGAAGATTCAGAGCAACTTTCAAAACAATTTAACAGCGGCGTCGCCGTCTATCAGTTGAACGCTAAAGGTTTGCTCATCGATGCTAACGTGTCTGGTTCTAAATATTGGGTTAACGAAGAGCTCACTAACTCGCAGTAATGCATAGCAACTAATCGCTTAAATAAAACCGTTGTTATGCACCCTTATCAATAAGTTAACGGGGATATGATTCCTCAAAACTGAGCACTTACGCAACTTTCTCTATGGAAGTCACCAGAAGATGGCGACTTCCCTTTCTCGTTGGATTGCTTTTGGTTATGCTTGCGCAAAACCACCTGCAATTCGGTATCCCATGCCTGACAATAACTTTAATAATCTGCTAGCAGAAGCAATTTCTGCTCTTAACACGCCTAACTTTACTCCTAAACTTATGCGTGTCATTCGCACTCTTTTTCATTTTGATTGCGCAGTTATTTTAGGTTACCGAGAAGGTAAACATCCTATTTATCTCTACGACTCAATTGAGAACGAGCGAGAGTTACTTTTTCAACGCTACCTTACTGACTCATTTCAAAATGACCCTTTTTTTCTCAAACTAAACGAGACAAAGCAACAAGGCGTATTTACGCTCAAAGACGTGGCGCGTAAAGGCGTTGACTTCACCTCATACTGCGAGCAGTTCTATCATCAAACAGGGTGGAAAGACGAACTTAGCATGCTAGTCGAAGTTGAATCTGGCCGTTGGGTCATGCTGTACTTCGGATATATGACTGATGGAAAATACTTTTCTCAGCAACAAATCAATAAGCTAAAGCCCTATTTCCCGATAATTCAGTCGCTTTGTCAGCAGCATTGGAAACAAACGGAATTTACCTTTTCTGAGCCTGTTTTTGCACAGAGTGCTTATTCTGGCAGTATGCGATTAGCCATTGAGCAAGCTTTAGCAACGTTTGGCGTAGAATCACTCACCCGTCGCGAACAAGAGGTGGCTTCGCTTCTCGCTCAAGGGTTTGACACCAAAGAAATTGCCGCGCGGTTACACTTAGTTCAAGGCACGGTCAAAAATCATCGAAAGCGAATTTACTCGCAATTAAATGTGTCTTCATTGAGTGAGTTATTCCAGCTTTTCCTCAATCACCTCATTCTCCATTCAAGATAAAAAACTGTCCCTTAAGGGATATATCGAGAAAAGGTGTCGCGTTTTAGTCTGAATGTAACAACCACTAAAACAGACAAAAAGAATGACGACACCATTACTGCAAGATTTACAAGATCGCGGCTTGATTGCACAAGCCAGCGATTTGGAAGAAATTCAGACACTTCTCTCACAGCCACAAACCGTTTACTGCGGCTTCGATCCTACAGCTGGCAGCTTACATATCGGCCACCTCGTGCCTTTGATTATGCTTAAGCGCTTTCAAGATGCCGGACACCAAGCTGTTGCCTTGATTGGCGGTGCAACGGGCATGATTGGCGACCCAAGCTTTAAAGCGACTGAGCGCAGTCTGAACTCAGAGGAAATCGTCTCAGGCTGGGTTAACGATCTTTCTAATCAAATTCAGCAGTTGATGAATCACCAACTGGCCAAGCCGATGATCATGGTAAACAACGCTGACTGGATGAAAGCGATCAATGTGATCGACTTCTTCCGCGATGTGGGTAAGCACTTCTCAATCAATACTATGGTCAACCGAGAATCGGTAAAACAACGCCTGCAACGACCTGACCAAGGTATCTCCTTCACCGAATTTAGCTACGCCCTACTGCAATCGTACGATTTTGCCGAGCTAAACCGTCGATACGGTTGCCGTTTGCAAATCGGTGGCAATGACCAATGGGGAAACATCGTCAGCGGGATCGATTTAACTCGCCGTCAAAATGGTGAGCAAGTATTTGGCTTAACTCTGCCGCTGATCACCAAATCCGATGGCACCAAATTTGGCAAAACCGAAGGCGGTGCAGTATGGCTAGATCCTAGCAAAACCTCTCCTTACGCGTTCTACCAGTTCTGGCTTGGCGCAGAAGACGCCGACGTTTACCACTTCTTGCGTTACTACACATTCTTGAGCTGCGAAGAAATTGCCAGCATTGAAGCGCAAGACCAAGCAAGCCAAGGTAAGCCACAAGCACAACGTATTCTCGCTGAGGAAATGACGCGATTTGTTCATGGCGAAGAAGGCCTAGCTAGCGCCGAGCGCATCACTCAAGCTTTATTCAGCGGTAATGTGCAACAACTGAGTTTGGGTGAATTAAAACAATTGGAGTTGGATGGTTTACCAAGCATTGAGAGCGCACAACAAGATTTGGTTGAGCTGTTGATTGAGTCGGGTTTAGCAAGTTCGAAGCGTGTTGCACGCGAACACATCAGCAACAACGCCATCAGTGTAAACGGTGAAAAAGTGGCGGCTGATAACCCAAGTTTGAGCTTCCCACTGTTTGATCAATATTGGTTACTGCAACGCGGTAAAAAGCACTTCTGCCTCGTGAAGCGTGCCGCGTAGTAACACTCGAAGTACAAAGCCCATAAAAAATTCCCCTCACCACTTTCGTGATGAGGGGAATTCAAATTTGAACGATTTTAAGCCTAACAATAGGCAAAGGCGTTGCTTATTGCGTTCTTAAACGTTGCCAGTACTTTTCGTAAATCGCTAACGTTTCTGCGCCAACATCATTAATAAACTCGCCTTTTTTCATGTCTTCTGATGAAGGGAAAATAGTACGGTTATTTTTCAACTCTTCTGGCAATTTGTCACGCCCAGCGTTCGTTGCCGACGCATAACCCAAACTGGTCACGATTTCCGCTTGGTTCTCTGATTGGTACATAAAGTTAATAAATTTATGCGCCAATGCTTTGTTTTTACTGCCAGACGGAATAGTGAAGTTGTCCATCCATAATACCGCGCCCTCTTCCGGCATCACGAACTTCAGCTCAGGCATTTCAACCTGTCCTTGGAATGCGTTGCCGTTCCATTGCATGCCGACCGATGTTTCACCGGACACGTAAGGGACTTGCGGCGCATCTGAGTTATACAGTAATACGTTGTTTTTCAGCGCAACTAGAGAATCAAAAGCCTGTTCGATTTCAGCTTCGTCTTTTGTGTTCACGCTATGGCCATTTTTCTTCAGCGCCATACCGAACACGTCGCGGACGTCATCAATCAACATAACTTGTTGTTCGTATTGAGACTCCCATAAGTCAGCCCATTTTGTCACTGGTTGCTCAACCATGGATTCGTTGTAGCTGATCCCTGTAATGCCCCAAATATAAGGCAGCGAGTAATCATTTTTCGGATCGTGCGCTTGGCCAAGTAAGCCGTCCATTGTGTCTTGCATGTTTGGCACTTGAGCGTGATCTATTTTCGAAAGCAGTCCTTCTCGACCCATTTTTTCAATGAAGTACGCAGAAGCAAAAACCACATCGTAACCAGAACCTTTTAGTAATTTTAGCTTGGTATACATTGATTCATTATTCTCAAAGGTCGAATAATTAATCGTAACGCCTTCTTGTTTTTCAAACGCTTTTAACGATGCTTCCGGCAAATAGCCACCCCATGCATAAACGTTCAACGTTTTGCTATCTGCATGAGCAAACATGCTGAGCACAAGAGCACTCAGCCCCAATCCTTTGATGATTAATTTCATGGTATGCAATCCAACCAGTCCAGCGACGCGCTGGGATTCGGGTGCATAATTAGGTAATTGTTACCCAATTGAAAGAAAATTTAATTAATCTTTAACAGCAAAAATATTTATCGAATTTATAAAATTAACGCATGTTTTTAATAGCGACTGTGCATACCAAAATGATGAGACATTCCATCTTCCATTCGACCTCCTTTCCAGCCACCAGAACCGAGTAAATTAAGCACATCTTGAGCGGTATAATCGACACCAGCGAAGAAGTCATGCGCCACATCAGAGCGGATGGCTTGCAACTCTGGTTGGTTTTCCAAATCAAGATCTTGCGGATCCGCATATAATGCCAACGCGATTTTTTGTTGGCACGCGCTTAACTCGCTGGTGCTCGTCTTTACCTGACCAACCGAAAAGTACTCACGACTGCCGTATCCCACCACCAATCTGGTGCTCATTAGTTTAATCACTTTCTTAATGCGGCGACGTTGTATAAATCTCAACATGTTTTGTTATTCCTGTATTAAGTTGGCTATGTCGTATTCTTTTGTTCGAATTAAAACACTCTGTTTTATCCGCGAAATTTCTCTAGCGCTTTTCGCGATGATCGGTTGTATAATACGATCCTGAAATATTTTGTTACGTTACCTCGGTAACCCCTGAGACTGCAACATGAACAACAGCAGATGGGTCGGCTTTATAGGCGGCACGATTGTCTTACTTAGTACCTTTATCCTCTTCGGATCTTCCGTCCACTCTGCTTGGTACCGAATCCCTGCGGAAGCCATTCATGGTATCGCCTTCACTTTGGCTTTTGGTTTAGGGTTAAACAGCCTGCTGGCGTACGCGACGGCAGTGATTACTCTTGCTGCACTATTCTACATTGGCTTTGTCGTTAGCTATCGGGTCCATCAGAAACTTAAATAAACTTCTGTCTCAACCTGAGCTTAATAACGGATACTTAATAACTAAAAAGGGAGCAAATGCTCCCTTTTTAGTTATCAGCATATAGATGTTCTATGCCCGCTTTAATCATTAAGGTGGTATACCCTCAACGACTGCTGCATACCTGAAACATCATCACCTAAATACTCAACCGTCATTGGAACATTGACCAACAGAGTAAAACTAGAGTCACTGAACCTTCCATCAGCATCACTCTCCAAATGAACAAAAAACGCAGGCTTATCCGCAATCAATGTAATTCGCCTCCCTTCAATAGAGACATCTATATTGGCTTTCGCTATCGGCAAGGTTTTTAGCTCGTGAGTACTAAACCATGTGTTGCTTATTCTGTCTTCACCGATTTGCGCTTCAACATAGAAGAAGCCTGACGTAAGTTCGTCCTTCTTGATCAATTCATCCAACTGCCACAAAATCGTATTGCTGTCTGCTATGATTGTTTGCTCTAAGCTCCAACATTGCTTTTCTTCCCCTTGCCAATCTACCCACTTGAGCAGTGCGTTGACGCTTGCGGACTCTTTGGCATCATTGAGCAAATGTAGGCTCAACTCGCCTGTATGCTCGGAAAATACCAAATACTGCGGCGCAAAAAAGCGTTTTGCATGGTAGTGCAACTGCTTCCATCGACCACTGTATTCCAAACTAGACCAAGAACTGACAGGCCAATTGTCGTTGAGTTGCCAGTACAGCATGCCGCGACAAACTGGAGAAATGGCACGCCAATGATCGCATGCAGTTTTGATCGCGATTGCCTGCTGAACTTGACTTAAATACAGCATGCTCTCAAATCCAGAGGGAAAACGAAAATAGCGCGTGAACATCTCTGTGATAATACTATGACCTCGAGGGTTCTTCTGATGTTGTTCGAAAGTTGGGGATGTAATATTCCAGTCTTGCTCAGGGACAAACCGCTTAACTTCAGCAAAAGATGGCCAAGATTGAAAACCAAACTCAGAGCAAAAACGAGGATTCACGTCAAGGTAGGCACTGAATGATTTTCCTGAATGCCAAACGTCCCAAAAGTGCATATCGCCTTTACTATCATCATGCCACGCATCACCGAAATCCAGTTCACCATTACATGGGGAACTTGGCCAGAAACGGCGAGTGCTATCTTGCTCGGTAATCTCCTTCTCAATCATGCGGTTGAGGCGATCGTAGTTAACCGTGTATTTGACTTTGCTGCGCTTAGATTCGTCATACCAACCAATAGCTCCAATCACTTCATTGTCACCACACCAAAGTGCGATTGATGGGTGCTTCTTAAGCCTCGGGATTTGGAATCTAAGTTCTTCTTCTACGTCTTTTAAAAACTCGTCGTTTGATGGGTACAACGAGCAGGCGAACATCATGTCTTGCCACACCAACAAGCCAAGTTCATCACAAAGGTTATAAAAGGTTTCACTCTCGTACTGACCACCGCCCCATACGCGAATCATGTTCATGTTGGCGTCAACCGCACTTTGCAAAAGGTTGCGATAACGTGTTTCGTACTCTCGCCCCGGCATTGCGTCAATAGGGATCCAGTTGGCACCTTTAGCATTAATCGGTACGCCATTGACGATAAATTCCATTGCAGAGCCGTGCTCATCAGCTTGGTTATTTAGGGTTAACTGGCGCAAACCAATGTTGTGCGTTAACTTTTGCTCTCTGCAAGAAATGGTAATGGGATAGAGATACGCTTCGCCATAACCCGATGGCCACCAACGTTTAGGCTCCAAAATGTGGAACTGGCAATGATAGTGACCACTTCCTTTTGTTTGAATACATTGACGCTCACCATTAAATTCAACCATCATTTCATGGCGTTGACTGTCCGTTTCCACTTCAACTACTACATCAAGAAACACACTCCCATCGGCTTGCCATTGCTGCTCTGTCGAGAAGCCTTTGAGCCAAAGCTCATTCACAATGTCGATTTGAATGGGGTCGTAAATACCCGATACCATCAAGCAAATGCCCCAGTCCCATCCGGAATGGCATTGTGTTTTGCGGATCAAGTTCATGTGTGGAATTTGGTTGTTGCCCATTGCCGATGGAATAGGAAATGGCAGTTTTTTTGCTCTTGCGATACCTTCTAAATCCACCCGAGCAAACTCAACCCGAATCGTGTTAGTACCTTGCTTTAAATGCGGTTTAATATCCACACGTTGCTGGGTAAACATGTTGCTGCAAGTTAGTGCTAACTCACCATTAACATAGAAGGTTGCCAATGTATCGACACGAGTTAGCGTCATCCAAATTTGCTTGGCAGACAACGTAAACGCGTCGACGTCAAACTCACGTGAGATATGCCACTCACACTCTTCAATCCATCGAACTTTGTTTTCATTATCGGCAAAATAAGGATCTGGAATCTGCTCTGCTTGTAAAAGCGCCGACACATTATCGCCCGGAATAAACATTGGAATTTCAAGATTGGGGCGCTGTGGCGAGGTAAGCATCCACTGTCCGTTAAGTTCGAAGTGAGCCATCGAGTTAAACCTTAGCTTGGGAAAAACATGTTTTCTCAATGTAATCCTGATAATCCCATGCAAAAACAAGGGAAATGTTAATTACATACGAAATGCGGTGCATTTCACGTAAAAACTCTTTCTTTTGATCTCTACCCAAAAATCAGCAACTTGGCTAACCTGTTAAAAATTAATCGAAATCTAAGGTTATATTTGCAACTTCGACATGTTAACATCATCGGCTTTTTGAACATCCTCACACTTTTCGTTGAAACGATGTGAGGGGAAATGCACGGCTTCATAGCCCTAAAAAGCGAAGTAATTATGTCAAATATGACGAATGCCGCCTCCCACACAGCGCCTATTCAGGATGCTGACTATTCTGCTATTCATCCCCCATCTTTACTCAAGCGCCTCGAACTCACCAATCCTGTCTTTTGGTTAAGTGGTAGCTTCCTCACTCTATTCGTTTTACTTGCTCTAACGAATACCGACTCTCTAACCGCAATGGTTAACACCGGCTTCGGCTTTGCTACTAAATATTTCGGAGCTTACTGGCAAGTACTGCTTCTTCTGAATTTCCTAATTGGTTTGGCTCTTGCGTTTGGTCGCACTGGTTATGTGCGCCTAGGTGGTCTAGCGAAACCTGATATTGATAACTTTAAGTGGTTGTCAATCGTACTCTGTACTCTACTTGCAGGTGGTGGTGTGTTCTGGGCCGCAGCTGAGCCTATCGCGCACTTTGTGACTGCTCCGCCTCTATACGGGGAAGCCTCACCGAAAACTGCCGCAATCAATGCCCTATCTCAGTCTTTTATGCACTGGGGCTTCTTAGCTTGGGCGATCCTTGGTGGTCTATCTTCCATTGTCTTAATGCACTTGCATTACGATAAAGGCCTGCCTCTTAAGCCGCGTACTCTGCTTTACCCTGTTTTTGGTGATAAAGCCATTAAAGGCTGGATTGGTGATGTTGCTGACGCATGTAGCATCATTGCAGTAGCAGCAGGAACCATCGGTCCTATCGGCTTCTTAGGTTTACAAATTAGCTACGCGCTAAACTCATTGTTTGGCCTGCCAGATACGTTCGTAACGCAAAGTATGGTTATTATGGCGGCGATCCTGATGTATACCCTTTCCGCACTGAGCGGTTTGAGCAAGGGTATTCAAATCGTCAGTCGTTACAACATCATTTTGTCTGTACTATTAATTGGTTACATCCTGTTCTTCGGGCCGACAAGCTTTATCGTTGATGGCTACGTGCAAGGCGTTGGTCGTATGGTGGATAACTTCTTCCCTATGGCACTTTACCGTGGTGATACAGGCTGGCTAAGCTGGTGGACAGTATTCTTCTGGGGTTGGTTTATCGGTTATGGCCCAATGATGGCGATCTTTATTGCTCGTATCTCTCGTGGTCGTACAATTCGCCAATTAATCATGTCTATTAGCATCGCGGCACCGCTGATTACTTGCTTCTGGTTTAGTATTGTTGGTGGCAGTGGCCTTGCGTTTGAACTTGATAACCCTGGTTTGATTTCATCTGCGTTTGAAGGCTTTAACTTGCCCGCAGCACTGCTAGCGATTACTGGTGAATTACCTTACCCAATGATCATTTCGGTTCTGTTCCTGATCTTAACGACAACATTTATCGTGACGACGGGTGACTCGATGACTTACACAATCAGTGTAGTGATGACGGGCTCAACAGAACCAAACGCAGTGATTCGCTCGTTCTGGGGGCTGATTATGGGTATTGTCGCTATTGCGCTTATCTCAATGGGCTCTGGTGGTATTTCTGCATTGCAGTCTTTCATTGTAATTACTGCCGTACCTGTGTCTTTCATTTTGCTGCCAAGCATTTGGAAAGCACCCGGCATTGCAAGCAGAATGGCGAAAGAGCAAGGCCTCGTTTAAACCGCCTCTCTAACCAATATGCGAAAAAGAGCCCTTCATTGGGCTCTTTTTAATTCTGCGCTTTATCCTACGCTATCAATGCGAATCATCACTGCGTCTGGACGCCAATACTCGAATTCGCAGTCCATTAAATGCCCATCTTGTTTGTAGTTTACCCGCCGAATTTTCAGAACGGGTTGTCCTTCAGCCAAGTTCAACGCTTTAGCGACATGAGCAGGTGCTGACGTTGGAATCACATCAAAACGAGAGCGCTTTGTTTCGTAACCATACTTCTCACGATAAATACCCGTCAGGGACATTGTGAGGTTCTCAGACAATATACCCTCAAACAGTGCCGCTTTGAGCACGTTCTCAACAAACAATACCGCTCGCCCATCAATAAAACGTAACCGTTCAATTACATAAATTGGGGTAATTCGCTCCACCTCTAACGATTTGGCATACTCACCTGCGGCCATTTCACTTCGCACATTGAGTAACTTAGTTTCTGCAATACGATGCTGCTCTCGAATCATCTGATGGAAGTGAGAACGAGACAACGGGTTGTAACAGATACGCTCAGGAGATACATACCAACCCCGGCGCTCTTCTCGATAAATAAGACCTTCCGTTTCCAAAGACACCAACGCATCTTTGATTGTGATTCGAGTCGTAGAAAACAGCTCACTGAGCTCTCTCTCTGACGGCAGTTTTTGTCCTTCCGACATGATGCCGGAAAGAATCTGCTGTTTTAAGCTGCTTCTAATTTTTCCTAATTGGGTACCAAATTGTCCGGTGCCTGTCGCTCTCATTCTGATCTAGTCCAAGGATAATTTGACGAATAACATAAGGCGTTTACGTAACAAAAATATGACATTAATCAACAGAACACATACTGAACGTATGAAATATAAGTGCCATATAAAATCAGCAAAACTGTCAAATTACTTGCGCTAAATCGTCACATTCCATCCATAGCATACAAAGCGAACTTACTGACCTAGTCCAGAAGGATGGAGACAATGAAAACTTTGCTAAGTCGTTCAATTACCGCACCAGCGGCAATCATTGCGGTAACGCTCGCTACGCCAACAGTAGCGAAAGAAGCCGATATTGAATCTTTGGTAGCTGCAGCACAAAAAGAAGGGGCGGTTTACAGTGTGGGTATGCCTGACAGTTGGGCAAACTGGAAAGACACTTGGGCTGATTTAAAGTCAAATTACAACCTTAAGCACCAAGACACGGATATGAGCTCGGCTCAAGAAATCGCAAAATTCGAAGCTGAGAAGAAAAACGCGACCGCAGACATTGGTGACGTAGGCTTTGCCTTCGCACGTGTAGCGGTTAAAAAAGGCGTCACTCAGCCATATAAACCAACAACTTGGAATGACATCCCAGATTGGGCAAAAGACGAAGATGGTCATTGGGCACTTGCTTACACTGGCACTATTTCTTTTATCTCCAACAATAACCTCGTAAAAGACGCGCCAAAAACGTGGGATGACCTATTAAAAGGCGACTACAAAGTGACCGTAGGTGACGTAGGCGTAGCAGCACAGGCAAACAACGCGGTTCTCGCCGCAGCGTTCGCCAACGGTGGGGACGAATCCAACCTCAAGCCTGCGCTCAAATTCTTTTCTGAACTCGCGAAGCAAGGTCGTCTTTCATTTACCGATCCGAACATCGCCAACCTAGAAAAAGGCGAAGTGGAAGTGGCGATCATGTGGGACTTCAATGCATTGAACTACCGCGACAAAATTGACCGCGACCGCTTTACAGTGAGCATTCCTCAAGATGGCTCTGTGATTTCTGGTTATACAACCATAATCAATAAATACGCGAAGAACCCTAATGCAGCAAAGCTTGCTCGTGAATACATCTTCAGCGATCAAGGGCAAATCAACTTAGCAGAAGGTTATGCGCGTCCAATCCGCACCAACATCACGCTGCCTCAAGCAGTGCAAGACAAGCTAATTGCTAATGACCAATACAGCAATGTTCACCCAGTGACTGACTTCTCAGCTTGGGAAAAGTCCGCACGTAAGCTGCCACGTCAATGGCAAGAAAGTGTCTTAATCCACCAGCAATAAGAGTAAGTCGTTATGAGCAATAAGGTCATCCTTGTTGTTCTAGATGGACTGAACTATCAGGTAGCCCGTGATTGCATGGGCTACCTCAATGGTCTTCTAGAACAAAGTCGTTCCCAACAAGAAACTCGCGCAACGCTTTATCCTGTGCAGTGTGAGCTGCCCTCTATGTCTCGCCCACTTTATGAGTGCATTTTAACGGGCGTTCGCCCTGTAGAAAGCGGCATCGTAAACAACAATATCGTCCGTCTATCCAAACACGATTCCATTTTCAGTTTGGCAAAAGCCCAAGGAAAAGTGACCGCTGCGGCTGCCTACCACTGGGTAAGTGAGCTTTATAATCGCGCGCCATTTGAACCTGTTCGCGATCGTTTCACGCATGATGAAACCCTGAATATCCAGCACGGCTGCTTTTACCATTGGGATCATTATCCTGATGAAGCCTTGTTCCTGGACGCAGAGTATTTACGTCGAAACTATCAACCTGATTTCTTACTGATCCATCCGATGAATATCGACGATACAGGACATAAGTTTGGCCTAGACTCTCGCCAATACCGCAATTGTGCGCGAGGTGCAGACATTATTCTTTCCAACTACATCGATCAATGGCTTGCTGATGGGTATCAAATCATTGTGACCAGCGATCATGGCATGAACAACGATCTTTCTCACGGTGGGATTTTACCTGAAGAGCGAGAAGTTCCCCTGTTTGTCATTGGTGATAAGTTTACCCATCAAGATTGTCATATTAAGCAAACTGATATTTGTGGCACCGTTTGTCAATTGCTAAACCTTGACCACACGAAGCCATACACTCAGGAATTGTTAGCACTATGAGCAGTTCAGTCCTCTCCCCAAGCTCCAGCGAATCACGCTCAAATTTGGCAAGTACTTGGTTAAAGCGCTTTAAGCCAGCCATTTGGTTGGTGCCTTTCGCGCTGTTTTTCTACCTATTTCAACTCGCACCAATGATTTGGGTGCTGTTAAACAGCTTTATCTACGATGGCGAGTTTGCCTTCGATAACTACATTGAAGTGCTCGACTCCGCCTTTATGATGCAGGCGTTTGGCAACAGTTTGTGGTTAGCTGTATGGTCGAGCATTTTTGGCTTAGCCATTGCGACTCTGTTGGTCTCTTCTCTGCGCAGAGTCGATTCTAAAGTCCGCGACGGTGTGATTGCGTTTACGAACATGAGCAGCAACTTTGCAGGCGTACCTCTGTCATTCGCTTTTATTATTATTTTGGGCACCAATGGGGCGATTACCCTTTTTCTCAAGCAGTATGGCTTACTCGGTGATTTCGACCTTTATGGTAAATGGGGCCTGCTGGCCATTTACATCTACTTCCAAATCCCGCTGGCGGTGTTGTTGCTCTACCCTGCGTTCGACGCGTTGAGTGATGATTGGCAAGCCGCTGCTGCGCTACTGGGAGCCAAAACATCACAGTATTGGGCGAAAATCGCGCTGCCAGTGCTCTCACCAGCCTTATTCGGTACCTTTATTATCTTAATAGCCAACGCAATCGGCGCATATGCGAGTGTTTATGCGTTGACCTCCGGTAACTATAACGTCATCACAATTCGAATTGCGAGTCTGGTATCGGGAGACCTGTTCCTTGAACCTAATCTCGCCGCTGCAATTTCGGTGATTCTAATGGTGTTACTTGCCTTTATCACATTGATTAACCAATGGCTCATTTCGAAAAGCTATGCAGGTAGGAAGTAGTCATGCACAACGTTAATACTCGATTCCATAAAACAGTGGTTTATTCCATTGTTGGGATCATGCTCATCCCGATTTTAGCGACCTTTGTCTATTCGCTTTCATCACGCTGGGGCGCCACGGTGCTTCCAGATGGTTTCACTTTTGATTGGTACGTTAAATTGCTGACCGACCCACGCTTTTTGCAAGCGTTTGGGCGTTCGCTGTTTATTTGTATTGCTTCGCTAACCCTCAGTGTGATTCTGGTTCTGCCAGCGATATTCGTGGTGTTTTACTACTTTCCGAAGCTCGATAAGCTCATGAACGTATTGATTTTGCTACCATTCGCTGTACCACCAGTGGTGTCCTCCGTCGGCTTGCTTCAACTTTATGCTGACAGTGAAATCTCCCTTATCGGTACTCCTTGGATTCTAGTAGGTACTTACTTCACCATAGCGTTACCGTTCATGTATCGTGCGATTTCTAATAGCTTCGAAGCAATTAACCTTAACGATTTAATGGACGCTGCACACTTGCTAGGAGCAAGCACAACCAAAGCGTTTTTGATGGTCATTTTACCTAACCTCAAAAAAGGACTGATGGCATCGCTTTTCCTTTCATTTTCATTTCTATTGGGAGAGTTTGTGTTCGCCAATATTTTAGTCGGCACACGTTATGAAACCCTGCAAATCTACTTGTATAACATGCGTCAGACGAGCGGCCACTTTACGTCTGCCTTAGTGATGACCTACTTCCTATTTATTTTTTTACTGACTTGGTTGGCAAGTCGTTTCAGCCGAGGAGTCAAACAATGAGCTACGTAACAGCGAAAAATCTGACTAAACGTTTTGGTGATAACACCGTATTTGAGGACATTCACTTTAACATCGAGCAAGGTGAATTCATTACGCTTTTGGGCCCTAGCGGTTGTGGTAAATCGACACTACTTCGCAGCCTTGCTGGGCTTAACCCTGTCGATGGAGGCGAGATTTGGGTAAACGGAGAAGATATCACGCATCAAGTCCCGCAAGAGCGTGGTATTGGGATGGTCTTTCAATCGTATGCGCTGTTTCCCAATATGACCGTCGAAGGCAACATTGCATTTGGCTTAAAAATGAAAAAGCTTGCGAATGATGATATTCGACGTGAAGTGGCTAAAGTCATCAAACTGGTGGATCTGGCAGGTAAAGAAAAACACTATCCGCATCAACTTTCTGGCGGTCAGCGCCAGCGTGTCGCACTCGCTCGAGCGTTGGTGGTGAAACCTCGCATATTATTGCTTGATGAACCACTTTCTGCGCTTGATGCCAAAATCCGCAAACACCTTCGTCAGCAAATCCGAGATATTCAGAAAGAGATGAATCTCACCACTATCTTCGTAACTCATGACCAAGAAGAGGCGATGATTATGTCTGATCGTATCTTCCTAATGAGTAAAGGAGAAATTGTTCAAGCAGGAACACCTGAAGAAATTTATACTCATCCTGCTAACGAGTTTGTGGCCGGTTTCATGGGGCACTACAACCTTGTAGAGGCCAATAAAGCCAAGCAACTCTTCAACATTGATACCGAATGGAAAGTGGCGATTCGCCCAGAGTCTATATATGTAAAAGAGCAAGGTCGTCAATATGATAGCCACATCTCAGCGCCACAAGTAGGTACGATCACCAACCACCAGCTTCTAGGTAATGTTATTCGCTATCAAGTGAACGTTGAAGAGTGTGAGCTCACTGTTGACTTGCTTAACCGCTCTTCAGAACGCTTACTAGCGAATGGCAGCCAACTAGAGCTACTCTTTAACCTAAACGAAATTCAACCAGTGAGAGCCTAAACATGTCCAAACCTTTGTATGTTTTTGATATGGATGAAACCCTAATAAACGCTGACTGCGCAATGATTTGGAACGAGTTTATGGTTGATAGAGGCATCGCGACTGATCCTTTATTTATTATGGAAGATCAGCGTCTAATGGCCTTGTACTCTGAAGGCAAAATGGACATGGAAGATTACCTAGCGTTCTCCATGAAGCCACTAGAAAACATGCCGATTGAAGAAGTAAACGCCTTGGTTGAAGAATGTGTTGAAAGCCATATTCTGGCTAAACAGTTTCCTCAAGCCAAAACCCTGATTGAGCAACTGTCTCGTGATGGTATAGATATGGTTATCATCTCTGCCAGCGTCACTTTTTTGGTGGAAGCCGTTGGTCGCCGTCTTAATATTCCAACCGCACTCGGAATTGATTTAATCGAGAAAAACAACCGTTATACTGCTGAAATCGACGGTATTCCGAGTTATCGTGAAGGCAAAGTCACGCGATTAAAACAGTGGCTAGAAAATCAGCCTGAGCCTTATTCCGAAATCCATTTCTATACCGATTCAATCAACGATTTACCGCTTTGTGAATACGCGAACTACGCTTATCTGGTAAATCCATGCCCACAACTAAAAGAACACGCCAACAGACCGAATTGGAGTGTGTTAAGTTGGGGGTGATCTAGCCTCACAAGACCGTTCTTCCTAAGTAAATACTTTTCTATTTGTTCAAAGAGCAGTTCTTTCTGCTCTTTTTTACTTCTCTTCATCACAAATTAATCACTTGATTAAATACTGATTAATTTTTCACATGTCGCATGAGAAATCAGCGTCTTATAATTAATCAAATGTTTAATATTTAGAGAGAAGATTGTGACGGAAGCGCATCGAAGGGCGGGAAGACCCACAGATAATATCGACGCACGGGAAAAACTGATTTTCCACGCGCGCGAACTCTTCACCATTATGGCTTATGACAAGGTCTCTACTCGCCTAGTCGCGCAGAAAGCAGGCGTGAACGTGGCGATGATTCGTTACTACTTTGGCAACAAAGAAGGCTTGTTCGAGACCATGTTGCGCGAAACACTGTCACCGATGCAAAAGCAGATGCAGACGTTGGTATCCAACAGTAACGAGCAAAACTTTCTCGATCTAATGCGCACCTACTACCGCGAAATGATCAAGGTACCACAGTTCCCACGCTTAGTTGCCCAAGTTATGAATATGCCCCCATCGGAAACCCAACGCAAACTGCTCGAAAAAGTCTTCGCAGATATCAGTAAGCCAATGCAAGGCGTGATCTTTGATAAGTTGATCGACAGTGGCGTTTTACGAAAAGACGCCGACCCTCAACTTTGTCGCGTCTCTTACATCAGCTTGATGGTGTTTCCTTTTATGGCACCACCAGCACTGCTCGCCATTCATGGCATTGAACTTTCTGAAGCCTTCTTGAACCGATTATTCGAACACAACATACAACTGATGAAACATGGATTTTTAGACTCGGGCGACCAATATGAAAATAAATAAAAAGCTGCTGTTCTTTCCTGCTCTTGCGGTGGGGGTCGTCATTCTGTTTTTGGCGATTAGCCTCAAACCAGATTTGCCCGTAAAACCCTCTGGAGATCGTGCACGGTTGGTCGAGACGATTCCACTTGAGCTAAAAGCCATTGCTCCAGTAGCCATAGGGTTTGGCAAGATCACCCCAAAAGTGGAATGGAAAGCGATAGCCGAAGTGACGGGGAAAGTGGTCTACCGCCATCCGCAGCTGGAAAAAGGACAAGTGTTGCAAGCAGGGACAGAAATCCTGCGAATCGACCCGCTCGATTACGAGTTGAAACTGGTTCAAGCTCAAGCCGATCTCAAATCTGCCCAAACCTCTCTGGCTAAGCTGAACCAAGAAGAAGCGAATCTCAAAAGCACACTCAAGATAGAAGCCAACCGTCTGGTTATCGCCAACAAAGAGTTAGACCGTAAACAAAACCTACGTAAGAAAGGCTTAACCTCGCAATCGGATGTAGATCAGCAAGAGCAAAGCGCGCTCTCTCAACGTAAGTTAGTACTGGATATTGAAAATCAAATTGGTTTGATGCCGGATGAGAAACGAGTCGCGGAAGCCCTAGTTAAGGTCAATGCATCAAAAGTGGATGAGGCCGAACGCTCGCTTGATAAAACCATCATCACGCTTCCTTACGATTTGCGTATTGCTGACGTAGAAATTGAGAAAAAGCAAGTGGTTAACCTCCAACAAACCATGGTGACAGGACATGGTATTGATGTCATGGAAGTGGAAGCTCAACTATCCATTCATGACATGCAAACTTTGGCGGCGAGCATCGGTGAGTTTGTCCGCGATGAATCTGGTATTCCACAACCTGATATGAATGCGATTCATGCCAACATTGAACTCAGCAGCGGTAACCTCTCTGCAAGCTGGCCTGCGAAAGTTGCACGCATCAGCGAAACGGTTGATCCAAGCCAAGCGACGGCCGGTGTGATTCTGGAAATTGAACAAGACTACCGTGCATTAAACCCAACGTCTGCGCCTCCATTGGTGAACGGCATGTTTGTGCGTGCCTTGATTGAGGGACAAGAGAACCCGAGTTGGGTCATCCCAGAGCGTGCGCTTCATGGCGATAAGATTTACCTGATGGGCGATGACAATCGTCTGCAAGTCGTGACGGTTGAAGTGTTATATCGCCGCAATAACCAAGTGGTGATCGATGGTGAACTAGAGCAAGGTCAGAAGCTGATCATCAACGATTTGCTGCCCGCAATTAACGGCATGCTATTGAAAGAGTCACCTGAACAGTCAGAAGCCACTATTGAGGAGTCTGATTCATGATCCGATTCTTCACCAAGCATCCAACAGCAGCCAACTTGCTGATGCTAACGCTGCTGATATTGGGGATTTCTTCACTTTCCACGATTAAGCGTGAAACTTTTCCTGAGTTTGATCCGCCCTACATCCTAGCTGGTGTAGTCTACCCAGGAGCTTCCCCGCAAGAAGTCGAAGAGAGTATCTGTGTCCGAATGGAAGATGCTGTTGATGGCCTTGCTAACATTGAAGAAACGCAATGTGAAGCGATAGAAGGCTCTGCGCGTCTTATCTTAAAACTGAATGAAGAAGCCGACATCGGCCGCATGCTGGTTGATGTTCAGACTCAGATCAACTCGATTAATGACTTCCCACAAGAGATTGAATCCCCCGTTGTACAAGAGTTGGATTGGAATGAGCCAGTTGTGGATGTCGCGATCACTGCAGACACCACATGGCCAGAGCTAAAAGCCTATGCAGAACAACTTAAACGCACATTAAAGCTCGATTATGATGTGTCTTTGGTTGAAGTTGCAGGCTTCTCTGACCACCAATACCGAGTAGAGTTGGACACTCAAGCCATTCGACAACTTGGCTTAAGTGTTGGCGATATTGCTGAGCAGATTGGTCGTCAGAACGTCAAGTTGCCAAGTGGTAATGTCGAGACGCCAGATAAGAACTTTCTGATCCGCTTCGATGAACGACGTGTGACGCCAGAAGAGCTTGAGACTATTGTCGTGGGCTCTGGTACAAATGGCTCAATCATCCGTCTAAGAGATATTGCGACGATTACCGACCGGTTTGAATTGGACGAACAGAAAGTCCTCTTCGATGGTCACCCTTCTGCCCTACTAAAAGTCAGCAAAAACAAAGAAGATGACGCACTGCGTATCAAGGAACGGGTTGCTCAATTTGTCGAAGAACAACAAGCTATCGCGCCAGACGGTGTGATGCTACAAATGACCAATGACCTTTCATCTGTGCTTTGGGATCGCCTGACCATGATGGTCAAAAACGGTTGGCAAGGTATCATTCTGGTTTTCGCCACCATGTGGTTGTTCTTTAGTTTTCGCTACTCTTTTTGGGTCGCAGCTGGTTTGCCCGTAGCCTTCTTAGGTGGGTTATTTTTGATGGCGCAACTTGGCCTGTCCATCAACATCATGTCTTTGGTCGGGTTACTCATGGCCATCGGTATCATGATGGATGATGCCATCGTTATTGCCGAATCGATTGCCGCTCACCTCGACCGAGGAGAAGAGATCGATGATGCCGTTATCAAAGGAGTGAAAAAGGTACTGCCAGGGGTAATTTCTTCCTTCCTAACTACGGTGTGTATTTTTGGTAGCTTGTTATTCCTGCAAGGTGAAATGGGTGCGGTACTTAAAGCAGTTCCTCAAGTTCTGATCCTCGTTTTGAGTTTGAGTTTGGTGGAAGCCTTCTTGATCCTACCTAACCACCTTTCTCATTCGCTACATAAACAAAAGCAAGAGCGAACAACACCGAAGTTCAAACAAAAGCTGCTCGCTTCTTTTGAAAACTTCCGCAACACCACCTTGGTCAACGCAGTCGATAAAGTGGTCGAGTATCGCTATGCCTTTATGGGCGGCGTGGTTGCGTTACTTCTTATCTCCGCTGCCACGTTAGTTGGCGGTTTGCTCAAGTTTCAACCCTTCCCTGAACTGGATGGCGACATTGCAGAAGCGCGCATTATTCTTCCTCCGGGTTCTTCTCTTTCTCAAACGGAAGCCGTCGTCGATAAGATCGTCGCTTCCGCTCAAAAGCTAGATAAAGAATGGACAGAAAAAGTGGAAGACGGCAATCCATTGGTTCTACACATCACCAGTCAATTCAACGCTAACGCCGACGCGAATGAATCTGGCCCTCACATTGCCACGGTACGTCTGGATTTGCTGGGTGCAGAGAGTCGTAACACACTCATCGATGAATTTATCGATGCATGGCGTGAAGACATTGGTGAACTTGCCGATCCTATCTCGCTGGTATTTAAACAACCGACCATGGGGCCGGGTGGACGAGCGATTGAAATTCGAGCGAAGCATGATGATCTTGATGCGCTCAAAGCAGCCTCTATCGACATTCAGCAATACTTGAATGAGTTTGACGGTGTCCATGGCGTGTTGGATGACATGCGTATGGGTAAAGAAGAAGTCTTGGTTAAACTGCGTCCGGGAGCGGAAGCTTATGGGATTAACGGCCAACTCATCGCCAATCAATTGCGCGCGGCTTTCTTTGGCCAAACCGCAGACGAAATCCAAGTTGGAGTAGAAAATATTTCCATCGAAGTTCGCCTTGATAAAGCGCAAGCTGGTGACTTACAGCAATTGGCAAACTTCCCAATTATCTTGTCCGATGGAAGTCAAATTCCGCTCGCGACCATTGCTACTTTGGATTTCCAACGTAATTACGTAAGAATCCAGCGCATTGATGGCTTGCGCACCGTGAGCGTATTCGGCGATATCGACAATACGAAAGCCAACTCAACCGCCATTATTCGTCAGTTCCAACAGGATGAAGCGCCAAAGCTTATGCAAAAGTATCCTGGTCTTCGCTTTGATTTTGAAGGCGAAGCCAAAGATACCGCTGAAACTGGCGCATCAATGGGTAAAGGCTTCTTGCTTGGTTTGTTTGGCGTGTTTGCGATTCTGAGTTACCAATTCCGCAGTTATTTGGAACCATTCGTGGTCATGCTTGCGATTCCACTCGCCTTTATTGGCGTGGTATGGGGACACATCCTACTCGGTCACTCATTAAGTATGCCGAGTATGATGGGCTTTGTCTCACTAGCGGGGATTGTGGTGAATGACTCGATTCTGTTAGTTCAGTACATACGCCATCATGTCGATGAAGGGGATAATGTGCACGACTCAGTAGTCAAAGCCAGTCGGGAACGCTTTAGAGCAGTATTCCTGACATCAATGACCACTGCAGCAGGTTTGCTTCCGTTACTGACTGAAACCAGTTTGCAAGCACAGGTTATCCAACCACTGGTTATCTCCATCGTGTTTGGTATTTTCGCATCCACTCTGCTGGTGTTGTTTATGATCCCTGCTGCGTATGCCATTTTAGCTGACTTCGGCCTAGTCCATAAGCACGAAGAAATCTAAAACGACTGATAAGTAAACTTATCAAAATGCACAAGAGCGGCTTAGGTCGCTTTTTGTTCAATACCAATGCGTTAAAAAACACACAATCACTTAACAAACAGAGGGTTATTGTGTCTCATTAAGTGTGAATATGAACAGTTAAGGATTAAGTATGTTGAGTTTTATATAACCAAATCAAATAACCAACACAAGATTTATAATATGTCTTATTGTCAAAAACGGAATTTCACAGAGTAAAAATACACGTAGGCAACACATTCACAATTTAAACTCACGATAATGAAAACATTGATTGAAGAATTAACATTTTAACAATCATTACAACAATGTTAACTTTAGCCTCGTTGGTCGCGCTGGTGGTAAGCCTCTCACCAAGCCTATTGTCAGTTTTATATGGACGTTCGACCACCTCCAAAATGAATAGACACCCAATTTGGTGCCCTTTTTTCGCCCGTGAAAGCATTCTTCGCGGGCTTTTTTCTTTAAGTTAAGTATGAACGCTCTGGATCAACTTTTTTTGCCAACCTTTCGGATTTGGAGGTAGTATGCGAATCAATAAGCGGAGACAGTGCTAGCAACTCTAAAACGTTTTTTTCAAAGATTTCATCCGCGTGTCTTACCCAATCTAAAAACTTTTTTTGAGCAAATATAGGCTCGATTTCATATAAAAATTCAATACTAAAGTAAAACTCATTTTTGATAGGAAAATTGTACACTCTTCGATAGTCTTTTTTATACTCCAAATTTCCTTCTACATATTTTGAAAATGTATTTTCACCAATCTTGATATTTTGGCATTTGATTGGAGGATAACCACGAAGAAACTCTCCTACAAGGAACTCTTCTTTCGCTCTCTTTTTTTCTTCGTTTATCGGGTCTATTCCCCAACGATGATTTGCGTACGCAATGGCATCATTCATCAACTCTGTATGATCACCTTTTTGAGAACCGTCAGGTGACTCTACAGCATGATAAAAATCCACGTACTCTTTCTCTATAAATGAGGATAGTTGATTAACACTAGTAATATTTTCATCTGAAGATTTAATCCTTAACCGAATATATAAACCACCTTGTTTATTGATTGGTAATAGTGGATTTATTATTTTCTTTTTAAAAGAGAAATAAATCGTGGCCAATTTTATAAACTTTTCATGCCGCTCTACTTTTGAATCAATATTGAACCGTTGTAATTCAATAAAATCTTGGTATACATGACCTTCATATATATTGTTCGGACATTCAAATGATAGTACTAAGTCATCTATCTGGAATACATTATGTAACAAGTGTGCAAAATCTGGTTTCCCTCTAAAACCATCTTTACACATTTTAATAAAACTCATATGTCTATCTCTTATTCTTCAAATATGCATCAATACCTTTAAACGAGAGCCTGCAATATGAGTTCTAATTCAAGTAAAGGTAAGCCACAGACTAAGGTATTATGAAGGTCAAAAAGGAGATCGGATCTTTTCAAAATTTTAAATATCTAACATCACCTCCACTTTACTGAAATCTACACTTTTAAAAGTTACATCCGCTCCATCCAGCAATAGCTCATCAAACACGCCAACTATTGATAATGAGCTTGAGGATCTGATCCCTACCCATGAAATGAGAAACAAAAAAGCCAGCCTTAAAAGGCTGGCAAGTAGAGCAACAAGGTCAGTGCTTACTGCTAGCTAACACCGAACTCGTATTGGATTCATTTTCGTCTGTTAGTCTCTTTTATCGGCGTTTATGACTTGCTTGCTTTCTCTTTGTGGCACGTTACCTTTACTAACTGTTCTTGCTCATCTTTAATGTTTTTCACGATACGCTCATCACGTGCGTGAATGGCATCCATGTTCATTTGCTGAATATCTGCTATAGCTTCATGTTTCATTTCAGAAAAGTCCTGACGTAAATCTGAGCTCCACTCCTCTTTGTCTAAAGTGTTAGCAGCAGCGATTGGTGATGACATTACAGCAATAAGACTTAGAGTAGATAGAAATACGCTTTTCATAATAAGCTCCTTGAGGATTAGCAGTTAATTTTAATTACAATTCATATATTGCACATACGATGCCAACTTTTATTTTGTTATTTTTCAACAACTTAAATAAATCCTCATATTCAACGTTATCTTCGTCTGGTAAATTTCGCTAACCAAGTGTCAAATTAACCATGCGAATTTAAAACATTAGAAACATACATATTAGAAATGCTTTGTCAGGCAGTTTTCTCATCAGATAATTACGTAACTGCCCACTAAAAAATCACTTTGAATCAAAATGCGGAAACAAAAAAGCAGCCCGAAGGCTGCTCCTAATCGTTAACATCAAGCTTGTTAACTCGATACGCTTGCTTCAACGCTCGACGTCACTGGCGACTTTCTGAAACGATTAATCAAACGATGGATAAACCTCTTAATCGATCTGAAAATATTTTTAATATCTTCAAGCATTAAATACAAACAAGGCACCAACACTAAAGTCAGAACCGTTGCGTACAACACCGCAAAGCCCAAAGCGACAGCCATCGGTATGACAAAACGCGCCTGCAAACTCGTTTCAAACATTATCGGCAATACACCCGCAAACGTCGTTATTGAGGTGAGCGTGATAGCTCGAAAACGAGCACAACCCGCCTCAACAACCGCTTGTTTGATGTTCATACCCTTTTCTCTCACTTGGTTTACGTAATCTGTCATAACCAGAGAGTCGTTGATAACCACGCCAGCAGCGGCGATCAAACCAAATGTCGACATCATACTGATGTCTAAACCTAGCCAGAAATGGCCCCAAATCGCCCCCGTCAGACTAAACGGAATGACGGACATTACAATCAAAGGTTGGGTATAACTTTTTAACGGTACAGCTAACAAGATGTAGACGATGATCATGCCTGCAATAAAGAACAAAATCTGTTCATTACGCTGCGCAGCCTGCTCTTCAATATCACCGCCCAATTCTGTTTTCACAGTTGGGAAGGCTTGCTTCATGTCCGGTAAGATATTGTCGTCAATGACCTTCACGATTTCTTGAGGTTCAACCAATTCTTCGTCTATGGAACCATAAACATAAACGGTTTGATACCCGCCTTCACGTCGAATGCTACTCACGCCCGGCTGCTCGTTGATCTTCACCACATCACCTAGCATGACCTTCTTACCTGCTGGTGTTGTAATCACAGCGTAACGCAATGATGAGAATGCTTCACGCGTCAGTTGCGGGTAACGCACCATAACTTTAATTTCTTCACCATCACGAATAATGCGCTGTGCTTCGCCACCATAAAAGCTGCCACCAACTTGCTCTGCGATCATGGTGAGATCCAGACCGAGATCGTACGCTACAGGCGCAAGAGACAGGAGTACTTCTTTGCTTCCAGAATCAATAGAAGATGAAATATCATATAACCCTTCTTCCTGCTGTAAACGCTCTATCAAGTAACGACCAGCCTCGTTGAGCTCATTGATGTTAGAACCAAACAACAAGTAGCCAAACTCATCTCTGTCACCACCACCCGCACTCTGCTCGCGGATTTTGATGCTCTTCATACCTGGAATAACAGGCATAGCTTCACGCCAACGTCGAGCCAGCTCAAATGTATTGAACGGGCGTAACTCTTCATCAACCAAAGGTACTAATACACGACCTTCGGTGCGGCTTCTATTGTACGACAGCACATCACGAATCATTCCTTGACCATGTTCTGCAATGGTCTCAGATTCGATCTTTTGCATGACACGTTCAATAGTCTTGAGTGCACTGATTGTCTGCTCACTTGAAACGGTATCATTCATTTCAATAGTGATCGCAGGATAGTCAGTCGGCACTTTAGGGTTAGGGATCACCCGAACATAATTCGCGTTGATCAAAGCCGCGCTGATCAGCAGTAAACCACAGAACACTGCAAACACTGTCCAGCGCCAATGGGTGCATGTTGTTACAAAGTTACGATACGGACCGTTTACAAAGCCGAAGAAACGTTGGTTGAAACGATCTCGCCATCCACCTGGTTTAACTGGTTTAAAATGGGTATGCGCCAAGTGCGCTGGTAGGATCAACTTTGATTCAATCAAACTGAAGATCAAACACAGAATCACGACACCAGCAATGCCGTAAAAGAAAGCGCTATCAATACCACTCGAAAGCAAGAATGGTGCGAATACAGCAATCGTTGTCAGAACACCAAATGTCGCTGGCGTAGCAACACGTTTCACACCACGAACCACGTTCTCGACACCGCCGCCCTTTTCTTCAATTTCGCTGTAAGCGCTCTCTCCCATCACGATGGCGTCATCAACTACAATTCCGAGCACCATGATGAAAGCGAACAGCGAGACGATGTTCACTGTAATACCCAAAGCTGGCATCATCATCACCGCACCAAGGAAACACACTGGTAAGCCGATCATTACCCACATAGCCAAGCGGAAACGTAGGAAAATGGTCAGCATAATCGCGACTAATGCAGCGCCTTGCAGCAAGTTTTTCAACATCATGTCGAGACGCCCATTTAAATAATAAGTCGTATCAACCAAGACTTTGAGCTTAACATCCTGCGGCAATGTCTTGTTTTTTGCTTCAATATAATTACGAACGGACTGTGCAACAGGGATAATGTTCTGATCACGAGTTGCTTCAACAGACATGTAGATCGCATTTTGCCCTGAGTATTCAAAATAGCGCTCTTCTTCCGTAAAACCATCTTTGATCGTGGCGATATCTTGCAGTAAAACCTTCGCACCATTTGCGCCAAGCTTTACAGGAATATTTCTAAACTCATCACCACGGTAGTATTGGTTTTCAATCCTTACTGCAATCATCCCTGAATTTGTTTTTACTTCGCCCGCAGAAAAGTTAGCTGAATAACGGCTGATCGCGCTGCTGATATCGCTCAACGTAAGGTCGTATTTACGAAGAACAAGTGGGTCAACTTCAATCGCTATTTCTTCTTCTGGCGCACTCAGATACACCAGCATGACGTTTTCTAACTGAAGTAATTCATCTTCGATTTGCTTAGCAATCGGTTTAAGCTCCTCGAGCGGTCGGTCCCCAACTAACCCCATTTCGATTACATCTTGGCGCCATTCAACTTGGTAGACATTGATTGGTTCCATACCCGCTGGTAAGTTAGACAAGGTATCAATACGTTGGTTTACATCATCTAAGACACGCTTGATATCGGCATTAACGTCTACCTCGATGGAAACATACGCGCTACCTCTAGAGGCCGTTGAGACTGCTTTTTTAATCCCGGTGACGTCTTTAATCGATTCCTCGACCTTAACGAGAATACTCTCTTCTATCTCTTGAGGAGAAGCGCCAGGATAAGTCGCACGAACATCAATGTAGTTCACCTCAATATTCGGAAACATCTGCCTTTGAATAAAGAGAAAACTCACCACACCCATGATAATGATGAACACCATCAAAAGGTTGGCAGCGACGGGGTTATTCGCAAAATAGGCAATCAAGCCCTTTTGTTTAGTATCTTCCATGACAAACTCCTACTTACTGTACGACGGTTTCGGAGTCGTCACTCTTTTTTGCGATTTGTACCGCCATACCTTTTTGAGGGTACTCTGGTAAGGTCAGTACCAACTTATCACTTTGCTCTAAACCTTCGCCCACCAGCAAAAACTCACCTTCTGCTCTCAAAACCGTGACGGTTCTGGGTTGAAGTTGATTATCGCCATTCACCACCCACACGGTACGGTTTTTAACTAATTCCTGTGGTAAGCGATAGATATGCTTAAGTTCCTTACCAGTGAAGCTCACTTCAACGTAGGAGCCGAATTTAATTGGAGGCTGCTGGTTATCGACACCGTATGGGTCCGCGATTTGAATGACCATGTTAATCATTCGGGTAGCACTATCAATCATGCCTAAATCACGAACTACTCGACCTTCTCTAGTGGTAGAAAACACACCTTGCTGCGTCACTGTCGCAGTGAGTTCACCAATGGATTCGGGTAAAAATGCACTATCAAAACCGGCAATGGGTACGTGCACCTCTGCCACTTCGATGTTGTTTAACGTGGCAACTCGAGAACCAGATGTAACAAATTGACCAACACCAATATCACGCTCAACAACCAGCGCATCGTAAGGTGCAACGACTTTGCAATTTTCTAACTCTCTTTTTGCTCGTTTGAGTGCCGCTTGAGCCGACTTCACTTGCGCTTGTGCGCTCAAAACGTGAGGCTTGCGTAAATACAGATCCGTCACTTGCTTATCGCTCAGTCTCTTTGCCTGACGCTTTGCCACTTCGGCTTTCGCTTGTTCCTCAATCAAGTTTGCGCGTGCACTAGCTAAATCGGCTTCAGCTTGTAAAACCGACGCTTCATAGTTGTCGCTTTCAATTGTGAAAAGAACCTCTCCTCGTTTCACGATGCCACCCGTTACAAAATTCGGGTGCCAACTTATCACTTCACCACTGACTTGCGCGGAAAGGTGTGTTTTTTCAAAAGGAACTAATTCACCGTGACTGGTAATCACCACTTTGTGATCAGTAGGAAAAAGAGAAGAAGCCTGAACAGTAGGTTCTGTAATTGCATCTTTGGTTGACTCTTTTTCCGGCGCAGTTGCGGCAATTGCAGCATATCCTGCATAAGAGCCTCCAACGACGACGAAGGGTAAAAGCCAACGTAATATGGGTTTTGCTAACATCGAAAATCCTTTTTTATTGTTGTTTTCAACACCACACTTTTATTCAGTCCATTGCTCCCGGTAAGCATGGTGGTGAGAGAATTGAATTTGAATAAACATCAAAGCGGCGCTTGCCTAGTCTTTTAAGCAGCGAACTAGATAGTTATTGCCAATTCAAAGTTAATAAAATTAACAAAAAATTAACCAACTGCGCAAGTTGCTCTAACTTAACTTTTATTCTAAACAGCAAATGACATGCCAAGCATTTATTTATTAAAAATCATATGGTTATATAAAAAACCATTATTTTATCCAGTGTGCTATTGGTCATAATCACCAGATATTAGTGATTATGACCAATACGGCCATAATGATAATTAAAATAAATGATTATCTGCGCTCTAAAAGTTGAACTTAGTGCAGGTTCTATGGCAATTCATTGATTAATCGCTCGTTATCAAACGGTTCTGGGTGCATGTGGCGTCAGCTTAAGTCTATAATTTGGAGTAGGTAACACTCTGTAAGACAAGGAAATGTGCTTTGTTACAAACGCTCGCCAAGTTGCTCTTCCCCTCGCTGCTCACTATTTTATCGGCATGCTCATCCGTATCGTTGAATGACGCCAGTGAAAAGTCCACCAGCTTTCAGCTCGGTTATCAAAAGGATTCTGTTCTTGCGCAGTACTTTGAAGCTTACGGGAGAGACCCTAAGTCCATAACTGGCTTTGCGCCGTTAAATCAGGGACACGATGCCCTTCTTGCTCGAACCTCTTTGATCGAGTCCGCCCAGAAAAGCCTTGATCTTCAATACTATATTTACCGCGGTGACGAAACGAGTCAGCTAATAACGTGGCGCTTGTATGAAGCGGCAAAGCGTGGTGTTCGAGTAAGGCTGTTGCTTGACGATATGCAAAAGCGAAACGACGATGTGATGGCTGCCCTCAATGCACATCCTAATATAGAAATCCGCTTATTTAACCCGCATCAGTATCGCGACTCCCGTTGGTTCGCTCTTGCTAGCGATTTTGAACGTCTTAATCGTCGTATGCACAATAAGTCTCTGATTGCAGACAGTGTTTCCGCCATTGTCGGAGGTAGAAATATCGGCAATGAATACTTCTCTTTTGAATCGCAAGTTGAGTTTGGTGATTTTGATCTTCTGCTCTATGGTGAGGCGGTACAACAAACTGCCGATCAGTTCGACCTCTACTGGAATAGCGCCTATTCGATACCAATGGAATGGATTACACCGAATTCACAGCAAATTACCGACCAAGCGATTCAAAAGCAGGTCAATAAACTCCGGTTAGAGGAAAAGTTTTCAACCGGCCGCTATGACTTCACTCAACTGGATATGTACCAAGATCTAAAACAAGGCAAACTCAAGCTCTACTGGGGAGAAGCGAAAGTATGGTTTGACCTGCCCGATAAAGTCGCGACCCGAGAGAGCCAACTTATTGATAATTTAACGGAACTGGTTAAAAGTGTTGAGGATTCATTTGTGCTCATTTCTCCCTATTTCGTTCCAACTGAAGCAGGTACTCAAGCATTAAGTAACGCGGCCAAGCGAGGCGTTGATATCACGATTGTGACCAATAGCCTCGCGTCTAACGATGTGTTTGCCGTGCATGGTTGGTACGCAAAATATCGAAAAGATCTACTCGAAGCTGGAATCAAGCTTTGGGAAGTAAAAGCGAGCGCGAAACTCAAAAGTAAGTGGAGCCTCACGGGGAGTAGCAGAGCAAGTTTACACGCTAAAGCAATGACGATTGATAACAAAACACTTTTCGTTGGTTCGATGAACTGGGACCCACGTTCGGCCGCTTTGAATACCGAAATGGCCGTTGTTATCGAACAGCCAGAATATGTGCAAATGTTTCTAGAACAACTGCCGAATCAACTGTCGAGTAACGCCTACGCCTTAACTCTGCGCGACGGGGACATTGTCTGGACGGACGTAAAAACAGGCGAAGAATACGACTCCGAACCAGAAGCAGGAGTATGGCGAAAAATGGGGGCTTGGTTCTCCGGAATATTACCGATTGAAGATCAGCTATAACAGCTGCCAATACTGCAAACCTCCCCAGTCAAGCAAAACAAAATGGACGCTAGTTTTGGGCAGGGGACACAACCAACATAAGGAAGTTCAATGCCAGCGCAATGGAATGAATACTATCAGAAAATTTTAAGCCAACCTCACCGCCCAAACGTGGAAAATGCCGTAAACCAACTTAAGATAGAAGGCAAAGTCGCTCTTGATATTGGCTGTGGAATAGGTCGAGACAGCCACTTTCTACTCGAACAGGGATTTAAGGTTCACGCATGTGATAGCAATGAAGATGCAGTAAAAACTTGTTTAACACGCTTTGAAGGTAATAAACGATTTTCGGTTTCGCAGTGCTGTTTTACTGAATTTAATTACCCTCAGTGCAGCTTGGTTATCGCAAATGCCAGTTTGTTCTTTTGCCCTGACACAGGCTTCAAACAAGTCTGGACAAAAATAGACAGCGCATTACAACCGGGCGGTATCTTCTGCGGCGATTTCTTGGGAGTGAAAGACTCCTGGGTTACCTCCGAAATGCACCCAAACATTACCGCATTAACAAAAAAGGAAGTGGAAAGCTTATTCGAAGGTTACGACCTCATTTCATTGCATGAAAGAGATGAAGACGGGACCACTGTAGTCGGAAGCCAAAAACATTGGCACATGTTTAGTGTGACCGCTCGAAAGCGCTAAAAATGGTCTCTCAGTAAAGAAAGCAGCACTTCAAATCAGTGCTGCTATCAGAGATTAATTGACGGGATACACCACTTCAAAACGCTCTAAAACCAGCGTACGTTTCTCATGCCAATCGATGTTCAACTCATCGCATTCAGCTTTAAAAAATGCAGTATGAGCATCACGCCACCAGTTTAAGGTTCTATCACCTTCGCCTTCTGCGTAGGCAAACTCTGCGGTTACATTCTCATATTTGCATGTACTTACGTCAGTAATTCGTATCACGCAAACCGGGTCCCCATCCCAATTCGTCACTACTTGTAAATGACCGACTTGGGGCATGGTTTCACCATGCTCTCGATACCAAAGCTCCAAACTGCACGATGCAGTTTTCTGTCCAATACGAACCAAGTCTGCGCATACATTCGCGTTGTATTCATCGGCACAATAATAGTCAGCACTGACTGATGGTACAGCTTCCCTTTGTTCTGGTGATAATAATTCTAGGAATTGTTCTAAGTAATCCTTAGCTCGCGCGTCCATGCTCACTCCATTAATCATAAATTCGCAAGGAGGATAAAAGATACCACAACAAATAACCACCAGGAACAAACTGAAAAACAACAAGAATATGACTTCTACGTAGACGACTGTTATTTCTTTTGTAATAACTTTGCTAAACGTTTGTGCTATTTGCTATTGTTGCATGGTCTATCTGTACTCTTCTCGTGAAAGGACGTTATATGCGCTTATTTATTGGTATTTTTTTCTCGCTGATACTTGCCTTGCCAACAATGGCATCGGAGGAAAAGTATTCAGAATCGGATCTGTTAGATAGACCATTAATGGAACGCTATATTTTAGATGAACTAAAAGCGCTGCGTCAGGACTATCAAAGCCTAGAAAAGCGAATGATCACAGAGATCACCGATCGCGAGCTAACAGTCGCAGATAAATCGTTGAACTATGCCAACGTGACCGTTACATACTTCTTCTACATCATTGCTGGTGTCGCATCGCTGATTGCCTTTGTCGGATGGCAATCTCTGCGCGAGTTTAAACACAACACCAAAGAGATGGCTGATAAACGATTGGAGAAGATCGCCCAAGAATACGAGAAAAAGTTTGTCGCCCTTGAGCGAGATTTAAAACGCAAAACTCGCATTATCAGTGAAAACAACAAAGAGATTGAGAAAATCAACGAGATCCATAACTTATGGCTACGTGCACAAAGCTCTCAAACTCCAGAACAACGTATTGAAATCTATGATGAAATCTTATTAATTCGTCCAGGTGATTTAGAAGCGTTGACTTACAAAGCCGACGCAGCGATGGAAATCAACGAATACCATTGGGCACTTAGCATTTGTAACCGCGTACTTGAAGTCGATTACACCAACGGCCCTGCACTGTATCAACGCGCGTGTGCATACTCTCGCCTTGGTATCGAAGAGCAAGCTATTGAAGACTTGGAACGCGCAATTGAATACAGCCCATCCATTCGTGATTTACTTGCCGAAGAACGAGACCTCGAATTGCTGCACGGTAATGAGCGTTTTGAAAAGCTCTTACATCTAGCAAGCGAATAATGGAATAAACAGCATGAGCAGCCACTTTAATCTAGAAGACGCTAGCCAAGTATTGGTTGGCGCTTTTGCCCTAGCAGTCCCGATCTCATTTTCGGAGGAAGCGTGGCGATTGGGTGAGAGCCTACCAATGGCAAACTTGCTCATGCTGTTAAGTCTTTCTGTCATTTTCCTCAGTTTTTTCGCGTATCAAAGCGTGTTTCAAAGCCACATCAAGAATCGCGTATCCATCTTTATTTTTCGTGTGGTTATCGCGTACCTCATTGCGGCCGTTGTGGTAGCGTTAGTTCTTTTCTGTCTTGATAAACTGCCACTCATGAATGAGCCTTTGATTGCGATAAAACGCGTTATCGTCATCACAATGCCTGCTTCGATGGGCGCGATCGTAGTCGACAGTTTCGACAAAGAATAGAGATAATCGCTACTCTTCTTCTAACGTTAAGTTCGACCCCGAGTGGTCTTTCCCTAATACATCTTCTGGGTTTCGCAGTGCACAGGTTTCTAACGACAAGCACCCGCAGCCAATGCATCCGCCTAAATCGTTTTGCAACGCTTTAAGTTTTTGAATCTTTTGTTCTAACTGTTCATGCCAATGGCTTGCCATTTCTTCCCATTGCGCTTTGTTAGGGGCTTGGTGTTTCGGCAGTTCATCTAACGCATGTTTAATTTCTTCTAACGACAACCCAACTTGCTGCGCTGCTTTGATCACCGCAACACGGCGCAACACACTGCGATGGTAGCGACGCTGATTACCTTGATTTCTCCAACTCGAAATCAGCCCTTTTTGCTCGTAAAAGTGTAGGGCAGATACTTTCACTCCAGAACGTTTTGCCACTTCTCCTACGCTGATTTCCATCCTTGACTCCCTGTGTATCAATTTTGTTAAAAAAATGCTTTACCTCAAGTTTACTTGAGGTTTTAAAGTTGCACCATCTTAATTAACGCTAAACCCCGGCGATCTCAAGATAATGTGTTCAGCGCGAACGACTTGGTTGTTAAACACAAGACAGTTGGACATCAACCTTTTGAAATCCATCGGGAGTTAGAGGCAAACATAATGAAAAATAAAACTCAGCCGTACTTAGCTGGCCGCTTCTTCGACAGTATCTCCTCTGGCTTGTTCATGATGGCACTGCCATGGGTCATGCTTTCCGAACCTAACATGGGTACATTCGTCGCTTTAGTTTCTCTGAGCTGCACCGCGATTGCTTTTCTAGCAACACCTTTCTTTTCCACTTTAATTGACCGACATTCACGCAAAGTACTACTCGTGCTCAATCAATGGATTCAATCGGGTATGGCTTTGGTGGTGTTCATTGCTTATTGGTTAGGGTTTGAGTCACACTGGTTGCTGGCTTTTGCGCAATTGGTGTATTGGGTTTCGAGTAATTTTGCATGGACGACCAACAATGCCTTCACCCAAGAAAATTATCAGCACCATGAGTATGCGAAAATTTCGGGTCAGCAAGAAATTGTAATGCAATCCACGACCCTCGGAGCTGGCGCGTTGGGTATTGTTTTGCTTGAAATGTGGGGTATGAAAGAGTTTGCTTTGTTTGCGGCCAGCGCCTCTGCGTTAGCAGCGATGTTCTATATTCTGACGCCTTATACCCAACAATTAAGGGCATCAAAATCCGTTGCTTTCATCGCGCAACTCAAAGAGAGCAAACAAATATTCCGTCTCGAACCCCGATTTTATGGCTTTATTCTGCTCTCTTGCCTCTCTTATCCTGCATTGACGTATTTGAGCAAACTGGTGCCGATTTGGTTTTCTGAACAAGGCATCTCTGGCGATTGGTTTGCAGGGTTCAACATCAGTTTTGGCCTCGGCTCGTTGCTAACCGGCTTTATTGTCACCAAAGTGCTAAGCCGTGCCTCCCATAGCCACATTATGTTCGCTTCGATGGTTATGGTCTCTTTTGCGCTTATCGGGATGAGTTTTACGATGAGCCCGCTGACCATCTTATTGTTTACGGCGCTGTTTGGCGTATTTAACGCGCTAAATCGCATTGCGAGAGTCAACTGGATGCATCACACCGTAGCGGTTCATCAACGAGGTCGCGTCGATGGCGGCATCAGCATGTTTGCCACCACCATTCAATCTCTCAGTTACGTCCTGATTGCAATATTGAGTCATTACGAACTAACACAATACGGTTTTGCAATCGCGGCTGCTGTCATGGTGTTAGCAGTGATTTTGATGGGATTACTCAGTCGAGACGTCGAGCCGTTTAACGACCTACCCCTTCATGCAGCAGCAAAGTGAAGCATAGAAATTGAGAAGTTGAGAAATTGAAAAAGCGAGATAGGAAGGCAACCAACATCGTCTTCCTATTTTTTACGCCAGCACTTTTACCTCTATCGCTTATCAGCAAGGTTGGGTATTCTGAGGTGACCAACATGAGCAGAGGGAAATCGCAGTGAACTTAAGGCAATTAGAAGTCTTTTACGCCATTATGCAAGCAGGAACGGTGTCAGGCGCGGCTCGCTTACTGCACGTTTCCCAACCTAATGTCACTCGAGTTCTCGCCCATACAGAACAACAACTGAGCTTCGCTTTATTTGAGCGTGTAAAGGGCCGTCTCGTTCCAACTCAAGAAGCCAAAGCCTTATTGCCAGAGGCTGAAAAAGTCTATCAACAACTCGGACAATTTCGCTCTCTGACCAACAAAGTCAAACAGGGAACTCAACATTTACGAGTCGGTGCTCCGCCTGTTTTGGCCGCACACTTGTTAGCGCCGACTGTCGCGTTGCTGTCGAAAGAGCACGGCATCTCCTTTGAGCTCTCAACGGCTAATCGCGATGAGCTGTGCTCAGGTTTACTGAAACATGAACTGGATGTCGCCATTGCGTTCGGTGAAGAAACGCCACCAGCGATCATGGGACACATGTTATTAAAAGAAAACTTGGCGCTAATTGCCCCTAAAAGCGCAGCGATACCCACAGAAAAAACCGTCACTTTAGAAGAACTCATCAGTCACGATTTACCCATTATCGGTTTAGATAGCCGAGACCCTCTGGGCTTGCTGTTACATCAAACCTTGTCAGCGCGTGACGAGCATTATCAACATGCCATTACCGTCCGCAGCTACTCCGCGGCGGCTGAACTGGTGAAAAACGAAGCAGGATTCGCGATTGTAGACCCTTGGACTGCAAAACAATATCGCCAAGATAATGCCGTTTCCGTGCATGCTTTGGAGCCAAATATGTCCTTCTCCGTCTCTATTTTATTCGCAGAGCACACACCTCAATCCATTGCGACAAAGCAATTTATCACCGCCCTAAAACAACAGATGGGTTAAAGGTATAACCTGAAGTTATACCTGCCTAACAAATAAGCATTCGGTTTCCTAAATCAGTCTGGCTACATTAATGAGCAATAACGATGACGAAGGGAACCATCATGCAAATTGCTCAACCTTACCTACTCTTTCTTGGCGATGTAACCGATCCACTCGCAGCAAAAACCGCGCGTGGCATATACCAATGGCGACCTGAGATTTGTCTTGGCCAAATCCGCCTGACGCCAGAAACCGTATCGCTTGGTTTAACCGACATGACACTACAACAAGCGCAGCAGCAAGGAGCAAAAACGCTGGTGCTCGGCACGGCAAATCCAGGAGGCGTCATTCCCGAAGCTTGGCAAGCAACCTTACTTGAAGCGGCAGAGATGGGATTTGAAATTGCATCGGGCATGCACCAACGTTTGGCGGAACTTTCTCCTCTTGCCGATCTAGAACAACGCGGATTAACCAAACTGTATGATGTTCGCCATTATGATGCCCCGCTCAAGGTCGGCAATGGCAAAGCTCGCGCAGGCAAGCGAGTACTTACTGTAGGAACAGATTGCTCCGTTGGCAAAATGTACTCTGCCCTTGCCATTGAGCATGCATTGAAGCGTAAAAACTGTCGTGCAGAGTTCAAAGCAACGGGTCAAACCGGAATTCTCATCGCAGGCAGTGGCATTTCGATTGATGCTGTAGTTGCCGATTTTATCTCCGGCGCAGTAGAAGCGATCAGCCCTGAGTTCACCGATCACGATTGGGACATCATCGAAGGGCAAGGTTCATTGTTTAACCCTTCGTTTGCTGGCGTAAGTTTGGGCTTACTTCACGGCGCACAAGCGGACGCTCTGGTACTGTGCCATGAGATTGGTCGCCCGCACATTCGCAACTTACCACATGTGAGCTTGCCAACCATTGAACAAACGATAGAAGCGAATCTGGCCGCTGCTCGCCTAACAAATCCAAACGCTCAATTAGTGGGTATTTGCTTAAACACTTCGGCGCTCAGCGAAGAAGATGCAGCCCAGTTATGCCAGGATTGGAGCGACAAATACCAAGTGCCCGTCACCGACCCTGTACGTTTTGGCGTTGATGCGGTTGCAGATAAGCTCCTTACGATTTAAGAAACATTTACGGTTTAGAAAATAACTGTGGTTTAGGGAAAACTAGTGAGATGAAAATTCATGTAGAACCTGTCACGCTTGCCATGGCGACACCATTTCGCATCTCTCGCGGCAGTCGGACAGAGTGCCACGTAGTCCGAGTGACAATTGAACATCGAGGCATGACCGCCCAAGGTGAATGCACGCCATACCCTCGTTATGGTGAATCGGTTGAATCGGTGATTAAGGCGATTTCTCACGCCGCACATGAACTGCAAAGTTTGTATGCCAAAGGCGAAGCTGATGTCATGGTTCTCAAAAGCCAGCTTCAATCGTTATTGCCCGCGGGGGCGGCAAGAAATGCATTGGATTGCGCCCTTTGGCATCTTCACGCGCTTTTGAGCCACAAGCAACAGGTTCACGACCTCTTTACGTTACCAGAGGCGATTGTGACGGCGATGACGGTTTCTATCGACACGCCGCAAGCGATGGCAAAACAGGCACAAGCTTACCTTAGCCAAGGCGCAAAACTGCTTAAGGTAAAACTGGATGGTGAACACGTGCTTGAGCGCGTTGCAGCAGTACGCGATGCTGCGCCGCACGCGCAAATTGTTTTAGATGCGAATGAAGCGTGGCAAGGCCTCGACCTCGCGACGGTATTTGCTCAACTCGAACCGTTTAATATCACCATGATCGAGCAACCGTTGCCACAAGACTGCGACGACGTACTCGCCAGCATTCCACACCCCATTCCACTTTGCGCCGATGAAAGTTGTCACACCAGAGAGCAATTGCATCAACTGCTTGGCAAATACGAGATGGTGAACATTAAGCTAGATAAAACTGGCGGGCTCACTGAAGCACTATTATTAGCCGACGACGCCCAAAAACTCGGTTTTAGCCTCATGTCCGGTTGTATGTTGGGGACGTCGCTGGCGATGCGAGCCGCGTTACCCATTGCTGCTCAGGCGAGCGTTGTCGATCTTGATGGCCCGGTGTTACTAGGACAAGATGTAACGCCAAGCTTGGTTTATCGCGACGGCGAAATCGTTCTTTCCAAATAGCCTAAACAATCCAGAGGTTTTACTCCAAAAGTCAGAACCTCTGAGTTTATGATCTCGATAAAAAAACAATCAGCCCCATCATGAAATAAGTCACATAAATTATATGGTTATTGAGGCATGCTAAGATTCCAGTAGTCCAAGAAGGTGATCTTATGCATCGAGTCATCCGGAAAATGACGTGGAAAACGAATAGGCGGTAATCCCGCCCTACTCCAATGCAGTGCGTGGGTTTCTATAACAACCCACTTCCTAGCAATTCGTAGGTTTTTCACGCCATCTTGCAAGGAGGCTCTATGCCTATCAATAAAATACGCAATATCGCTTTTGTCGGTCAAACCGGGACCGGTAAAACCACACTGATAGAAAAACTGCTCTTCACCTGCGATGCCACCCACCATTTAGGCAGCGTAGAAAAAGGCGATACTGTTACCGACTTCGACCCTCAATCCATCCAATATCAACACAGTATTGAAGCAACGCCAGTCGCACTGCGCTGGAATAAACACCGGCTCAATATCATCGACACTCCGGGACAAAACGAGTTACTTGGCCGTACTATCAGCGTTTTTCCTGCCGTTGAAACATCCGCCCTTGTCATCGACCCTCAAACACCGCTTAACCAAACTTCCGATCGCTTATTCACCTTTGCAAAAGAGCAGCAAAAATGTCAGATGATCATCATCAATAAGCTCGATAACCACGGTAATCAGTTAGAGAGATTGATGGAGAACATCGTTGAGCATTTTGGTGACCACTGCTTGCCGATCAACTTACCTTCGGCTGACGGGGAATCTGTAGTTGACTGCTATTTCGAACCAGAATTGGGACGAGAAACCTTACTTGCAACGGTAGATGAAGCTCATGAGACCTTAATTGACCAAGTCATCGAAGTCGATGAAGAACTGATGGAACTGTATCTGGAACAAGGCTCCGAACTCACCGCAGAGCAACTGCATGATCCGTTTGAAGAAGCACTGAGAACTGGACATGTGATTCCGGTCTGTTTTGTCTCAGCACAAACCGGCGCGGGCGTCGAGTTGCTGCTGCGCACCTTGGCGGAGATCATGCCCATGCCAAACGAGGGTAACCCTCCTCTACTGGAAAAGAACGGCAAAAAAATCAAAGTAAATTGCGAAACCTTAGAGCACACCGTCGCACACGTGTACAAAGTCAGCGTCGACCCATATATGGGAAAACTTGCCTACTTACGTGTGTATCAGGGTGAAATCAATGCGGGCAGCCAGCTTTATATCGGCGAAAGCAACAAGGCATTTAAAGTTGGGCACTTATATCAACTGCAGGGCAAAGATAGAACCGAGATCCCTCGCGCGCTTGCAGGCGACTTCTGCGTTTTAGCCAAAGTGGATGATCTCGAATTCGATTCAATCGTTCATGACTCTCACGAAGAAGATGGTGTTCAACTCAAAACGTTGGATCTTCCTGACTCCATGTATTCTTTGTGCTTGAAACCTCTTAAGCGTGGAGATGAGCAAAAATTAGGAGATGTGCTGAATAAAATTGCCAGTGAAGATCCTTCGCTGCGCATCGAACATCGCGCTCGCACCAACGAAACCATCATCAGCGGCCAAGGGGAGTTTCACCTCAAAGTCGCATTAGAAAAGATGGCGAACGTGTACAAACTGGACGTCGAAACCTGCCAACCAAGCGTCGAATACTTTGAAACCATCACCAAACCTGCCGAAGGGCATTATCGACACAAAAAACAAAGTGGCGGTGCAGGCCAGTTTGGTGAAGTGCAATTGAAGGTTCGTCCACTCGAACGTGGTGCCGGATTTAAGTTCATCAACAAAGTGGTGGGTGGCGCCATCCCAACCGCGCTCATTCCTGCTGTTGAAAAAGGTATTTTGCAAGCGTTAGAGGAAGGCGCGATTTCTGGCAACCCAATTAAGGATGTGGAAGTCACCGTTTATGACGGTAAATATCACTCCGTCGATTCAAAAGAAATTGCGTTTGTCATCGCAGGTAAGAAAGCCTTTTTAGATGCGATTAACAACGCCGATCCTATTGTGCTAGAACCCATTGTCCAGATGGAACTGCACATCCCAACCGCGAATGTTGGCGATGTTTCTGGTGATTTATCTGGCAACCGAGGCTTAATCGAAGGCTCCGAGCCAATCGACAGCAGCTTCACCTTACTCAGAGCCAAGTCACCTGTAAACGAGCTGCAAGATTACGCTCGTCGATTACGCTCTATCACTGGTGGTGAAGGCAGCTTTAGTATGACCTTAAGCCATTACGAGCCTGCGCCACCAGCAGTGCAAAAACAGGTCTGCCAAGGCAGTACACAACAAGGTTAATTCCCTAAGATTCAAATCAATCACATAAACAAAAAAGCGCCCTCATTTTGAAGGCGCTTTTAGGTAAAAGAAAAATTATTTATCGAGAGACAAACCTATCTGACTGATTTTGCTTTCAAACTCTTCGATGCTGTTCGCTTTGTAAGTCGGAGCACCGTTAAAGTAGCGCGGTTTCTCTGGCAGCATCGCATTTTTCAGCTCTTGTTCTTGATCGATATTGTCATGGTAAACCGTTACACGATTTGGAATATCCTGCTTCATTACAGCCATTTTGGTTCTCCTTTATTAAGACGAATAGTAAGCGTAGAACGAATTTATCGGAGTACAGGCGAGACTGTGTAAAATTTAGACACTCACAGCAAAATCATATTTAAACGGTTGCATTTAATATTTTTGAGGCACTTTGTCGTGGCTATTGGCAAAAGTGAGTGCAGCGATTAAGGTGAGCTCTCTCTACATGAAGACAGGAAGTCCGGTGTCGCAACAAGAACTCAATCAAATGGGCAGTGCCAAAGTTTTTCTCATCGAAAAAGATGGCGTCCAAGTAATAGAAAAACGTAACCCTACTCAAATAGAAGTGGCGTTTTATCAACGCTATGCCGAGCAGTTTAACGCACTTGGAATACACGTACCGCGCTTGATTCAACTCGACGACCAGAAAAACGTTCTGCACATTGAATACGTTCCCCACGCAGTCGAGCAAGCATTCTTACTTGAAGATGATCGAGTCATTGAACAACTCGTCAAACTGCACCGACTTCCACCAACATCAGATGGTATTTATCACCGCCATCAGTGGACACCACAAACGACTCAACAAGCACTCACTACACTTAAACTGGGCTCAGAGACAGAACAGTTCCTCCACCAGCTACAACAACGATCGGCGCACCTTTTTGATAGGCAGAACTTGATCTCCGGAGACACCAATGCAGGAAACTGGGGACAGCGCGAAAATGGCGAGCTGGTACTGTTCGACTGGGAGCGCTTTTCTACAGGGCATGTCGCGATAGATTTAGCGCCGCTCATCGAGGGCATGGGCACATTTGATGATTACTTGAACGTAGCAGGCAAGTATATAGAGTGCGCAGAGAAAGGTGAAACAACAGAATTGGCGCGCAATATCGGACTAGCAAAAGCGTGGATCGTTGTCGAGGTAGTCAACATACTGGTCTCCAGAGATAATCCGCAGACCAGCAAATATTTGGACTGGTTTCGGCAAACCTTGCCGCAATGGGCCAAAAGCCTTAGCGCTCAGGTGATGAGTTAGGCTCTGAGATTTGATATAAACGCCTTTCAGATTCTACGCATGAGGTTTCACAATTGCACACCTTGTCAACGCCGACATTATTCAAACCACCACAACTCCCTTGAATGCGCTTGTTGTGAAAAATGACGCCAAGTGACATCAACAAAATGATTGCGAGAAAACCAAGAAAGGTAAGTAACCAAACCATATTAACCTGCCTTATTAGCCATCGACTCTAGCTTAAGTATAGCAGGGCTAGATGTCGCTTTGAGTAGCGCTTTAGGTCTTGCCAACAAGGAGGGTTTTGATTTTTGGCCACCACAACCACAGGAGCCGCAGCCGCCTTTTTGTTTGTGAACACTTTTCTTATGATTGTTTGATGGACGTCCTTGAGAGGGCTCAATCAAAGGCTCTCTTGGAACCGCAAGCACATCTTCTAATGAACTACGAGTAGACAGCCTAAATACTGGCGTGCCACTGCTAAGTAGCTTTGCCAATACGCGTTCACCAATATTTCGCACAAGAACAGCATCCACATTGTACCCTTGTAGAGACTGGATCAACTGAGACTTCGCATTACAACCCGCTTGTGGCATAGAAGCAATGTTCGCTAAGTTTTTTAGCATACCGTCAGTATCAGAATAAATAGCGATGTATGGTGCTTTTACAAAGTGGTTTGCCACCCGCTCACCATCATTAGGAATAGCATAAATCATAAGTTTGACTCCTCATTCGGAAAAACTAATGCATGACCTTCAACTAAACTTTTTGCGACTTTCAATCTTGCACTTTTTACTGTGTTACCAAAAGTTTGTCTAGAAACGCCCATCTGCTCCGCAGCTTGCTGCTGGCTAAGCCCCTCTAAGTCGGCTAAACGTAGCGCTTCTAACTCTTCTGGTAATATGGCGACTTGCTCCAACTGATTAAATGGAATGCCATTGGGCTTAAAGCAATGGTGAGCCGCACGTCCGCATATTCGTCTTTCTATCTTTGGTCTTGCCATCATTGTCCCTCAAAAACACAGAGTCAAATTACGCCTTAAACTGGCATATGCCAATAACATTTTTAGCATATGCCAATAAACTAAGTTTGCAAAAATCAACACGACAAATACGTAATACATCAGCATTAATTAGACATCTAATAATTTAGGAATTTTGATGACAAACGAACAAAAAGATCAATTCTAATTAACCGGATAATAAAAACGTTAGTTTGCGCAGATTTTTCATACAAATACACGCTAATGTGTTCATTTTATTGAAGAAGAAAAACTATAATCCAAGCAAATCATTAGTTTGAACACTAATGATTGTTTTATTTAAAAGGATGTATACCTAAGAAACGAAAAAGAGAAGTTTGACGACATTGGCCTGAGCTTAAAGGGTAATACTTTCGATACAGAACCTGTCGAACGAACATTACTTGGCCTAGGTGCCCTACTCTTCTTGCCAAATTAAGTTTCTTGAGAGCGCTTAGGTATATCAGAAAAAGGAAGTACATATGTCTGACTCAAATTGGCTCAGCGAATTCCCGGAAATGGATGCCTCTGATCTCAGGGCGATTCGCAAAACACTCGACGGCGCCTATAGAGATTTCTCTCGCGAGTATGGTGAACTCATTGAGTCTCTGTTTGATCCGCTCCTTGCGTTTCTTGTCTGGTTTGAAAAACTTCTGATTTCTACACCTTGGTTCATTATTTTAGGTGTCTGCACCACTCTCGTTTATGCCGCCAGCCGCTCTTGGAAACTGGCCGCTGCATGTTTTGGTTCGCTGATTCTGATTGGCTATTTTGGAATGTGGGAAGACACTATGCGCACGCTCAGTATCATCACTGTATGTACTATGCTTGCCATCGCACTTGGTATCCCTATCGGCATCGCTATGGCGCGCTCTAATCGCATTCAGTCGGTGGTAACACCATTACTCGACGTCATGCAAACCATGCCGGCATTTGTGTATCTCATTCCAGTTGTGATGTTATTGGGCATCGGGAAAATTCCTGGCCTTATTGCAGTAGTGATCTACGCGATTCCACCGGTTATTCGTTTAACCAATTTGGGCATTCGTCTAGTTGATAAAGAAGTATTGGAAGCCGCAACCGCATTTGGTGCCAGCACTCGGCAACGGCTTTTTGGGGTTCAGCTTCCGCTTGCAATGCCAACCATCATGGCGGGAATTAACCAAACGATCATGATGGCACTGTCAATGGTGGTCATCGCATCAATGATTGGGGTAAAAGGTTTAGGTCAGCCTGTTCTAAAGTCTATTACCAATCAATATTTCACTCTTGGTCTTCTCAATGGTTTAGCAATTGTCGCCCTAGCAATCCTTTTTGATCGTGCTTCACAAGCGTATGCGAAACGCACTCAAGCTCATTTAGGAGACTCAAAACATGACTAGTCCACTTATCGAAATCAGCGGTCTGTATAAAATCTTCGGTACCAGACCCAATAGCGTGATTGAGCGCGTTAAGTTGGGACATAGTAAAGAGCAGGTTTTAGCGGAAACGGGCCACACGGTCGGACTAAAAGACATCAACCTGCAAATTCAAAAGGGTGAAATTTTTGTCATTATGGGATTATCCGGTTCTGGAAAATCCACCATGATTCGCCACTTCAATCGATTAATCGATCCAACCATGGGGCAGATCTTGGTAGAAGGGGTGGATGTCATGCAACTTTCTAACAAAGAGCTTGAACAGTTTCGCCGTCACAAGATGTCTATGGTGTTCCAACGCTTTGGCTTGCTGCCTCATCGCACTGTTATCGACAACATCGCATATGGTTTGGAAGTTCAGGGAATGAATAAAGAGGCGCGCTTAGAAAAAGCAAATGAATGGTTAGAAACCGTTGGACTGACGGGCTATGAGCACCAGTATCCTGCTCAACTATCGGGTGGACAGCAACAGCGTGTGGGCCTTGCACGGGCACTAGCTACCGACGCCGAAATACTGTTGATGGACGAGGCTTTCTCGGCATTGGACCCTCTGATTCGGAGCGAAATGCAAGATCAGCTGGTAGAGCTGCAACAGAAGCTGCACAAAACCATTATTTTCATTACTCATGATTTAGATGAAGCGCTTCGACTTGGCGATCGCATCGCGATTCTTAAAGACGGTGAACTTGTCCAACAAGGTTCACCAGACGAAATCTTACTGCATCCTGCCGATGAGTACGTTGAAGCCTTTGTAAAAGACGTCAATAGAGCGCGAGCACTGACGGTCGAAACGCTGATGCAGCCACCTTCGTACTGTGTTAGCGCTGAAACCATTGAAGATGCACTGAGTGAAATGAAACGTGTTAAACGTGATTATGCCTACCATCAGACCAATGCAGGCTATCAAGGCGTGATAACACAGCAAGGATTGCTAAACGCAGCGAAGTTAACTCATATATCAGGTTGGCGTGATGATATCTATGAAGAGGTGCCTATCATCTCTCCACATTTAGCCATTGAGCAAGTGCTAACTGAAGTCATGTCATGTGAACATTCACTGCCCGTCATCGATGAGCACGGCCATTTGAAAGGCGAATTAAATCGTCAGGTTATTGCGGAGCTATTTTCTGATCAACGAAGCACAAAACGGGGCACTTCACGCTCAAGCTTCAATAACGTTTCTTAGATGATGTTGATAATACAGCTCACAACAATGTGGGCTGTTATCAATTAACTCGCTCACAATCCCCTTTTTTAGATATTTATCTGTGGGCTCAAGCTTGATACCCAAAGCAACATTTACATTGTTCTGATTTTCCTGACAATTTCATGCTCATATCCGGTTTTATTGACATAGTTAGATCATTCTATTGCTTTTTGATGACGCAAATCCTCGATAAATGTCTACTATTACTCTCATACAAAATCTTGATTTAAAGAGGGATAAAATGAAAAAGACAATGTTGGCACTAACAGGCGCGGTAATCATTCTTGCAGGCTGTCAAGATGAGAAACCTGCCGAAACAAGCGCAGTTGAAGTACCTCAGGCAACGGAAACTGAAGTCACCACCAGTGCAGACGTTACGACTGAGACAATTGACACGTTACCAGTAGAAGAAGAACAGGTAATTACTGAAGAGACATTTGTAGACTCTGAACACAACGCACAAAGTGCTCTGGACTGGAACGGCACCTACAAAGGAACACTACCTTGCGCGGATTGTGCTGGTATCGATATGACCATCACACTAAATCAAGATGGCACTTACGTACTTGAAGAAAGCTACCAAGACAAAGAAGACGGTCAATCAAAATCTGAAGGTCAATTCACTTGGGACGCAAATGGCAGCATCGTAACGTTGACAAATGAAGATGCACCAAACCAATACTTTGTTGGTGAAAACGTACTTATGAAGCTAGACATGAATGGCGAAAAAGTAACGGGTGACCTAGCACCACTATACAACTTAACGAAACAGTAAGAAGTTAGTATCAATACCTGATAAATACCCCAAATCCGAGCCACCCCAGCTCGGATTTTTCGTTATTTTAACGAACGCTATTCCAGCAACCTTTCTATTCTGAAGCAACATTCCGCTTCTTACCCTGATTGTTCATTACATTTCCATACGCTTTGCCGATAGATGCTTACAACATCATTTTGTACAGTGTTCAAAACAAAACAGAACAACTCGGAAAAATGATGAAAAAAACATTAATTGCACTACTTACTTTGACAGCTGCTGGCTCAGCTTTCGCTGGCGATACTTACATTCGTAACGGTAATATCTACAACAACGAAGGCGGTTGGAACGTAGAAGCTGGTGTGGCTCAAGGCAGCGATCTTTTCAAAGATCAAAAGCATAATACAGCACCAATTCTCAACGGTGGTTACCATGGTGACGACTTTAATGCCGACCTAAGTGGCATTAACTACCGCTTCTTCGGTAACACCAATGAGTTAATCAACATGAGTGCCTACCTTGTAGGTAGCGGTGTAATGCGCGACGGTGATACAGCGAAAAGCCTGAAAGGCACAGATAAACGCCGCTTCGCCGTCGATCTAGGTTTAAACGCAGACTTTACACTGGATCAAAACAACGTCATTTCTACGTACCTTCAGCACGATATCAGTGGTGCTTACAAAGGTTACTTAGCGGGCGCGACTTACTTCCACATCATGAAATTCGGTAGTGTTGATTTTGTTCCTTTTGCTAACCTAACTTATCAAAGTGAAGACTACGTAGATTACTACTTTGGTGTAAAACAACGCGAAGCAAACGCAAACCGCAAAGCATACAAAGGTGATTCAACGGTAAGCTATGGTGTGGGCTACAAACTTGTTATGCCAATCAACGACAACTGGCAAGTAAGCCAAATGACACAATACACGCGCCTAGGCAGCGGTATCAGCGACTCATCTATCGTTGATAGTGCAAACCAATGGGTTGTTGGCGCAAGTGTGTCGTACAACTTCTAATCCGATACGCCCTTATAAAGCCATCATTTCGATGGCTTTATGCGTTGGACATTTGCATCATCTTGCACACAGACGTTAGTGTGAATGAGCAATCCATAACCTATGTAAATCGCTATAGCCTGTATTCTTCACCTGCACACCTCGCACTTGCTGTGTTTTTGTCACTTCTTCGTAGCCAACAAACAAAGGCAAATATAGGTACTGATCGCGCAGCGCTTTCTCTAGGTTTAATAAAGACTGTAGCGAGTGATCATCTGCCATCGCCCTGCGAACCTTTTCTCTATGGCTTAACATCTGGCTTTGATCAAAACTAAAACGCAGTCCAGTTGCTATCGACAGCCATTCGAAGATGCCATATTCAAATGGTGCTTCCATGACTTCCTCAATGAAGAGCAAGTCTGCTTGGTGAGACACTACCTCAGGAAAACTAATGTCATCAATAACGACGATCTCCAACTCCAATCCCGTTGCACGAATCACACTGTGCAACCATTCGGAATGACGAATTAGACTCGGTATCGTCCAGACAGGTTCAGCTAATACCACTTTACCTTTCAGTTTAGGTATCACACCACCATCTGTTATTGATAAATCTTGCTCGTGAGTCTCTAACTGAATGCTGTCAACGGCACTTGGCGCATCATAAATTCGCTTTTGCACATGGATGTAATCAGCGAGTTGATACCAAGTTTCTTTTGTGAGTAGGGATTCCGCACGTTCGCGGTAGGTCAGATATGAAAATGCGCTAATTTTTTCCACTTCAACGTGATCGGAGCTTTGGTTAAAGCTCAACATATTTAAGGTTTTAACATCACCATGAGACAGCGTTATTTGATCTAACAATGCGCGTGCTGAAAAATACTCTTTGTGCGCTTCAAGAGTCATACTCTCCTGGTTCCAGCCGCTAATTTTAAATGGCCCAGTCCCGATGTGGTAGGAATAACTAGAACCGAAAGAGACGACATCTCGACACAGAATAGACGCATGAGGAGTTGCTAGCATGTATGGAAACAACTTGTTCGGATGCTTCAATATAATTTTTAAGCAGTTAGATGTTTCTGCAACCACACTATCAATGCATTGCCAGAGCTCGTGAACTGGTCCTTTTATCTCCCTGAGTCTTTCTATACTCCAAACCACATCCTGTATGTTAAGGGGCTCGCCATCATGGCGATATATGCCTGGCCGCAACCATAACGTCATTACCTTGCCTTCCATTTTCCATTCGTGTGCTAACGATGGCTCGATACCACCATTGGAATTTTGGGTCAGCAATACGTCATAAACGCTTTTCGCGACGTGTAATTCAGTGTGACGGTAAGTATTCGCAGGGTCGATTTTGGATACCCAAGGGTAAGAAGAAATCAAAATAGCGTTATTTGATTCATTCAATCGATTCACTTTTTCAGATGCGATAGTTAGTGCTCTAACCGCGGTTTGACCGAACCAATCAATAAGTTTCGTTATTGAGTTCATTCTTCCTCTGCCAAGCTCCTCAACCAAAAACTCGGTCATCGCTTGTTGGAGGGAAATATTAATACTGAGACGGCTAGCGTTACTTCGGCCAATCGCAGGTTGCCAATCGACCCAATCGTAAGTGGCAAGCTTTTTCATCACAATAGAAACATTGCGCCTCGACGTGCAAATCACCGCTTCTAGCTCAGAAAGCGTAACAAGGTGATACTGGTGAGGTTCAAAGTGCTTTAACAGTAGATCCAGATACCTAAGATTGACATCGTTCACAAAGATTCCTAAGAGTTATTCCAAAGCAAAAAAATAGCACAGGACGCTTAGCAACTAAACTTCCTGTGCTATATCTAAACAAATTCAAAGCTTGGACTCAGCTCGACCAACAGAAGTCAAAAACGTTTACTAAGCCAAGAGGTAACTTGAATAAGTATTCTTAGAAACGGTAGCTCATACCTACAGAGAACACATTGATGTCTGCATCAACCGTTACTTTTTCATTGCCAAATTTCGCAATGTCTAGCTCAGGCATCATGTATTCCCATTCAACTTGTAGAGCAAAGTTTTCAGTAATAGCGAACTCTGCGCCTAAACCGTACATGCCTGTTACAGTGCTGTCAGAAATGGTGGTATGGCCTGCGCTACCGTCAATCACAGAGTTGCTAATTTTGAATTCAGCATTGAAGTAAGAAAGACCAGCTTTAGCAAAAAGGTTGAAACGATCGCCAATCGGTAGAGTCGCTTTTGGCTGAATCGATAGATACTTCATATCACCAACAGTAACAACTTTGCCGTCTAAAGCATCGTAGCCACCAATGGCCGCTTCTAGAGAAATGTATTCGTTGAATTTGTAACCACCGAATACTTTGCCTGAAAGGCTTGAGTCATCTTCAAGTTTAAGTTTAGTGCTAGCGTTAGTACCACCACCATTGATAGAGCCATTAACATCACCAAACGATGCTTGACCTACAGATGCACCAACGTAAGGAGCTGCGTTTGCAACAGAACATGTTGCTAGAAGGGCTGTCATTAGCCATGTTTTTTTAAACATTGTATTTCACTGCCTGTTAATTATTGAGGTTGTGTTTTGCCCATCCTTAAGCATGCCATGCTATCCATTTCACTTGGTTTCAAAACCAAGTGGATGTTAATGAATAAAAACTCAATAAAACATGAAATATTTAGACACAACTTTGCCACTTTCTTTCTTAATTTTGACAATTTAGTCATTTCACAAGCATTGCTGCTTCAACCAGTTAGTGAGCTTGATGATTTCCGCTTGCTTGGCTCGACTCTTTTTATGAATAAAATAGAAGCTGTCGCCGGTTTCCAATCCATGAGAAGGGATATACACCAAATCGTGCGCTTTATCTCTTTCATTAAGCATAAAATCATTCGCAAATGCGATGCCTTGGTCATAACGCGCCGCCTCAATTGCCAACAACATATGACTAAAATGTTGAACATCGACATCTTTCGGCAAGGTGTAACCGCCCGCTCTACACCACTCAGCCCAGTCTTTTCCTCTCTCACGATAAATTGAGTCTGTCGACAAAATAGGGTATCGCCAAAGCGCTTCTGGAATCGGTTGATCTTGCAACTCTTTCCAAATTTTATGGCTGCAGACCGGATACAGCGTCTCCGCGTATAACTTTACCGACATGTAGTTTCGCTTTGGCTTTTCTACCGTGATAAAACAATCGCCAACGCTGTCTGTCTGTTCAGGATCACCAACGACCATATTGAGTGTCAGATCGATTTCTGGATGTAAGCGCTTAAAATCAGACAAACGCGGAATAAGCCACTTTACGGCGAGCGAGCTATAAATCGCCAACCGTATGCTGCCTTTGTCCCCTTCTCGCACCTTTTGGCTGGCCATCGCAATTGAGCTAATTGCTGGGCTAATATCCTCTAAATAGCGGGTGCCCGTATCGGACAAAGAGAGCTTTCTGCCTTGGCGGATAAATAATGATTCACCCAAGTAATCTTCTAATAATCGTATCTGGTGGCTAACGGCACTTTGCGTCACATTGAGTTCTTCAGCAGCAAGCGAAAAGCTAGAGTTTCTGGCAACAGATTCAAAACAGTGAACCGCTCTGAGTGGTGGCAATTTCATTATCTAAAAATCTCATACTTAAACTAATAAATATCACTTCACTTCATCCTATGACATCACCTACTCTTTGGCAAAGAAAGAGGAGAGGAAAAAGTGAAAGTTACATCGGTCGGAGCAGCGATGCTGCTATTAATTGTTGGAAATCTCATTGCGGTGCTTTCGGACTCTTTAATTAAAAGTGTCGGAAATGAAGTGCCTATTTTTCAATTTGTCTTTTTCCGACAAATTTCAGCGGTGCTTTTCCTGCTGCCAGTCTACTTGCTAACAAAAAATGCGCCTTTTCTTGAAGGGTTTAAGTGGCATGCTGTTCGCGCTCACGTATGGTTACTTGGTGCAATATTCATGGTTTTGGCGATCTCATCTTTACCGCTCGCAACTGCGAACGCGATCTTTTACGCCGCGCCATTGATCATGTTGCCGCTTGCAGCAATCTTTTTTGGAGAACAGTTGTCTAAGCAATCGGTCGCCGCAGCGATAATGGGCTTTGCCGGTGTATTGGTCATCATTCGTCCAGACCAAATCGATTGGGCAGCGATTTCAGCTTTAGTTGTTGCAATTACTCTAGCAATCAATAACTTGCTCATTCGAAAACTGCCAAAAAATCAGTCTGTGATGCAAACGTTATTGATGACAAACTTGGCAGGTATTCCAGTAGCCTTCTTGCTTGTTCTGATCGAAGCAGAACCTTGGGACTGGAGTGCTTTCCCTGTTGCTGCTGGCTCAAGTTTGTTCATCATGATTTATGCAGCAACATGTGTCATCGCTTACCGCTCGATCGATAGCAACAAAATTGCCAGCGCTGAATACAGTGGCTTAATTGGTGCCGTGTTTGTGGGATTGATTTGGTTTGGAGAAGTGCCAGACATATTTATGGCAATAGGAACCATTATGATTGTTGTGCCTCTGGTTTGGCTTTCTAAACGAGAGCGTCGCAAGAAAAAGTTGCAAGAGCAACAAGAAGCGCACGTTACTTAAAGTTGTGCTCTAACCCAAAGACTAAAAAAACCGAGCCGTAAGTGCTCGGTTTTTTTATGTGGCTCTAATCGGTTTTTACGTAAGCGACTACGTGAGATAAAAACTGCCTTGCAAAGCGATCATTAAACCGGATGCGATATTCATGATCGGCTTCCGACACTAGACGCCAGCCTTCAGCAAAGTATTCTTTGATATCATCAACCGCCTCTTCTTTATTTTTGATGTGTTTCGCGTTCCACTGATAAGTGCAAGAGACAACGATCAGCCCACCCACCTTGGTGGTTTTTTTTAGAGCATTGATCACGCTAAGTGGCGACTCACATTGATCAATCACATTTAAACATACGACTAAATCAAAGCGAGATTGGAGAGTATCGAGCTCAAAAGGCTGGTTAATTAGCGTCAAATCAACATGAGCACATTTCTGTACGATATCTCTATTCTCTACCTCTAAAGTGTTTAAGGTGTTCACATCGTGAAGGTAAGTAAGCTCGACGCGTTGTTCTTCTATTAATAGTTGCTTCAAGCCATCCATTAACCTATTTGAAGGCTCCACAAGCGTCGCTTCTTTAAGGTTAGGTAAGCGTTGCACTAACTCATAATAATTTCTTCCCAGCGCCGCCCCAACCTCAAGTAGGGAATACGGCTGAACGCTGCTTTCGATTACCGCCTGCGCAATAAAATCAGCAACTTGGGAGCAGTGAGGTGATGACAAAAAAGAAAGTGGGACTTGTTTTGAGCGACTGGTTATCATCTCAATCTGTTGATCCTCAATGAACTTGTCGAACCATTGCGCTTCGAAATAACCAGCCAGACCGTGCTCGGTCAGGTAAAAATCTTCCATGTTTTTTCCGTTCGTACTTTAAGAAAAGTGATTGTATCGAACGCGGAAATTAACGGGTATTTCTGGCCGCACATTCCAATGGGAAAACAGATGAAAACGCCGCTTATGTGAAAAAACCCTTTCATCTCAAAGATAAAAGGGCTTGTTAATCGCTTCGGTTAAGTCGCTAACTATTGTGGTAGAACAACGTTACCATCTTGAATTGGGAACGTTTTTGTCGCTGGTTTGCTCGCCAAACGAACCGTCGTTGGTGCACCTGAAACTTCGTAAGTGACGTCGTAACCCACTACTTTATCAGATGTCGTATATTCTGTATGACACTGTTTTTTCGTCGTTGTTACTACATCACCTTTTTGCACATTCTCCTGGATCTTACGACCTGTCAGTGCACCAGCAATCGTACCAGCTGCAGTTGCAATCACTTTACCTGAGCCACCACCGATTTGGTTGCCCAGCGCTGCTCCAGCTGCTGCGCCACCAACCGTACCAATAATTTTATTGTCATCCGCAGGGGCAACTTGCTCGGTTACTACCACGTCTTTACATACTTGGTGCGGCTTTTTCACCGTTTCAGTCACCGCTTCAACCAAAGTAATGTTTGCTTGAGTTGGAGCTGGTGGCGTTTTGTCTTTACAGCCTGCTAGTACAGCAACAACTGCCGTTGCAATTGCGATAGATTTCATATTCATGATTTACATCCCAGTATGGTTTGCTTTGATGAGCGTTATGGTAAATCGCAAAAGGGAAATCACATCAGACGAAAACAAACCCTCTGTTATTAACAAGTAAAGAAACACTGTTTTATAAGAGGTACGTCAAGAAACACTCAGCAGAATGTCAACAGAGATAAAACTGTATCACTACTGATTATGATTGGGCTGGACTAGTCTATGAGATTTATTTTTAAGCCAAGCTCAAAAATAGTTCGTCATCCGTTAAATACTTATGACGGTGGCTTAGATTACGCACGTGCATAAACATAAAATCAGGGAAACCAGGCGCTATAATGTTATTTGGTTCCCAGCATACACCGCCAACAAACACATATCGCCCCTGCTTGTCATCTTCGTGAAGGGGGTTATTAAGAGGAGAAGAAAACTCTGCTCGGCAACCTTCAACCACACAAACAATTTGTCCTTTAAAAAGGCCAATCACGCGCTTTACAAGATTTGCCTTGATACCACACTTCCATGCTTGGCGAGTGGCCATCTCATAGCCATATTTTCGGATCGCTTTCTTTTGCAAATGTACTACTAGGTTCATTTTGACTCCTGATTCAAGCAACTACGTGAAGCCCAAAGCCATAAAAGCAGATAGACGTCTATACCCGAGTGAGCTCATGGTACGTGGGAATAAACTACGTGATTAGACTGAGTTTAGTGTCGGATGAGATACACCGTCCACGATGCTGTAACGTATCGATTTACACCAATCAAAGGCAGATAACACATCAACTTTTGAGTGCTTTCCTGCGCTGTATCTGGTTACTTCTGTATATTACTATAACGAAATCACCCTCCACGTTTACCTATATAAATTTGTCGTAACGATAGAGGGTGCTTATCATGGAGAGAGGATAACGCCTACGCGTCGATGAGATAATTTTGACCTTCAGTTTCTAAACGATCGATCATTTTACGACACTCATTTAAGTCAAGAGGTTGTTCAAAGCGGCGCTTGAGATTCATCAAAAAGAAGATATCTTCACACATGGCTTTCTCAGGTTCGTCACTGATTTTGGCGACCGGTGAACCATTGCACGTGACCATTTTTATCACGATAGAAAGTGGCTGGTAGGCTTCACCATCTTTATTGACATAATCACCCATATCATTGGCAAGAAAAGTACCGATACCAAAACTCACCTGAATACGTCCTTGGAAATACTCGCAAATATCTAACGCTTGTTCGAAGTTAAGTCCGTCGGTAAACACCAGTGTTTTTGTTAATGGGTCTATATTCAGCGACTGGTAGTGTGCAATCATTTTTTCACCCCAGCTATAAGGGCAACCACTATCGTGACGTACACCGAAGTACGCGTTACTTAGTTCTTCATCAAAGTCTTTAAGGAAAGCATCGATACCAATCGTGTCGGTCAGTGCAATACCTAGTGCACCATTAAACATTTTTTGCCAACGTTGCAACGCCACTTTTTGCGAATCTCGCACATTCACCAGAGCTTGGTGTCCCATAAACCATTCATGAGCAACGGTGCCGATAGGCGTCAAGTTTAGCTCTTTTGCTAAGTGATAGTTGCTTGTTCCTGTCAAACATTCCGGCACTTCCTGGCACAAATATTCCAGCATAGTGCGCTGAGCTTGAAAGGAAAAACGTCGACGCGTCGACATGTCAGAAAATTTAAAGTTAGTAATGTTACGACGTTTTAGTTCCGACTTTAGGTGTCGAACTTTCTCTTCTAAAACAGTGGTAAATTGCGCAACAGGGATATCTGACCAACGCTGACGGCTACGAACTTCAGACACGATGCTCATGATGATCGTTTCGTACAAGATGGTATCTCGCCACAAACCGTTAATGGTTATTCTTAACTGGCTTGAGCCATCAGCCATGGCTTTATTATGGAAAGAGACATCACTTTGTGGGTTGAAACGGAAATGGCGCAGTGCATCAACAAAGTCAAGATTCAGGTAAGGCGCGACACGCTTAATATATTCAATTTCTTCTTGCGTAAAATGAATATCTTGCAGTTTAAGGACTTCGGCTTTTACCTCGGGCAAAAGCTCAGAGAGGTCTTCCTCACTGCGCACGATAAACTTATATGACACCATCGCATCAGGGTAAAGCGCTGTTACAGCGCTCATCATATTGACTTTGTAGACATCGAAATCCAAAGCGCTTTGAATGATGCGGGAAGAAAATAGTTTGGTGGTCATTAGGTGCCCTTCTACATGCCCTTCCTGGGTATATAACTTTTTGTTACTAACTAATTTGCGTAAACAATAAACACCCATCTATAGTTTGTCAACTTTTGTTACTAACCACTCATTTTTATAAGGTTTTTTTGTCTAGAATTCGAGCAAGCATTGTGAATAAGTCAGAGTCATCCGTAAATTTATGCTCAAACCGTATTACGAACACTACCAAAAACGTTTCTAACAACTCGTTACTTACCCATTGATTGACCACTTGTTATGCGCTAGATTACTTACAAATCAATATTAGGACCCAACCATGATCGTATCTGTCGACATTATTCCATTCAGGCTATCTGGCTGTGCCGATAAGGGATTGGAAGTGTTGTTGATTAAACGTTCAAATCCAAATCGGCCATACCATGGAGTCTGGGCACTACCGGGCGGATTTGTCTTTGATAAAGACTTAACCAGTGAAGGCGGACGCCCGGCCGATGAAAACTTTGAAGCGGCGCGGCGCCGAATTTGCCGTGAGAAAATCCATACCTACCCTCGTCATTTTAGCGAAGCGTTTATCGACGGTGATCCAAAGCGCGATCCAGAAGACTGGAGCTTAAACATTACGCACTACGCCTTAGTTGATCGTAACAATGTAGAGCAAATAAATAATGCAGGTGTACCGGAATGCCAACTTAAATGGTTTTCGCTACAGGCTATTCTCAATGGAGAAGAAACCCTCGCATTTGATCATCAAAAAACCATTGAAAAAGCGTGGCAAAAGCTTCGTGCATCCATTGAATACACATCGGTTCTTTTGTTTGCATTAGACAAAGAGTTTTTGGTTGCGGACATCATTTCTGCTTATCAAGAGTTTGGTATTGATATCAGCCGAATGACGATTAAGCGCCGCTTGATAGATTCAGGCGTACTAAAACCCACTAATAAAGTCGCTTCAACCAACAAAGGCAAAGGTGGAAAACCCGCAATGGTATATACGCTGACTAGCGACGAAGTAACCTTTTTTCAAAACTGTTTGCGTGGATAAACGCAGACAATCAGACAGACAAGGAGTCTGCCATGACTATTCGAGTAAACTATCAAACTACAGCAGTGATCGACGTTGATCCAGAGAAAGGCTTTAGTGAGTTATGTCCAGATGAACTGCCCGTTGCAGGTGCGTTGGAAATCGTACCGGAGCTTTTGAACAATCATGCCAAAGGCCGATTAAAACTGGTCAGTCGTGACTTGCACCCACCGAAAGCAAAATGGGATGCAGAATCGCCAGCCAATATGCTTGAGCCCGTTGGTTTACCGAATGTGGATATAAAGTGGAACCGTCACTGTGTGCTTGGCACAACAGGTTCTGAGCTGCTAGATGGCTTACCACCCGTGTTGGACTATGATTTTCAAGTTAATAAAGGTATGGATCCTGACGCGCACCCTTACGGTATTTTTTTCCATGATATTGCCGACACCAAAACGACAGGCGCGCATGAATTTCTAAAGTTCAACGGGATTGATACCTTAGTTATCGGTGGCCTTGCCTTAGACTTTTGTGTGAAAAAATCCGTCATGCAAGCGCTGGAACTTGGCTACAATGTGGTAGTTAATCTTGCTTCAACTCGTGCGGTGCTGCCTGATAATGTAGAGAATGTGCTGACAGAACTCAGAGATAATGGCGCATTATTTGTCGAAAAAGCGGACGACATCATCGTAGAAAAGTTCGCCTAGAAACGATAGTAACCGAGAAGGATTTCACCATGCATCAACATGAAAAATTGAATTACGTTGAATTTGGTTCCACTAATGTCAGTGCGACCAAACAATTTTTTGAGCGTGCTTTTGACTGGAGCTTTACCGATTATGGTCCAGAATATTCTGCATTTTCAGGACAAGGATTGGATGGCGGATTCTTCAAATCTGAGTTTATAAACCAAACCGCAAATGGTGGCGCACTTTTAGTATTTTATAGCTCAGACATTCAAGCCACTGAGACAAAAGTAGAGCAGCATGGTGGAAAAATTATCCGCCCTATTTTCGAATTCCCCGGCGGCTGTCGATTCCACTTCACTGAACCGAGTGGAAATGAATTCGCAGTATGGTCAGAGAGCCATTAAGTCATCACAAATCAACAACACACCATCAACGTGAGCCCAAGCTAGCCAGATCCGGAACTGGCATTACATTTCTGGTTGACCTCATCCTTGGTTTAATTCACTGTTAGCGCAACAATTAATCGATGAGGCGCTAGACCTCGACCAAGGATGTCAAATGACTGCCGTCAGTTTTTTTCGCTTACTCTGCCTCGCTGCTATTTGGGGTGGCTCGTTTCTGTTTATGCGAGTCGCCGCCAACACATTCGGGCCAGCTTACTTAATCGAATTTCGAGTTACATTTGCCGCCGTCGCTTTGTTATTGATCGCCGTATATTTGAAGAAGAAACTCACGTTAACTGCGCATACTAAACACTTCTTTATTATTGGCTTATTCAATAGCGCAGTTCCATTTTTACTCTTTGCGTACGCAGCCCAGACACTGAATGCATCAACTTTAGCAATATTGAACTCAACCGCCCCAATATGGGGAGCACTAGTTGGCTTTGCTTGGTACCGCAGCCCACTCACAGCGAAATCTGTTCTCGGTATGCTAATAGGCATTGGAGGCGTTGCAGTCTTGGTCGGCTTAGATACTTCAACCATAGGTGAAGAAGCCATGCTCCCTATTGCCGCCAGTTTGATGGCTTCTTTCAGCTATGGCATTGCTACCAACTACACTAAAAATGCGCCACAAGTACCAGCTTTTGACAATGCTCACGGCAGTATGTGGGCGGCGGTTATTTGGGTACTGCCGCTGCTACCATTCTTACCAATGCGTGCAGAACCAAGTCATTTCGAATGGAGCTCTGTTGTCACGCTCGGCGTTGTATGCACAGGGTTCGCTTATTTGCTCTATTTCCGCTTAGTTTCTGATATCGGCCCAGCGTCAGCGCTAACTGTCACTTTTCTTGTTCCTGTTTTTGGTATCTTATGGGGCTACTTGGTGCTAGATGAGCCCGTCGGCTCAAACACCATCATAGGAACAATTCTAGTGCTTAGCGGTACTATGCTAGTCACCGGTTTCTCCCCAACAGCAATGCTCGCTAAGCGAAAACGAAGCATGGCTTAATCAGCCTAATATGACTTCCACACCTCGCTTTTTGATTTGTTCAAGGTCGCTTTTCGGAGCGGCTTTGTCAGTCAGCAGCACTGATATTTCGTCAGTCTTACCAATTGATGAGGGATAAATCTGCCCAAATTTACTAGAATCCGTTAGAACAATATTGCGCCTTTTTTTCGCAATGATGGTTTCTGCAATCTCAGCGCGCATCATATCGCGGCTAGTAAAGCCAGTGTCTTGATGGAAGCCGTCAATACCCAAGAAGGCCGTGCTGAAATGAATGTTCTCAATACACAACTTAGTCAGCGGTCCGACCAAACTCTCGCCTTGGTGCTGATATACGCCACCAAGCAAGATAATGTTGGCAGAAGTGTTACGGATGAGATGGGCGATATACGCCGATGGCGTAATGATGGTCACATCGCCGCGCTCAGCCAATGTCCGAGCCAACAACGCATTGGCACTGCCCCCTTCAATCAGCACTGTCTCATTCGATGCGACCAAATCCGCAGCTTGGTTTGCGAGCGATTGTTTAATATCGAAACGCACTTCTAGGCGGGCATCAATGTCATCACTTTGCAACGCGGTAGCTGCGCCGTGAACGCGCTTTAGGTAGCCCTGTTGCTCCAGAAAGTTCAAATCCTGTCTGATGGTCACACCCGACACGCCAATGATGTCAGAAAGCTCTGTGACTTGAACGCGTTTACGGTCGTTCACTAATTGCAGGATTTCATTTTGTCTTGGGTTCACAGGTTCGCTCCTTATTGATGAGCTTACAGTATACTCACCTGATGTTTCATATGAAAAGAACTTGAAAGTAAAAAGGAAAAAACGCGTGGTCTGATTAGCCAAGCTGTACCTTGCGAATATCGCTCCCATCAACAGATAATAGGGCAACGAAAATGGGATGGAAGAAGAGGGGTTAACTCCCTACATCCCAACAACGATAGAGACTAGGATAAAAGTAATGGAAGAAATTTACTTCGCAGGCGGCTGCCTTTGGGGCGTGCAAGAATTTATGCGCCACCTTCCGGGCGTAATCAACACAGAAGCCGGGCGAGCAAATGGCACAACGGATAACACTCAATCCGAATACGATGGCTACGCAGAGTGCGTGAAAACCCAGTTCGACCCTGAGCAAGTTTCGGTTGAAACTTTAATGGGGTATTTGTTTGAGATAATCGACCCTTACAGCGTTAACAAGCAAGGTGAAGACGTAGGTGAGAAGTACCGTACTGGTGTTTATAGCCAAAACGAACAGCATCTCACCATCGCGAAAGCGTTTATCGCAGCACGACCGGACGCCGACAAGATCGCCGTAGAAGTACTGCCACTCACAAATTATGTGCCAAGTGATGATGAGCACCAAGACAGACTCACAAACTTTCCGAATGATTACTGCCACATCCCATTAGATTTACTACATAAATACAGGGATAACTCGTAACCATTCAGTCAGCATCGCTTTAAAAGGCAAGATGCATATCAGTTTAAATCTATGCCTTCCACTAATGACAATGTCATTTCTGCCGCCGATATTTCCTTACAACCCGACGAGTTTTGTCCGCACCACAACGGTGTGAATTCATCTCGGTTTTGCTTTTCCATAAGCGCTCTTAGTTGAGCCATTTCAATGGAGGCGTATGGGAATTTCGGCGCAAACTCACTGATGTAGCCTAGCTCCGACATCGCGCGATTCACAATGCCTCTCGCTGGTCGGCCCGAGAAAACATTGGTCACAGCGGTATGTTGCGCGCGTTCACTGGCAATGGCATATCGATGTAAAGACGATGTTTTCGCCTCATCACACAACAAATAGGCGCTGCCAACTTGAACGGCACTCGCTCCTAGTCTCAACGCGGCTTCCACCCCTCTTCTATCAGCGATTCCGCCTGCAGCAATAACAGGCAAATTCACCCGTTTGGCGATTTGTGGTAATAACGCCATCAAACTTAATTGAGTAGTTAAATCATCCGATAAAAACATACCTCGGTGTCCACCAGCCTCCAAGCCTTGGGCGATAATACCGTCAACGCCTTTTGCTTCTAGCCAAAGTGCTTCGTCCACCGTGGTCGCTGACGAAAGGATCTTCCCTCCCCACCCTCTAATTCGAGCTAACAGATCATCGTCTGGCAAACCAAAGTGGAAACTGATCACTGGCGGTGCAAATGGTTCAATCGCGTCAGCAATATCATGATTGAAAGGCATCCTTGTCGGAGCGTTTGGCTGAGCCTGAACGGTTGCATCAACCTCGGAAAAATACGGTTGCAGCGTTTTTTGCCACTTTTCGTGCTTGTTGGCGTCATACTCCGGCATTTCATGGCAAAAGAAATTGAGGTTAAACGGTCGGTTAGTTGCCTGCTTGATAAGTTGAAGTTCTTTTACGATGGCGTCTTTGTTCAGCATTCCACAAGGTAACGAGCCAAGCCCGCCAACATTACTGACGGCTATGGTCATTTGGCTGTCTTGCACACCAGCCATTGGCGCTTGAATAATCGGTAACTCTGTTCCCAAAAGTGTATTAAATACCTTGTTTATCATGCTCTTTCCTTGAAAACTTAACCTTTACCTGTGATGGATCTTCGCCATCGTTATCCAGACTAGACTTTCACATGATTAACCGCTTATAAAGTTAAAGTGATGCATTTGTGCGCTATGCACTTTTGATAGAAATGACAAAGGGAGCCTATGGCTCCCTTAATATGCTGAATAACAAGAATCAAAGTGACTATCGTACGACATCTGATTCAAGCTCTAGCTCTGCTACAGACAGCATGGCAAACTCTTCCTCGGCGGTTGCTGCCACCAGTTTGTTGCGGCTGTATAACCCATAATAAACACCACCGATAAGAAACAATCCCATTGTCATGAAAAAGGCTGAGGGATCAAAAGCATAAACACCTGTCATTGCGATCAAAGAAAGCACCAGAGAAATACTCGAAGTAATTATCCCACCAGGCGTTTTATATGGACGAGTTAATTCCGGCTGTTTAATTCGCAATAAAATATGGCTCAAGGACATTAATGCGTACGATACAGTCGCACCGACAACAGCCATCGCCAAGATTAAGTCCCCCTCACCCGTAAGTGAAACCAAGAACCCAAAAACGCCCGGAACCAAAAGCGCACGAGAAGGCACTTTTTTGTCACTGGTTAATGACAAAGTTTGCGGTAAATAACCCGCGCGGGAAAGCGCAAACACCAAGCGACTGTAACCATAAATGATTGAAAAGAAAGAAGCGATAAGGCCAGCCAATCCAAGTAAGTTCACGGCCATTGCTACCGTTGAATTGCCCGTAAGCTTTAGGGCGTCAACTAATGGCACCGCGCTATCGCCTATGACCTTTGAGCCAACCGCACCAGCCAAAAGGACGACTACGAGAGTTGCGGTTAGCAATAAAAACAGCATCGCACCAATGATGCCTTTGGGAACATCTTTTGCCGGATTTTTTGCCTCCTCTGCCGCTAAAGGCACACCTTCAACCGCAAGAAACAACCACATTGCAAATGGCAACGCAGCCCATACGCCATACCACCCAAACGGTAAGATTTCTGTTGCCTGAGCCGTCGCCGGAGCAATATCGAATAAGTTATTAACGTCAAAGTGACCAATAAGCACAGCAGCAGTAATGAGAATAGCTAGCACAGCCAAACCGCTGATGACCATCATTACTTTGAGAGCTTCGCCAACCCCTGCCATATGAATAGCGATAAAGACGGCGTAGAAAAGTGCGTAAACAACAGGGCCATCGATACCAACCAATTCATTCACTGCTGAGCCAATAAAAATCACTATCGCAGCAGGCGCGAGCGCATATTCAATCAAAACTGATAAGCCAGTGAAAAAGCCACCTGTCGGCCCCATCGCCTGTCTTGCGAAGCTGTAACCACCACCCGCAGCAGGAATAGCCGCAGACATTTCAGCTAAAGACAATACTAGCGTGAAATACATTACTGCCATCGCGATAGCAGCAATAAGAAAGCCTCCCCATCCTGCTTGAGCGATGCCAAAGTTCCAACCGGCGAAGTCACCAGATATAACATACGAGACACCTAAGCCAGCAAGTAAAATCCAACCTGCGGTGCCTCTTTTTAGCTGCCTTTTGGCCAAGTACTCCTGATGTTTAGACATAGTAAATCCTTCTACTTTGATGAAATTAAAAAGTTGTCGCTGTGTTTATCTTCAACGCTTGCGCCACTTGGCTCATTGATATCGGAGCGATCTTTCAGGTTCACTCCTGACAGTTGTAATTTTCGAGCCTCCTTGAGCAAGTAAAATGCGCGTTCACAGGCATCGTCATAGTTGAGCCCCTGGGGACGCACATTGGAAATGCAGTTTCTTTGGGAATCTTTAGAGCCTCGTTTAGCCCCCCAAGTGAGATACATACCCATGCTATCCGGAGAAGTTAGACCGGGTCTCTCTCCAATTAAAACCAGCACGGCCTTGGCGTTAAAACATTCACCAACATCATCCCCTACCGCTACTCTTCCTTGCTTTACGATTGTGATAGGTGCGAATTTCCATTGATGTCCATCATCAGCGCTTAAAAGAGAAATCAATCGAGTAACAACAGGCACGGCATGGTTTTGAATTGCGACGGAAGAAAGTCCATCAGCAATAACAATCGCAAGATCAATGTCAGTGTTATGCTCATTTGCTATCAAGTTGAGCGTTTGCCAAGAAAATTCATCAAGCAGCCTTCCTAAATCGGGCCTTTGCAGGTACATAAGCCGGTCACTCACTTGACTATTCACTACCACTGGAGGTTCTAAGGTATTTTCAAGAATCGAGTAAGAGTCCGATAAACCAGCAACGAGAGAGTCAACATTCAAACTGCAATGCACTGCATCCATAGCTTGGGCGTGATCCAGCTGAAATGAGAGTAACTCGTTGGTTGGTACACTGTTCCCGCTGCGACCCAGAGCGATCCGAGCAGAGGTGAAGTCGCGTAACTTGCCCCAAGGGTTATGTGTGACAACTTCAGACTCATCTTGTGGGGACTGAGCAATGGTGATTACTTTACCCATGAGAATACCCCTTATTCAGTTGGTTAATTGCTCCCGAAAACGAGCGAGAGATTTGCTCACTTAACCGAACGTCTTGCACGCTCTCGAAAATCTGCATCTCCATTAACCATTGTTCAAACTCTGGTGCTGGCTTCAAACCGAGTACTTTTCTTGCGTAAAGGGCATCGTGAAATGAGGTAGTTTGATAGTTGAGCATGATGTCATCAGACCCTGGAATACCCATGATGAACGAGCACTCGGCCACACCTAATAGTGTCAGCAAGTTATCCATGTCATTCTGATCGGCATAGGCATGATTGGTGTAACAGATATCGCAACCCATAGGTAAACCAAGCAACTTCCCACAGAAATGATCTTCAAGCCCAGCACGAATGATCTGTTTGCCATCAAACAGATACTCAGGGCCAATAAACCCAACGACAGTATTAACCAACAAAGGATCGAACTGTTTCGCGACAGCATAAGCGCGGGCTTCACAAGTCTGCTGATCGACCCCATGAAATGCATCCGCAGACAGCGCTGTACCTTGTCCGGTTTCAAAATACATCACATTGTTTCCTACACTACCTCGATTCAAAGACAACGCGGCTTCATGGGCCTCTTTCAAAATCGACAAGTCGATTCCGAAGGTATCATTCGTCCCTTGCGTGCCGCCTATCGACTGAAAAACGAGATCGACTGGTGCGCCCATTTCAATGGCTTCGATCGTGTTCGTGACATGAGTTAACACACAAGACTGAGTCGGTATTTGATAGTGTTGAATCACCTCATCCATTAAGTTCATTAACTTAATAGCTTGAGGTACATTATCTGTTGCCGGATTGATACCGATAACCGCATCGCCATTTCCGTACATCAGACCATCAAAAATGGTCGCTGCGATACCGTTGAGAGAATCAGTGGGATGATTCGGCTGTAAGCGAGTAGACAGGCGACTCGGCAAACCAATCGTATTCCGAAAAGCCGTGACAACTTGGCATTTTTTAGCAACGAGAATCAAATCCTGGTTGCGCATAATCTTACTGACTGCGGCCACCATTTCTGGTGTTAAACCTTGACGAATTTTAGCCAACGTTTCACCATCGGCTTCTTCACTCAGCAGCCAATTTCGAAAATCTCCGACCGTCAAGTGCTCAATCGGCTTAAAGGCTTCAAGGTCATGCGTATCGATAATTAGGCGAGTGATATCGTCGCTTTCGTATGGAATAACCGCCTCGTTAAGAAACGTTTTAAGTGGTAACTCAGACAGCGCCATTTGTGCGACTACACGTTCTGCCGCTGACTGAGCACAAACCCCGGCTAACGCATCGCCTGAGCGCTCCGGTGTCGCTTTCGCCATCAAGTCAGCTAATGACTTAAAGGTATAGACTTTACTTCCTTGTTGCCGACGATAAGTTGCCGTCATTGCTCTTCCTCTTCACTATTTGGTTCGCTTTTTGCTGAACTATCAATAAGCTTTAAGAAAGTATTGCCAAATGTGTTCCGTAGCGTTATCAAAAACTGGCAACATTTATAAACCAATAATAAACAATGAGTTATGTAAATACTGCTCCAACATGACTCACAAAAAAGGAATGAGCATCACAAGGATGAGTAACCAAATGCCCCAAACTGCACCAATGCTGTGCATCCATCACACTAAGGATGCAAACCAACAAGCTGCGAGTCTGATAAACTGGCAACAGGAATATGACCAACTCAGCGATGGTCGATTTTTAGGTCAAATTCGAGAACGACGATTTCCCAATTTCCATGTGTTTCGTGAAGACAGTAACCGCTCGCTAAGACAGCAATGCAGGGTTGAAGAGGGAGGTATTTGGTTGGGTTTGAGTGCGGAAAATAAGCCGCTACACCTAAATCACTGTCAGTTTAATTCAAGCCAGCTTTTGCTTAGGCAAGGTGGCGCTGATTTTGAGTTAATGACACCGGAGCAGTTTTCTATCTATGGAATAGTGCTCGACAAAAACTTCGTTCACATCATAGAAAATCAACTTGAGCTTGGGAGTATCCAGAACAACATATTTCACTTAACGGGTTTGACGGAAAAACACATTCAACAACTTAAATACTACTTAGGCACGTTACTTGGTTCCGCCGAGCCAAGATGGTCTGAAACCACACATCAAGCAATCTTAAAAGACATTGTGCTGGAGTTGTTCTCACTCAGTTCACTGCACACGAGCCATCCGATATCAATCTCTCATCGTCAACACGTGATGCAGCGTATAAAACAACAGCTACAGGATCTAGACTACCGTACACCAATAACCGTCAGTGAACTGTGTGACGCAGTACACGTCAGTCGTCGCACACTACAGTACACCTTTGAACATTGCTGTAATACTTCCCCAAAGCAGTTCATACATCGAATGCGCCTGAATCAAGTACGTAGAGTGCTACAAAGCCCTGAAGATAATCGAACAATTGCAGAAATTGCTTTTGACTTTGGTTTTTTCCATCTCGGGCAGTTCAGTCAAAGCTACAAGCGGCTATTTGGTGAGACGCCAACTGAAACGAGAAAATGGGAGCCCAGCAAATAAAATGACAGGCAGTATATTCTTTCAGATCCTGCGTTGGGGCCATGTTATGCAGTCGCAATGATTTGCTGAAACTTAGCATGAAGCTCTTCAAGTGCCGCTTCAACATCCGGTTCTGCACGGCTCAAGTGCGAGATTAACGTCATAAAATAGCAGTCAAAAATCAGCGGTATTTTTCCCTCAAGGACGGAGCTTCCGTTTACAGATTGAAACAAAGCTTGGTTAAACGACTGATAATAATCCAAATCCCAAATCACCTCTTTCAACAAAGCTCGGCTCAGCTCAACGTTCGCAAAATAGTAGCGATAGTATTTCTCCGTCAGCGCCAAACCAATGTCGATATCGGTTTTACCTTCCACACTGACTAGCGTTTCTTGGCTGATCTGTTGCAGTTGCGCCAGCATCCCTTCGCGCAAAATCGACAGTTTAGTCGGGAAATGGCTAAACACTGTGCCATCGGCTACTCCTGCTTCTCTCGCTATCTGCCTTGTGGTCGTCATGTCATAGCCATTTTGAGCAAAAGATGCCCATGCGGCTTTTAGAATTTTATCTCTGGTTTGTTGTCGCTTCGTCATTGATGTGTCTGCTTAATGAGCCTGAAAGGATCATACCTTGCGTGGTTGAGATTGACAAATTGAGCGCGCTCATTTATAAAATTGAGCATGCTCATTTTATGTAAAAACAAAAGGAATCGCTCATGTACGTATTAAACAAACTAGGCCAAGGATTGATTTTCTTCCCGACCATCTTCTGCTTTTCGTATATTTTAAGACCGATATTAATGGTCATCCTTATTCCAGGAGGACTCGCACTTTTGGCGTTAATCGGTGGCGCAGAAGTCAGAGCAGAACTCAAAGCCATGCTGCTTGAGGAGTTTTTTGGCGTTAGCCCATCGCACACCACCTCGAAAAAGGCGTGAGTGCGCTACAAACGTTGGCAAGGCTAAGTAAAAAAGAAAACGCGCAGATATCGAGATCTCAATACCTGCGCGTAGATGTGGTGAAAATAAGACTGGCGTTAGTCAGTATTCATGTTCTGACCAATTCGCCATAAAACGCCGCTAGGGTCAAACAAACAACATTCGCGCATGCCCCAAGGTTGCTCGACCAGCTCAGTCAAACGCGAACCAAATTCCTCATGACCCACTTTGGATAAGTGCTGATGCCAACTTTCTGCGTCTTCTACGAGCAAGTGCATCATGAAGTTATTGCCGTGTTCTGGCTCATAAAAATTCTGTAAAAGAAACGCGCAGCTACCTTGAGAGAAGTATGCTACATCACCGAAGTCCGATGCCATTTCAAAGCCAATCGCCTCATAAAAGCGTTTTGATAGCGCGTAATCTTTCGCCGGAACAAATGATTTGATTTCAACAATATTGAGGTTTTCCATTTCCAATTTCCTAAGCCTTTTTCCATAAAACTGACTGACGTAATCTCGCTCTATGCCTTCTATTCGCCTTGCGTAATCTGCTGTGATGACAGTGGCACACACTCTGCCATTTGCGTTTGTAACCACGTGATAAATTTATGTTCGAGTTCTGTACGCTTTTTATCTTGACTCAATAAAACGTAATTGCAACTTGATGGAGAAAACCCAAATGGTGCGACCAAATTACCACGCTTAATATCGTCCATGACAAAAGGATACGATCCCATTGCGACGCCTAAGCCATCCACTGCGGCTTGTATGCAAAAATAAAAATGCGCGAATGATTGCTGAGTGTTGCCGTTGAAAGTTTCACAACGCGTTGATTGCTGCCAATCCGCCCAAGCATTCGGTCTGGTTTGGCTATTCAACAATCGAGCTGCTTTCAAATTGTCTTTAATGGATTGCCAATACTCAGGAGAAAATACCGGCCCCACCCACTCTTCCACAAGAATGGTTTTGTCGTAATCGTGATGCTGCGCAAAATCGTCTCGACGAATCGCCATCGAAAGCCCAGTTGATCCTAATGTTACCGGGCCACCAGCCGTCGACAAACGAACATCAGCACGGTGTTCATCATTAAACGCGGCCAACCTTGGCATCAACCAGCGCATGGTTAATGTCGGCTCACAAGACACTTCAAGATGCTGATGCTTCTCTTGAATAAGCGTATTCACGCCTGTTTCTAGCGTTTGGAATGCCGTTTCTGTGTATGTCTTGAGTAATTCGCCTTCCGCCGTCAACACGACTTTCCTGCCCTCTTTGAAGAACAAAGGTTGAGACAGATATTGCTCAAGTTGCTTGATCTGCTTACTCACGGCTCCGTGGGTAATGTTTAGTTTGTCAGCCGCTTCAGTGTAGCTTGAAGAACTCGCCGCAACGTGGAAGACATAAAAAGATTTCAGGTGACGCATCTGTGAGTTTTTCTCACCAATATGGGAATATTTTTCGATTATAGTCAGTAATAAAGACGCCTACAATTCCGCTACATCCCAGACTTCATCATTCAAACAGGAAACCGATATGGAATTTGTAACTCTTGCGTTATTAGGTGTGCTTATTGTTATTAGCCCTGGCGCAGACTTTGTTTTGGTATTAAGAAATAGCTTAAATCAAGGACGAAAAGCAGGCGTGTACAGTGCGATTGGTATCAGCATGGCGATCAGCATCCACATCGCTTACTCCATGCTGGGGATCAGTTACTTAATTTCACAAAATGAATGGTTGTTTAATCTCGTGCGCTATCTTGGGGCCGCTTATCTTGTCTACCTTGGGATTAAAGGAATATTCTCCTCGCAACCTGCATCAAACTCAGAAACCGTTCAACAGAGCGAGTATTCAATGTGGCGATTTTTCATGCAGGGACTTCTGTGTAATTTACTCAATCCCAAGACGATGCTGTTTTTTCTGAGTATTTTTAGCCAAGTGATTTCTCCCGACTCTAGTCAGCAACACATCGCCTTTTTTTACGGGATTTATATGATTGCGCTGCATGGTATTTGGTTTTCTATCGTTGCTGTTTTATTCACGTCATCCCAGCTACAAGCTTTCTTGTTGAAGATTAAGCATCGACTCAATCAAGCATGTGGGGCGGGATTGATCATTTTCGGCGCGATGCTGGGCTTAAAGGTGTAGTACGCTTGCGGTCCGATTATCCCAATTCAAATTGATCATTGAACAAGTGGCAGTAATCAATTAAAAATCTACATTATCAATACTTTAAATTAGAAAAAAACAGCCAACGTACGCTGGCTGTTTCGATACAGTTAATGGATGACCCGGGCGTCCCCTTTAAATAACTGAGACAGATCGATAGTGAATATCGTCACTGTCGGACGTTTAGGCAGAGCATTTTCGATCGAAAACTCTGGCCCAGCTGGAACGAGGGGGAAGTGAATAGCAGTCGGCCACGTTGACGAAGCTTCATTACCGCCCGGCTCAGATATTGAGAAAGAAAACGCAGGTAAACGGGTCATAACACTTACCTCAAATGACTGATTAGCGGGCTCAAGCGAGCCCGCTTAGGTTTTGCAATGTTATTGTTATTTTAACGCTTACTTAATCACTAACGATTGATGACGTTAGATATCAAGTTCTTTGTCTTCAACGTGGTTGGTGATCATCGCTTCAGTGGTGATCATCAAGCCAGCAACAGACGCAGCGAATTGAAGCGCTGAGCGTGTTACTTTCGCAGGGTCCAAGATACCCATTTCGATCATGTTGCCGTATTCACCTGTTGCAGCGTTGTAACCGTAATCGGCATCACCCGCTTTGACAGCGTTCGCCACAACAGAAGCTTCGTCACCTGCGTTAGTTGCGATTTGACGAAGAGGCTCTTCCATTGCACGTAGCGCGACTCGGATACCCACGTTTTGGTCATCATTGTCGCCTTTTAGATCCGCCAATTCTTTCGCGATCTTAGTTAGGGCAACACCACCACCAGCAACAATACCTTCTTCAACCGCTGCGCGAGTAGCGTGTAGCGCATCGTCCACGCGATCTTTCTTCTCTTTCATCTCAACTTCGGTTGCAGCGCCGATCTTGATCACCGCTACGCCGCCAGATAACTTCGCAACACGTTGTTGAAGCTTGTCTTTATCGTATTGAGAGGTGGTTGTTTCGATTTGTTTTTCAATCGAAGCCACACGATCAGCAATCGCGCTTGCTTCTGCTGCACCACCCACGATGGTTGTTGTGTCTTTGGTGATGGTCACTTTCTTCGCACTACCTAGTTGCTCTAACGTTGCTTTTTCGAGCTCTAGGCCGATTTCTTCAGAGATGACCGTACCAGCAGTTAGTACCGCAATGTCTTCCATCATCGCTTTACGGTTGTCACCAAAGCCAGGCGCTTTCACCGCGGTCGCACGCACGATGCCGCGCATGTTGTTCACAACCAATGTCGCTAGCGCTTCACCTTCGATGTCTTCAGCAATGATCAATAGCGAGCGAGAAGATTTCGCCACTTCTTCTAGTACAGGCAATAGCTCGCGGATGCTGCTGACTTTTTTGTCCACCAATAGGATGTAAGGGTTGTCTAGCTCGACGCTGCCATTTTCTTGGTTAGTGATGAAGTATGGCGACAAGTAACCGCGGTCAAATTGCATACCTTCAACCACAGACAATTCGTTGTTTAGACCTTGGCCTTCTTCAACCGTAATCACGCCATTGCGACCCACTTTCTCCATCGCTTCTGCAATGATTTCACCGATCGCGCGATCGCTGTTTGCAGAAATGCTACCCACTTGGGTGATAGATTCTTTGTCGCTGCATGGCTTAGACATTTCACGTAGTTTCTCAACCGCCGCTTCAGTGGCTTTGTCGATACCACGTTTTAGGTCCATTGGGTTCATGCCAGAGGCTACCGCTTTAAGACCTTCATTGATGAAAGATTGCGCCAGTACGGTAGCGGTCGTTGTACCGTCCCCCGCTTCATCATTCGCTTTGGACGCCACTTGTTTCACCATTTGTGCGCCCATGTTTTCGAACTTATCTTTCAGTTCGATTTCTTTCGCTACAGACACGCCATCTTTGGTGATGGTTGGCGCGCCGTAAGATTTATCAAGCACAACGTTGCGGCCTTTCGGGCCTAGTGTCACTTTTACTGCGTCCGCCAGTAAGTTCACACCTTTCAGCATTTTTTGACGTGCGTCATTAGCAAATAATACGTCTTTTGCAGCCATGGTTATCTCCTCAAAAAACTACTACAAAAATAATTACTCAACGATTGCTAACACATCAGATTCGGACAGAATTAAGTATTCTGCGCCGTCAATTTTCTCGGTTTTCACGCCGTAACCGTCATTGAAAATGATTTGGTCGCCCACTTTGACTTCCATCGCAGCGCGTTCGCCATTTTCAAGACGTTTACCTAAACCAACAGCAATGACTTTCCCGCGGTTTGATTTTTTCACCGACTGAGAAGTTAAAACGATTCCCCCTTCAGATTTATTTTCCACCTCTTGTCTTTCAACAATTAGCTTGTCATTTAAAGGACGAATTTTCATTTTTAAGTGCCTCCTACTTGGAACCAAAAATAAAAGACAAAATAAACATCAAGATGGATTTGCGAGTCGACAGCTCGCTTTCGATGAAAATAATAAGGTCGAAAAATTAGAGTTCAAGAGGTGAATTTGATAAAAATTTTTTATTAAATTAAATAAAATTTTCTATCGAATTATCGCATTCACAACCACTTAGCATCTCTTTATGATGGAAAATGTGCTCAATCAAATCTAGAGTGGTTACGTACTCTTAAAAAGGATAATCAAACAATGAAAAAGGCCGTATCTCTATTTCTTGCAACGTTATGCGTTGGCTTCCTCTCACCCAACGTGTCAGCTTCTGAACGCGCTGAACAAGGTTGGCAATTGATTGACGAGGGCGCGATGATTGTCGATGTGCGCACGCCGCAAGAGTTTTCTGAAGGGCATTTGGATAATGCCGTCAACTTCCCTTTATCTGAACTTGATAAACATTTTCAAGACGTCGATAAAGATCAAGCTATCGTGTTGTACTGTCGCAGTGGTAACCGCTCTGGCAAAGCGTATCAATACTTACAATCGCAAGGCTTTACGAATCTGCACAATGCAGGTGGCTTTGAAGAACTACAAGACGCCAAATAGTCGTCTCCGTTCTAATATACAAAGTAAAAGCACAGAGCGCGTCGCAAGCGTATTGTAACGCGCTCTGTTTCTAAATACTTATCTACAACAACTCTATTTTGGCCCTGCATCAAATTGAGTCAGGTTATCCGATATCTCGAGCCACGGCGCTTTCGACGCGACAAAAATATGGAAATCAGGCTTGTGAGAAGGTGTGTCATCCAAGATACCAAGGCGAATATTGACGATCCCATTGTTCTTTTTCGAATACAGACTTGATCCGCAGTGGCGACAAAAGCATAGCATGGTATTTTCGCTTTTCTGATAAGTTTGAATATCTTCTTTCCCTTGGATAATAAGCAGTTTATCCAACGCAATACCACCGGCAGATGAATAGTCAGAACCTGTGAACTTGCGGCATTCAGAGCAATGGCAATTTCCCATGTACTTGAATTCATCTGCCACTTCCAACTTTACCTTGCCGCACAGACATGAGCCTTTTAGTACTTCCATTTGAATTCCTTTTTGTTATGAATCTAATTGAATTAGATGGCTATCTCAACACCATGCCACTGCAATACGAAAAATTAAAGACAGGCAATACAGGTTTTCAAAAATGAAACGAAAATGTAAAACATTCCATTCAGAGGGAAGTGCGCTCGACACGTGAAAAATCGAGCTATTTTAGATACAAAAACACCAAGCAATAACGCTTGGTGTTTACCTCACAGAATGTCGCCTCAGAAAAGGCGCTTTCCGCTGTGCTTAAAAAATGCAGTGTTTAGTAAAGCTGGTCGCTTCGTTTGCAGTCCAGTCACCTTTCGGCTTATCTTTCAGGTTTTCACACCATTGCTCGCTGCCGACACCATCTTGCAGAACACAATGCTTTGCAAAGTCTACCGCGTTGTCTGCTGTCCATTCTGTTTTTGGCTTATCGCGCATGTCGTTACACCAGCCTTCAGTGCCCACTTCATCACTACAAGCGGTCAAAGCAGAAGCCGCCAACATCAGCATGACTAGTTTTTTCATAAATTTAAGGTTCCAGTTGCAAACAATAGTAAAATTAAACTCAATCTCTTCAACACATGCCCATTCAAGTGTCTGAATAAAGGCGTCACTAGCTGAAGTGACTTTTGTATCAACTATAACGAAATTATCAGTCTACGTGTTAAGACACCGAAAAATTATTGAGCGACTCTGTGTAAAGCGCGCCATTCTAAAAGCTATAGGCAGCGCGCTTTTGTTAGCTCACCAACCTTAAAAGAGCCAGTACCAAAGCACGCTAAACGCAGCTCTAATGCCATTTGTTCAAAGTGATCGACGACAGACTGCGTGCTGATCGTCGCAGCTTTTAATACCGCACCAGCTTGCCCAATGAGATTAGCACCCAAATGAATGGCTTTCGCCGCTTCAAGTCCGTTATGAACACCTCCCGAGGCGATCAAGGGTAATGTAGGATGCAGTGCGCGGATTTGAGCCAAACATGTTGCTGTAGGGACACCCCAATCGCGGAAAAGCTCGGCTGCACGCTGCATTTTCGGATTGTCTTGGCAATACCCTTCAACCGCACTCCAGCTTGTGCCACCCGCGCCCGCAACGTCAATTGCATCCACACCAGCATCAATTAATCGCTGCGCAATGTGTCCGCTAATACCAAAACCGACTTCTTTGATAATGATAGGAACCTTCACGCGAGATTTAAGCATCTCAATTGCCTGGAAAACACCAACCCAATTGTGGTCGCCATTTTTCTGAAACGCTTCCTGCATTGGATTAACGTGCACAAACAAGGCATCGGCTTGAATCGCCTCAACCGCACGTTGCGCATTATCGAGTTTACCTTTATCGAGCAATTGAGCGGCTCCAAGATTGGAATACAACGGTACTTCTTTCGCCAACTCACGAATGGTTTTACCCAAGCCCGAATGCTGACTTTCTTCTAAGCTAATCCGTTGCGAGCCCACACCCATGGCAATACCTAATTCACTTGCTGCTTCAGCTAGACGACAATTGATCGTTTCTGCGTCTTTTGCTCCGCCAGTCATCGAGCTAATCAAAAACGGTAGCGCTAATTGATGACCAAGAAACTCTGTCGATAAATCGATCGCGTGAAAGTCACATTCTGGCAGCGCACAGTGTTCAAACTCGACAGACTCAAAACCCGCCGTTTTATGCTTCATGCTCATATCATGATGTAAAACAGCATCTAGGTGTAAATCTTTTCGGTTAGTTTGCGGAGCCATAATGTCACCCTAAAGTAAAACAGTCGCGCAGTATTGCGATCCTTATCAGTAACGTCAATGCGAATTTTGTGAATTTGCCGGATTACTTTTCCGAAACGAGTAATGAATCTCGACTGCCCCTGACATTATAAGAAAAGAAACTCGCTTTCCGTTTTAAACAAGCCGGCAAGTTTCTCTTCAAATTGAGATAATCAGCGTACGATACCCATGATGAAAATGGATCACATTGCTCTGTAGTTTACTTTACGCTGTCCGACAGAATTAGCGATACAACAGTGCTTGTCGTCGTTGGTTCAAACTGTTCGGGATCATCACAGAATTGAATTTTTCCTTTTTCTTCTACATGGAACAGCGGTACAACTGAACTACCTTTGTGATGCGCTAAATAATCTTGATACGTGAAGTTATCGCTCAATTTCGTGTGTTTAACCTCTGCACCACGACTTAACATACTGGCTAGCTGGGTATAGCTTACATTGCCGCCCATCAGCAATTTACCATGGTACTCCTGAGCCACGGAGTGCTTCTCGCTGCCATTGCCGTTGGTTTTCACTTTTTGTAAGCAGTGAACTTTATCTTCCCCAAACTCGTCGACGAATTGCATGCAAGCCATAATGTTGAAATGCTGATCGGGCGTTAATGCAACCACTTGACCTATTCCTATCAAGTTCAAGTTGTCGTCCGCGTGACTAGAAATAGGGTTGCCGTAATAGTAATCCAGTCCCAACATACGAACCTGACTGATGTACTCCCAGTTTGAGTCAGTCATTAATACGCGACGGTCATAACGCGACAACGCCTGCCCTATTTCTCTTGCTACTCGGTTAGCACCAATCAACAAGAAGCCGCGTGGTGCTGGCTCTGCGACGCCCAACGTCAGCGCTACAGGACGTGCCGTCGCACTTTGTAACACGACCGTTCCTATAATCACCATGAAGGTCATAGGGACCAGTAAAATCGCTTCATCAATGCCGTATTCAGTCAATTTGATCGCGAAAAGAGACGAAATCGAAGCAGCAACAATACCGCGCGGTGCAACCCAAGACAAAAACAGCTTATCTTTGAGACGCAAGTTGCTGCGGAAGGTTGAAAGAAAAATCGATAACGGACGCGACACTAACTGCATAAATACAAACAACAATAACGCACCGCTACCTAGCGCAGCAAAATCATCCAGACTGATTCGAGCCGCAAGGAAGATGAACAATCCGGTGATCAGTAAAATGGTTAAATGCTCTTTAAAATGCAGAATTTGCTGAATATTGATGTCTTTAGCGTTTGCGAGCCACATACCCATTACGGTGACGGTTAGTAACCCAGCTTCAGACTCAATGTGGTTAGAGACCGAAAATACACCTAGAACCACCATCAAAACCGCAAATGGCTGCAAATATTCCGGTAGCCAAGAACGACGCATGATCGTCGCAACTGCATAGCCTGAGGCCGCACCTAGCATGACACCGACAGCAATGATCGTCCCAAACACTTCGACGCTATTTATCGCACTGTGAGATACGATAAACTCGTAAACCATCACAACAAAAAGCGCACCGAGCGGGTCAATCAAAATCCCTTCCCATCGCAAAATGTTAGCAAGCGTACTGTTAGGTCTTACGGTTCGTAGAAGTGGCACGATGACCGTCGGCCCTGTTACTACGGTTAAGCTGCCGAACAACATGGCAAGCTCCCAAGTAAAGCCGAGGAAATAGTGTGTTGCGATACTGGTCGCTGCCCACGAAATGATCGCCCCGATGGAAACAATGCTCCATACCGAACCACTCACGCCACGAATTTCTTTAAAATTTAAGGTCAAACTGCCTTCAAATAAAATCACTGCCACCGCTAAAGAGACCAACGGAAAGAGCAAATTACCTAATATCTCATCAGGGTTTAACCACTGCATAAATGGCCCGACGATCAGCCCTGCCAACAACAAAAATAAAATCGCTGGCAAACGCAATCGCCAAGCTAACCATTGGCAACCTAAACCAATAACCCCAACCGCTGACAGCACCAGCGCTTCATTACCCACTTGCATCAATAATTACCTGTTTTTGTCTTTTTTCGCGTGAATGCGCTATACCCGAATACATTCAGCCTTACGGTCAAATAGAAACAACCGAACGTGCAAATCAAACGACTGACCTTCGATGACATCGCTACGAAACGCACATGTTTGAAGTCATTTGGCGATCGCATCAGAACTATGAATATAGTTGACCCCCAATGACTTAACGACTCATTTTTGTTCATCAGGTTTTAAAGTGGCACACAAGTGTGCGACTTTGTCGAATTCATCATTACGCATTGAGTTTCATTATGTAGAATGATTTCTAAAGAAAGCGCGGAACCTAGCACTATATGAGGCTAAGGCATAGAGCATGAACTAAGCTTTAGCGTAAGTGCTCAAAGTTAAGAATCGTGTGTCACGCGACGTACGCAAGGAGAAATGGATTGTACGTAATACTAGCACTGTTCATGGCGTGTCTCGCCATCCTCATCGGAGTGAAAGCCGCCAACCGAGCTGCACTTTTAGAAAAAGAACTAACCAAACTTCGTGAGGAAGTCACATCACTACGAGCCAGTGTCCATGGGGGCTCAAGCCCACAAGTGCACCAACAATCCAGCATCGAAAAAGACACACCATCTGTAGCGACGTCACCTCACATAGAATCACAACAGAAAAATGTCTCATCCTCTGGGGAACATGATCCAGCTGCCAACCTAGACTTGGACCAGAGCGCTGCGAATCAAGGGTACGCCCAGACAAGAGAAGTGCAACTGGATGTTTTTAGTCAAGAAAATGAGTCATTCCTTCAGAGTAAAGTTCAGAGCCTGCTTAGCAACATTCAAGAAAATTGGTTGGTTTGGGTAGGCGCATTGGCCATGCTGATCGGTGGAGGTTATCTCGTACAGGTGATTGGTAGTCACATCCAGTTTTCGCCATTTATGCGAGTGTCCTTTGCCTTTGTGATCTCATTACTTATGGTGCTTGTTGGCGAGTGGTTTCACCGTAAAGAACAACAGAATCCGCAACGGGCAGCACGAGCCCAAGGCTTTACGTATGTTCCTGCTGCCGTTACCGGTACGGGATTAACGGGCATTTACTGCACCGTCATTTTTGCCTTTGTGGTTTATCAAATGCTAACGCCGAGTATCTCGTTGATCATCTTGGCTTCAGCGGCATTTTTCAGTTTAGCATTATCATTGCGACAAGGGCCGTTAATGGCCGTGCTTGGCTTAATTGGTGGCTACACAGCACCACTGTGGATTGGAGGTAATGAACCCAACTACTTCTTGTTAGCCGGATACATCTGCGCGATTTCGTTCGCGGCGACCTTATTGATGCAAAAAGTGCGTAGGGCATGGATTACGCCAAGTATCGCGATTCCACATGTCATTTGGATGTTGCTGTTGATTGAGAGTGTACCAACAGAACGGTTGTTCTCGTGGCTCGCGATTTATCTCTCCATCACTTTGTATCTCATTTTCGCGGTTCCGAGAATGGGTTGGATGCTCAATCCTCGCTTTCGTCACTATCAAAGCAAGTGGACAAACTCGCCGACCGCTACCGCTCTCGCAATTGTATTATTGACCTTTTCTGCCGTCACCAGAATGCCGGAGCTGAACACTCTACAAATGGCGTACTGTTATACGCTGCTTGTTGCGATCATCTGGCTACCAGCACTTCGTACAGGCTGGTCATTACGTGTATTTTTGCCATCCATTCTCGTCTCGGCAACCGCGCAGATTGTTCTTACCATCGCTTTTGATGCGCTGTATATGTTAGAACGAGAAGCTAGCATCCTATTCGCATTGGCCGCGAGTATTGCGCTGATCGGCTATCGAACATATTGCCAATCACTTAGTGACCGTTCGCAACTCAGTGGGCTGCTTCTGCTGGTACTGGCTCCCGCGATGAGCTTAATTACGTTGTTTTATATTGACGAATTTATGCAGGGCTACCTGTGGTATTGGACTGCATTCTGCGCATTGATGGCCACTTACTATGTTGTGCTTGGTCAGCGTGCACGTTCGTTGGCATTAGAATGCTCTGCCGTTATGCATGCTTTAATCGTAGGTATCGCTTTTGTTTGGTTGAGCGATACTTGGTTAACAACAGCAATCTCAATACAAGTTGCGATAATGGCCTTACAGGCTCAAGTCGGGTTATTTCGACCTGCGAGTTGGGCGATTAAAGTGGCAATGGGAATACTGGTTATCCGACTCACGCTGCTACCTTTCATACCCGAATGGCAACCGGTAGAAGCCGGGCATTGGGCTTGGGTTCTGGTGAGTTATCTGCCTTCTCTCTTCATCTTGTCTTATGCTCGTTCAACACTAAAACAAGTGGACCGAGAACTGACCAACTGGTTTGAAGGGGCGTTTTTACATGTATTCTTAATGGCATTGTTCACCCAAACTAACTACTGGTTAACGGGGCAATATGGTTACTTGGGGCACATCGACTTCACAAGTGCGGCAGTCTTTGCCAATCAAGCATTAGTTATGGGTTTGGTATACAGCTACCGCAGCCAATTTGCGCAACGCTTAAGCCGTATCTACGAAATCTATAGTTACTTGCTTTGGTGCGCGTTCGCTATATTGATTATTTTGCTTAATACGGCAGAATCGCCGTTGGTGACTGATAACGTCTCTGCACAAGCACTTCCCATCTTTAACATGCTGAGTATCGGCTGGCTGTTACCAGCTTGCATCCTGCTTATCGCAACCTTTAAACGCTGGAATACGTTGCAAGTTCATCGATTTGCGATTGCTAGTCTAGGCTTTTTACTTGCAGCCATTTGGTTGGGGATGTCTATCCGTCAATTCTGGCAAACCACATCGATGATGCTGTATCAGCCAACCAGCATGGCAGAGTTGTTCAGTTATTCAGTGGCTGGCTTGCTCGTAGGTGGATTGTTGACTTGGCGCGGCGTGACCCAACAGGGGCTGATGATGCAGCGTGTCGGTCTAGTGGTCCTTGCCTGTGTCGCACTGAAAGTATTCTTATGGGATGTGAGCTCTCTGGATGGGTTCTGGCGAGCAATAAGCTTCTTAGGCTTAGGTGCATCTTTGATAGCACTTGGATGGCTATTCCAGAAATTGAATCGTTCGGTGGCAAAAGCACTCGAGCCCTAGACGAGTCAAAGAGAGATTCCCGACAGTGCGCTGTTTTCGTTATTGGGGGACGATAACAGTGTAAAGCCGGGAATCATTGGAGTGTTCGTTACTTCAGTAAAGCGACCACGGTATGACGACGCACGTTTGCTTGCGCATTCAATGCCTGAAAAGTCGAAGTAAACTCGCCAGACTTTTGCATGAATCCATCCAGTTTTGCATTCACCTCATTGACTGAAAGCTGTGCGGTTTTGGTTTGGATAGAACGCATTTGAGTATTCAGTTCACCATGAAAAGCTTTCGCTTCTTGCAAGCTCGTTTGAACTTGTTTCAGATGCTGATTTACTTTGGCAATCGTCTGCTTGATGCCGTCGCGTGAGCCTAGATCAAACCCGAGCTCCGCAATACCATCTGGCTCAGACTTTAAGTTCAAAACGTTAGGCTGTCCCGCAGGGAATCGGTGCCCTTCCCCCGTTACCATCACCTTTTGCTGCATTTGTTGATAAGCGTTGTCTCTGGCTTCAAATAAAATGCTGCCATCATCGGCTAATGAGGCTCGCATTCCTAACGCAATCAAGCTGCGATCCAGCATTTTGACCGTTCGCTCACCGTCTGATTGTCCATCAAACTGAATCATCACCGCTTGACCTTGAGGAAAATCCAAACGGATTTGCTCGGCCTTGTCGCTTAAGCGATGAACATTCAAACCTGGAATAGAAAAGCGACGAATATCCGCTTTATCCAGTTTTAAGTGCAGTTCGTTATTTAGGACTTTCTGGCCATCGAAACGTGCTTGCTCAACGACTTTTTGGATGGTGGCTTTAGAACGAACCAATGTATCCTGCAAACCAGGAACATTTTGTACGCCTTGATTAATAGCTTGCGCCAAACCACGTTTAATTTGCGTGAGCTCTTTGCCAATCACCTGCAGCGATTTGGACGCGATCTGAACCGCCGTGGCTTGCTGCTGACCCTGTGTAAGCTGAATACCAGATACAGAGTAGGCTGACGCAGTGTCAGCCTGAATTTGCGCCGGGCGCGGTTTAATTGCCGTACTTGAGTCTGCAGAACGGGTCGGCATGATAGAGGCTTGTTCTTGTCCACCTAAGCGTATGCTATGGGGTCTAACCTCTACTGTACTCATTACCATAAAAAGAACTTCCTAACCTTATAAACGGTCAAACAGCGACAAACCATCGATCTTCACATAGCTTGCTTGCGTTGCTTGCAAAGCGGCCATGTAATTACTCAATCGTACCGACGCTTCACCATAGTCCAGAGCAGAGAGGTCTCCAGATACTTTGTCAACGAACAGCTTGTTTTCACTGTGCGCGCCACCAACAAGATCTAAGTTGTTGTGTCGACCACCAATCTCAGTCATGGTCCCTAGTACGTTTGAAAAAGTATCGTCGATAGCACTGATACTCGCCTCAACTTCAGCTCTGAAGTTGGCGGTAGGGCTCTCAAACTCTTTGATCAGCGCATCAATTTGGTTAAGCACGTTATGGCCTCCCCCAAGGTCCAATATTTCTTTTGCAGTCATATTGGAATCCATCGTGACACCTTTAGCAATTGTTACTACGCGCTTGTCACTATTACCTTCAATTACGTAGCTGCCGCTCGCTTTACTTACAGCCGCAGTATCCGTTTTAGTACCAGAGAAAAGGTAGTGCCCTTCTTCATCCTGCGCGTTAAAAGACGACTCAATAGAGTCACGGTAACTCTTAAGTTCTGTAATCATACCGCCACGACTTTCGTCAGTAAGAGAGCCGTTCGCACCCCAAAGCGCGATGTCTCGCATGCTTTTTAAGCTTTCTTTGATCGAATCTAAATGGGTTTCTTGACTCGATAGCGTCGTTTTTACGTTTTCAATGTTGTTTTTGTACTGAGCAATCGCACTGGTTTCTCGGTCTAAGTTAAGCAACTTGATCGAAGCCATTGGATCATCAGATAGTTTAGTTAGACGCTCACCTGTCGTCATTTGTTGTAGCACGTGCCCCAGACCTGCATTGTTACCTTGCAGACTTTGCAGCATCATTTGGCTAAATTGATTGTCACTGATTCGCATCTGGGTTTCCTTTAAAATAACTGCAATACAGAATCGAACAGCTGATTCGCTGTGCTGATCACTTTCATGTTGGCGTTGTGCGCATTAGCAAACGTCATTAAGTTAGCCGCTTCTTCATCGCTGTTTACGGAACTAACATTATCGCGAGCTGCGTGCGCTTGCTTGTTCATGGCTAACTTCGCTTGATAATCAGCATTAGCTTGGCGTGCTTTAATTGCGGTTTGACCCACCATTGAACTAAAGGCATCGTTCAAGCTTACTGAGCCGTAACCTGATACCGCCACTGGCTTGTTGCTTAACTCGATCAATGATTGCAACGCATCTGCGTTACCTGGCGTACCATCACTTGAAAAAGCAAGCTCACTTGGAGTTAACTCAGTGATATCCAAACTGGCTGCAGGGTTTGCTGGGTCATAGCTGAACAAAGGTTTACCTGGGTTGCCATTTAAGTCTTTGCCAGTTGCAAGCACGGCGTTGTATTCATCCGCGAGAGCTTTCGCCATGTCATTCAGAGCCAGTTGGTTTGGTTTCAACACTTCGGTTTGATAGTCATTAATCGCACCTAATTTGCCACCAAGCGAGTCACCAATCGCAAAACTTTGATTCGAGAACGTGACGTGTAAGTCCGCTAAGTAAGGATCACTCGGGTCAGGAATGGCTTCCAGTTTGCCATGGTCCGTACCCATCACAAGCGGTTGACCAGAGGTTAGTGTGACCTGAACACTGCCGTCATGCTGCTGTGTTGTTTTGATTTCAATGGTTTGAGATAACTCACCGATTAACCTATCTCGTTCATCCATTAACTGTGATGGGTTACCACCTGTACCTTGCATCTCTACCAGTTGCTTGTTCACCTTCGCGATATTTTCCATAAGGCTATTCGCGTGGTTAAGCGCTGCATTACGTTGGTCGCTCATGTCTTTATGTTGATTGTATAAAGACTCGGTAAGCGTATTAAAACGGCGGGCCAAAGCTTCAGATTCGTTAATGATCTGCTGGCGGTAAGGTATGGATTCCGGCTTAACGGTCGCATCGTTAAGCGCAGCGTTTAGCGAGTCCAAGCCAGCCGATATACTGAAACCATCGGCACCAAGCGTATTCTCCAGCTGACTCATGTTACTGGTGTATCCAGATGCGTATGCCGCCATACTGTTAGTCGACCACGTTTGCTTAATCAGAAATTGATCAGTAACGCGGCGAATGCTAGTGACTTCTACCCCTAAACCTGGACTTAAGCGATTGGCTTTACCATCATCGACAGACGCCATCAACGCTTGTTGACGACTGTAACCCACGGTATTCACGTTTGCCACGTTTTGCGCGGTTACGTCTAGGGCCACACGGTTCGCGCCTAAACCTGAAAGGGCAATATTAACTAGGTTCATTTACAGCTCCATTTTTCTGATCAACGGCTGAGAAAACGCGGTAGTCATACCGGCCTCACCGAATACCTGTTTAACAGAGGCGACGGCTTGAGAAGCGGTATTAAATAGGCTTGAATTCTTCTCCACCTCTTTAGAATCTACTTGTGAGATAGATTCAGAATTCGAACCTTTACCATCGTTAGCGGATGAGATGTTGCGCGCAGCATCGAAAGCAACCTCACGCATAGACGGGCTCAGCTGCTGGATGAGCATATTGGCAATGCCTGAGCCCTGTTTCTTTGCTAGTTCCATCGCCAGCTGACCGTCATACATATCACGGAATACCCCTTGTTGCTGACTGGCAAACGGGCTGTCTTTATCAGCAAGAGCGTCACTACTGCTACGCATTTGGCGTAACACCATTTGTAGGAACATTGCCTCAAATTGACCTGCGACGACTTCAAGTGCGCCTTCTTGATCACGACTATGCTTGATGTTAGCCAATGCACTGTTGTCGTGATAAAGCATCGAATTTAACTGAGTTTGTTCATTGGTACTGTCTAGCTTCATCCTTAACTCCTTATATCACGACCAATTCAGCGTTCAATGCACCCGCTTCACTCAAAGCTTGCAGGATAGACATCAAGTCTGTAGGCGTGGCACCTAAACTATTTACCGCATTAACTATGGTGTTAAGTTCCGTGCCTGGAGGCCAAATCACCATCTGAGCGAGATCTTCATTCACATCAAGATCCGTTTGGTTAACGACTTTCGTATCGCCATTTGCAAACGCATTAGGCTGACTAACTTGTTGTGATTCAGAAATTCGCACGGTTAAGTTACCGTGACTTACTGCTGCTTCACTCACTTTGACACTCTTACCGATCACCACGGTGCCAGTGCGAGAGTTAAAGACAATACGAGCAGGTTTACGGCCTTCAACAACGCTCATTTCTTCAAGCATCGACATCATGACGACACGCTGCTGTGTATCTTTTGGTGCACGCATATCAATGCGCGCTTTATTGATCGCAACTGCAACGTTAGGTCCAAAAGTGTTGTTAATTTCACGCGCAATATTTTTTGCTGTAGTGAAGCTAGGCTTGCGCAGGTTTAGGGTGATTTCATCACGTTGGTTGAAATCGGTTTTGATTTCTCTCTCTAAAGTCGCACCATTCGGAACGCGACCCGCCGTTGGTGTGTTCACTTCTACTTTGGAGCCACTTCGCCCCTCTGCAGATAAGCCCCCCACAACCACGTTGCCTTGCGCAATCGCGTACACTTCGCCATCAATACCACGTAAAGGCGTTAGCAATAACGTACCACCGCGAAGGCTCTTTGCATCACCGATTGAAGACACAACCACATCCAACGTTTGTCCTGGGCCTGCCATTGGATCAACGGACGCTGTCACACTCACAGAAGCCACATTTCGTAGCTTAGGGTTCATACTGTCATCAATTTGAACCCCAAACTGACGTAGCATGTTGGTAATAGATTGAGAGGTAAATTTCACTTGGTTTCGGTCACCTTGGCCGGCTAAGCCAACCACCAAACCATAACCAACCAGTTGGTTTTCTCGAATGCCGCGAACATCGACCAAGTCCATGATCGGAATTTCCGCTTCAGCACGTGAAGTGCCTGGTAGTCCCAAGCTCAACACCAATAGGAGAGACATAAAGAAAGATTGCATTGTCTTCATTAGAAAGGTACCCATGGGCTGTTGAAGAACTGAGTTAGCCACCCGGCTGCGTTGCTGTCAGCTAGGGCTCCGCGACCTGCGTAGGTAATTCTTGCATCAGCAATTCGTTGAGAAGAAACTTGGTTACTGCGGTTAATATCATCCACACGGACGATACCGGTTAGACGAATAAACTCGTCGCCTTGATTAAGACGAAGCCATTTTTCACCGCTGATACGCAATACGCCATTAGGTAATACTTCGTGTACCGTTACCGTAATGGCACCTTGAAGCTTGTTGCCTTGTGAACTTGATGCACTGCCATCGAAGTTACGTTTGCCATCCACGCTAACCCCTAACTCATCGATAGTTTTCGTGCCTATGGTCGGCGCCACAAAGTTAATTGCTGAACTTTTACCGAACTTAGTACCCGCATTTTTACTCGATGAGGTTTCTTCTGATAGTTGAACCGTTAATACATCGCCAACTCGGTAAGCACGACGATCCTGAAACAGGGTCATCGTGTATTGGTGACGATAAAGGCTACCAGATTGGGTTTCCGGCAGCGTGTAATCGAGCGTTGGTGGTGCATATTCCTCAGCATTCGGCTCAGGCGGAATAAATTCCTGACGGCCAGCACATCCCACCAGCAACACGGCGGCTACTGCCCAACTCTTAGAAAGCCATTTCATTGCTTTTTCCTTCATCATCACCAATTTCATACTTACATTGATTGCGAAACAAACTTCAGCATGTCATCTGCAGCAGAGACCACTTTCGCATTCATCTCATACGCACGTTGAGTGGTGATCATGTCGACCATCTCTTCTACTACTTGTACGTTTGACCCTTCCAGTGCACCTTGCTTGATAATGCCGGCACCATCAGCTCCTGCAATCAGCTCATCAGCTGGACCGCTGGCTTCCGTTTCACGGAATAAGTTGCCACCCATGGCCTCTAAGCCTGCTGGATTGATGAATTTTGCAAGTGTAATTTGACCAAGCTGCTGAGGTGTTGGATCGTCTGCTGTTGTTGTTGTCACGGTGCCATCAACACCCACAGAGAAAGAGACCGCATTGTCAGGGATCTGGATTTGAGGCTCTAAAGGCAGGCCCTGACTGTTCACCATTAAGCCTTCTGAGTTTCGATGGAACTGACCATTACGTGTATACATGATCTGTCCATCCGAGTTTTCTATTTGGAAGAAACCCTGACCCATTACAGCAAGATCCAACTCTTGCGTTGTGTTTTGGGTATTACCTTGCGTGAACACTTTTTGTGTGCCAACAACGCGAACACCGCTACCTAGCTGAATACCACTTGGTAGTTCGTTAACTTGGTCTACTTGGGCGCCTGGTTGACGCTGAATGCTGTAGAAAAGGTCTTCAAATACGACTCGGTCACGCTTAAAGCCAACCGTGTTTACGTTTGCTAGGTTGTTAGAAATGGCAGTCATCTTCGTGTCTTGCGCTGCCATGCCTGTTTTACTTACCCATAATGCTGAATGCATTTTTTACTCCTTCCGGGGCGAGACTTAGCTCGCCGCCATTAATTTGTTACCAGCTTTTGCTAGAGTTTCCGCCGTTTTCATCATGCGAACTTGCATTTCAAAGTTGCGCGTCAGCGACATCACACTAACCAATTCATCAATAGCAGATACGTTACTGCCCTCAATGTGCTCAGGAGAGAGTTGCACGGTTTCATCTGCCGCGAATGGCACGCCATCTACGCTGTGCAGCAAGCTATCGCTCTCTTTTTGCAGTTGATTAATTTCCGGTTTAACCAACTTCAAAGTGCCTGCCACAATTTCTGCGCCGCCACCTGGTGGGATCACTGAGACTTGACCACGCTCGCTGATTTCAATCTTTTGGTAATCCGGCACAACCAAAGGACCATTGTCACCGAGGACAGGGAACCCATTGATTGTTAGAGCGCCAAAAGTATCGACCTGAATATTGCCTGCACGGGTGTAAGCTTCGTTACCCGCTGGGGTTTCTACAGAGAGATACCCCTCACCCATAACCGCAACGTCCAACGGACGTCCTGTTTTCACAATATCGCCAGCGTCGAAACGTGTTGAGGCAGAGTTGGTCACAACCATAGTGCGACCATCAAAACCTGGGCCTTGCATCTCTACACTACGCACACGCTCCATATCCGCTCGAAAACCCGCAGTATCAGCATTTGATAAGTTGTTTGAACGAACGTGCTGCGCTTTAAGAACTCGGCTGGCACCCGACGTTGCCGTAAATAACAAACTATCCATGCAAAACTCCCATTACACCGCGTTAAACAAAGCTTGAGTAAGCTTGTCGCTGGTAGAAATTGTCTTTGCGTTTGCTTGGTAGTTGCGTTGTGCAGTCATTAGAGCAACAAGTTCGCTGGTTAAGTCAACGTTAGAACCTTCTAATGCACCCGGAGTTAGGTCACCCATCGTACCTGAACCCGGAACACCCATAATTGGAGCACCTGAGCTAAAGCTTTGAGTCCATGATGTTCCACTCACTTTCGCTAAGCCTTGTGTGTTTGCAAAATCAGCAAGAACAACTTGACCTTGTAGCTGTGATTGGCCGTTAGTGTAAGTCGCGTAAACCATGCCGTTACCTTCAACGCGTACGCCTGCAAGTTCACCTGATGTGTAACCGTTAGGACTATTAGTACTTACGCCAAAAGCTGCACCAAATTGCGTGCTGCCTTTCAGGTTAATGTCTACACTCATCGCGTTCGCGCCTGCTGCAGGGAATGAAACATTAAACGGCGCAGTCGGTGTTGAAAGCGAGCCGTCTTTACCAAACGTTACAGGCACAGTTGCTACTGGCGTCGTACCGCCATCTACTTGAACGTTTACTTCCCACGAGTTAGAAGCAGTCTTAGTAAAGTACTGAGTTACCGTGTGCGAGTTACCCAATGAGTCGTAGACTTTTGTTGTGTAAGACGAGTTAAATGAGCTTGGATCTTTTGGATTGAATGGCGTTACGGCTTTATCAATAACAGACGCGCTTGCGTCGAAGTTCGCAACAAAATCTAAGCTGTCTGTTGCTTTAGCATTCAGTGAGGAAGTCGATACCTGAATATTACCCACAGAACCTGTCATTAGGTTGTTGTTGCTATCGACACTGTAACCTTGAAGCTTTGCACCGCTGTTAGCCGTAACAAAGTTGTTCTTATCCGTTGAGAACACACCTGAACGTGTGTACAACATTTGACCCATATTATCTTTAGTAACAAAAAAGCCACCGCCATTAATAGCTAGGTCCATCGCACGGCCAGTTCCTGTGATACTGCCGTCTTTGTCGAAGTTCTGTGAAATTGACGCGACTTCCACACCACCAGGTTGCATGCCATTGTATACAGCGGAGAATTCTGTGCGGCCACCTTTAAAACCATACGTTGATGCGTTGGCAATGTTGTGGCTGATTGTGTTTAGCTCTGTGTTGGTCGCGTCCAGACCACTTAGTGCGATGTTAAAACTCATAAATAGACCTCTGATTTCCGTATTTGGTTAAGCACCAAACTGAGTGATTTGATAGAAAGGAACGTTGCCAACGCCATGGACATTGACTAATGCTGCGCCACCGGTATTAGGAATGCGCACTTGCTCAACAGTGCCTGCCATCAGCACATTTGGACTTGCTTGCCCTTCTTGCACTTCTACGGCCACTGAGTATTTGCCTGGTTTAAGACCAAGTTCTTCAGGATTAATTGAAAAGTCGACGTCACCTTTGCCGTGAGCACCTAGTGGCACTTTAGTTGATTGACCAAATTCATCTTTAACAACTAACGTGACTTGGTTTGAGCTATGAGCGAGTTCGATTTTTCCGTTTTGTACGTCTTCACCAAGCTGAAATTCATCCGCATTGACGTAAACCGTTTGCCCAACAAGGCCCGCTGTTGACAGCACTTGCATGTTGTCCAGTAACACCATGCTCTGTTGCATTGTCTTAGACATATTCTCGGTACTTTGTACCTGCGAGAACTGAGCCAATTGACCAACGTATTCCGTACCATCAAGGGGATTAAGTGGGTCTTGGTTTTGAATTTGAGCCACCATCAAAGAAATAAACTCATTCTCCAATGAAGAAGCACTGTTCATGTCTTTAGGGTTTGGTGAGATACCGTTGCTGTCTTTTGCTTTTGTATTTACTTGAGCGTCAGACGATAAAGGGGTGTATTGTGCAATACTCATTAGCTACCCTGCCCTAATCTAAGCAGACCTTGCTGCATACTTTTTACATTGGCTAATACTTCAACATTCGTTTCGAAGCTGCGTGTTGCGGACATCATGTCTGCCATTTCAGCAACTACATCAATATCGGGGTAAAATACATAGCCTTCATCATTAGCCAGTGGGTTGTTCGGCTCAAAACGCTTCTCTGCATCTCCAGCATTTTTAACAACGTCAACAATGCGAACTTCTGCATTGGGATAAGCTCCATTTTCTGTTGTCATTTGCGTTTTTTGGTACACAGTCGCAAATACTGGCTTAAGCGCTTTATAAGCATCTTCTGGATTTGCAGATACTGCATCTGCGTTTGCTAAGTTACTGGCTACCGTATTCAGACGCACAGTTTGTGCTGTCATCGCGGAACCAGTGATCGAGTAAATATCAGTGAATGACATAATTAACGTCCCTCAATCGCTTTCGCTAAGCCATTAAATTTCATGTTGAGAAACGTCAGGCTAGTTTGAAAGTCCATGTTGTTTTGCGTGAATTTTGCTTGTTCAACACCAAGCTCTACGGTGTTGCCATTTTTGCTATTCTGGTAAGGCACCGAGTATTGGGCCTGAACCTGGAACTTTGGCACCGGTTTGTTCACACCACCTGCCGTTACTTGGTTCATTACGGTGGTGAAACTTAGGTCTTTCGCCAAATACCCAGGGGTGTCAACATTTGCTAGGTTACTGGCGAGGACTTTGGTACGCTGAACGCGAAAATTAAGTGCCTCTGGATGTACTCCTAAAGCATTTTCAAATGTGATCGCCATGCATCTTCCTTACAGTTGGCTCGAATACGCCAACATACAAACAAGATACGTGCCATAAAAAATAGCCATATATATCAATGATTTACAAACAAGGATGGAAGCCAAACTTCCGGTTCTCGGAAAGCATTAAAAACAAGAGGAAAGTGTCTACTTCCTCAACAATAATGCTGACGTTACTCGCTTTGACATCAGAACAAGCATTCGCCAACACCAATGACAAAACCCTAAGCGTTGAAGAGATAAGGTCCGTTGTAGCAACGGATTTCGAACAAGAGGTGGATCGCGTAGCGCTCTCCAATCAGTGGGGGGAGTACAAACTGGACTTCGACATGTGGGTGCCCGGTTCAGCCAATCACTTGCCAGAATGTCAATCGCCTTTAGTTATCACAGGTCGAGACAACAACACGTTGCCAGTCGGTAACCTCAAGCGCTCAGTCAGCTGCGACAATATCGCATCACCATGGCGAATTAACGTTACGATAAAGTCTTCGCTGACTCTGCCTGTTTTGGTCGCGACAACCACGGTTGGCCGAAATGAAGTCGTAACGGCTAAACACATAAAGCTTGAAACCCGAACCATCTCTCGCCAAGACGATTTTTATACTCGCCCCGAGCAAGCAGTAGGCTTAGAAACCTCTCGTCGTTTGCGGGCTGGGCAAGTGGTTAATCCATCCAATTTGTCGGCCCCACCTCTAATCGAGAAAGGCAATGAAGTCATAGTCATTGCGAGCAAAAATGGATTTAGTGCCAGCACAAAAGGAGTCGCCTTAGAAGATGGAGCGAAAGGGCAACAAATTGACGTGGAAAACCCAAGTTCGGGCAAGGTCATAAGAGCAGTAGTAACTGGATTAAACCAGGTTCATACTCAATTTTGATTTTTTGACTCGGGGTAACATTTTTTAATTTTGGCTCTCGTCAGTAACACTGAACTTCGAGTACAAAAAAAATATTTAATGTTTATCACATTCTAACCGCCTACTTAATTTAGAACATGATGATGAGGACCACAGCATGAAAATCGACAAAGTCGCGGGCGGTCATGTCCCACAAACAAAATTACAGCAAGCAAGCAAACAGCCTGTCGACGTCGTCGAACAGAGCAAAGTACACGAGCCTGCATTTCAAGCGAATACCGTAGCGATAGATCGCGCTCAAGCTGAAATGGCATCACTACCTGATGTTGATATGGAAAAAGTAGAACAAGTACGCAACGCATTAGCGCGTGGTGAACTTAGCCTAGATACAAAAGTGCTATCCAAGGCAATCATGCAGTTCCATACAGGTCACGAGTAATAAAACGCTAGGAAGACATCATGGCAAGCGCAGTATCGCAGCGAATTCAACAATTTGTTCGCTCTATATCTGAGGATATTAAGCTTTATCAACAACTGCTTCCTTTGCTGCAGCAGCAAAAGGTATTGTACTTAAAGTTTGATGGAGAGGCACTGAACGACAATGTTCAGAAACAAATGCCGATACTCAATAAACTCAGCCGCTCCGCCAATGACAGAAGCCAGTGTATGCGAGCGCTGGGGTTAGCGTGTAATGACGCCAGCGTAAAACGAATTTTCAATGCTTTGCCTGCCCAAATAGGTATGCAAGCTAGAAAACAATGGGCGCTATTGGAAACGTTGGTAAGTCAGTGCCAACAATACAACCAGAGCAATGGCCACAGCTCTGCGGCGTTCCATGAGTTGGTCAGTCAACTCAAACAACCTGTGCAACACACTTATGAAGATAAATCGTTCTAAACGATGTTCGTCTTGCCTACAGATTCAGTCGCCATCTCGGCTGAGTACTGTAGGCCTTTTTATTTTTATTACCTTTCTGTCCTACCTTCCAATCACATGCCAGGCAAAACCAAATGCTGTCGATATTCAAACGCAGTATCAAGTATTAGCACCATACAAGCCACAAATTGCCAAGCGTCTCGATTCATCCAAACCGGTAATTAACCACATTTTCAAACAGCTTCAAAACCACTCATTACCAAATAGCCTAGCCTTAGTACCAATGTTAGAATCTTCTTACAACCCCAAAGCCGTTTCTCACGCTAACGCCGCCGGACTTTGGCAATTGATACCAACCACAGCGAAACGATTCGGATTAACGATAAATACAAAACAAGACGATCGCTTTGACACAGAAGCTAGCACAACGGCCGCGCTCAAGTACCTGGCGTTTTTATACAACAAATTCGATCAAAATATGGCTCTGACCTTAGCTGCATACAATGCCGGAGAAGGACGCGTTGCACGTGCTATTCAGCAAGCAGGAAGTCGAGATTTCCAACAACTCACGCTGCCTAACGAGACTCGCCAATACGTCAGCCGCTTCTATGCATTGGAAAAGTTGATAGATATCGGTCAGTTACAATCCTCATCATTTCAACCTTTACTCTTGTTTGCTCCAGACGCTCCTATGATTTCACAACCGCTGGTCGACTTTAGCCGACTGCCTCCGCTAGTTAATTTGTGATAAAAGCTACGACAGAGCTCAATGTCAGAGAAACGTAAAATTACAAGATCCTGTTCGGCGAATTTGAAAACTCGTGATCTCTATGCAAACGTGTGCAAAAAAGTTGAGGTAAGGTATCTCAAAGATAAGAAAGAGTAGTGGTTTACTAAAAAGCGCCCCAATTGCGCTTGGCAATTGGGTAGATATGCGTCACATTGCGTTTGCAAAAAACATGAAAACCAATGGTCAGACCTAATAATTATTTACACACTAAATGTAAAACAGCTATTGTTTTCATAGTTCGAAACAAATCTAACATATCAAGATGACGCTTCGCTTGCGCGTCTGGAATAAGTCCGGGTTCCGGGGGGGAGTCCGGACTTTTTTATTGCTCTAAAATCTTTACCAACAATAGCGCCAACAGAAGCTAAGTCGTAATGATGCAAGCTAGCTGTTTATAGTAATTCTTTAGAAATCAACTGAAGCAAAAACGTTTCGCGCTCAATGCTCATGCCTTTTTTCGGGCTTTCTGCCATCGTTTTTTCATTGTGTGCAATTGCTTCGTGAATGTTCATCCATACCGGGCGCATTCCATTTTTAACTTCGTAATCTTCATACGCCGTTTCGCCTAGCTCACGTTCGATTTTACATGTATAACAATACGACACCATGTGCATCACGTCAGCGTCATCCTTGTACCACGGACGAAACTCCTCAAAGATTCCGAAAGGCTTAATACCATGTATATTTTGGGCGCCCGTTTCTTCCTCTAATTCACGGACTAATCCAGCAATGACATCTTCACCATCATCAATACCACCGCCTGGTAACGTGTAGTCATGGTAACGTTCTGTATAGAGCAACAGCACATCTTCACCATCAAGTACAATGGCTCGCGCTGCATTGCGCTGAAAAACAATTTTGTCATCCAAATGCTCTATGTCTGGATGAACGGTCGATTTTAAATGTCTCATCGAAAATACCACGGTCAATGTTTTGTGCGCATATTACCGAATTTCACACTTTAAATCATTGTTGTAGGCAAAGTACGTTCGAGCGCTTGTCAGGGAGTGATTGATATGACCTTCACAACAATACGCCAAGAACAGAAGTGTGACGTGCTAATCAGCAATAAATGAGAATATCTAAATTCTTATACGTCCCTCTTACTTTTAACATCTATAAGACAATAATCTCTTAAAGTTGCCTATAATCAATACAATACTCGCCCACCCCATGCGGAGATAAAGAATGAAAAAGACAAATTTAATGATGGCTATGGCTGCAACATTGGTACTGGCTGGTTGTTCAACTTACGAGGGAGCGACCCGCTCAACTGAGTATACCTCCGTTGCAAATCCCGCAGCCGTATACTGTGTTCAGCAAGGTGGTGAGCTGGATACCGTGTCGGAAAACGGCGAACGTGTCACTTACTGTGTGCTGTCGGACAATGAACGCGTCGAGCAATGGGAATACTATCGCGAGAATCACAAAGAAAATGAGGGTGACAACTACTAATTCTTTTTGTCGATACGTCACCTTCCCTCTATCACTTAGGAGCCTTTCGGCTCCTTTTTTATTTGATTTATCAAAGTGTTCTTACGTTGTTTTTACATATCTCTGACTTTACCGCACATCGACCCTATATCGAACAGTGTTCTATTCCTGACATTCCCCTGACATAACTTTCCACTTGGACAATAAAATTTCCAAACACAGATCACACTAATTCACATTTCTTCCACATTTTCTGGGACAGGTGAGCAGATGAAAACACAAATAGTAAAAGAAGCCGAGTCAGCCCCAAGCAACGTTGTTACTGAAAAATCGAAGCGCATTATTTATAAATCGAGTTTAAACGCCTTGATGATTGTCGCTATCAGTATTCTCGTTAACCTTAGTCTTCGTCTTGATTATGTCGTGTTGGGATCAAGCCTTGGCGAGCTTTCCGTTACAGAAACGCTCCAGCTTGTGATGCTTGCTATTGCATCATGGTCGTTTTTCAGCTTATCGAAACAACAGCCTCAGCTAAAGCATGCGTCTATTTTGATTGCAGGATTTTTTGCAGTACTGATTATTCGCGAAACGGACTATTGGACAGACATGATTCATCATGGCTCTTGGGTTTTCCCAGCACTTGCTGTCACCGCACTGGCTTGCGCCAAAGCTTACCAAGGTGGTAAAGGTACCATGAACGAAATGGCGACCATTTTAACGGTGCCACATATGAAGCTATTAGTTGGTGCTGTAATGCTATTATTAGTCTTCTCTCGTTTGTATGGTATGGGTAGTTTTTGGCAACAAGTGATGGACGAAAATTACATCCGTGATGTTAAAAATATCTCAGAAGAAGGTATAGAACTGCTTTGCTACTGTTTGATCGCATTAGGCGCCGTCCGCACAAAACGCGAGCTTAATGAATAGACTCTGGGTCAAAGCGACGGTTCAATGCCGTCAGTATCGGATGGAAGATACTTAATGCCTTTTCCGCAGCACCTACAGATTCATCCAAGGCCGTCATTTCGACGGCCTTTTTCATTTCTTCAATATGTTGCAAAGCCTCTTTATCGAGCGGTAAAGAGAGCAATTTGTGAATAGCATCTCTTGCAATCATAAGTGGCTTTTTTCGGACAATTGATAAATCTCGGAAAAATGCGCCATGCTTGATCCCTTCTAAATAAACTCGGTAGGTTGTGAGTTCATCGAGTAGCAAGAATGTCTCCGCCATAAGCCCTTTATGTGGGTATGGCACGCTAATATGTTTGCTGATATCCAGTGGAATATTGAGAGTCACCCCCATGGATTCGCAATCGGATTTAAGTACTCGTAATAAGCCTTGCTCATCCATCAAATTCTGGATATCAATGATTCGTTCGAGGTGGTAGTCATTAGACAGCAAGATAACCTCAACCGGATGCCCCGACCATAACTCGAACAACCCACTTTTGCACAAAACTTGGGAAACATAACGCATGTTTTGAAACGTGTTCAACGACTCCGTTTCTAAGAGTATATGACGTTCAGGGAACGGATTCACAGAGTCTGCGTTTAGGGTTCTAAAATACGCGTACATCGCCTCTGCTTCAGAAACACTTTGTCCTTGCGTTACTCCGCCACAAAAAATAATCGCCGTTCGCTCTGTCGGTAGTGATGCAGTCCTACAAGACAAAGCTTCGACTCTGGTTATGCCCTCAGAGGTCAACCTGTTATTGACGAGGCGTTTACCTAAAACGATGACGATGTTGTCTAACTTCATTTTAAAATCTCGCGCTTAGTTGGCAGTGTTACAAAAATCTTCTTTCACTCCCGACCCACAAGCTTTAACATCTAGTTAACAACACTGTTCTAGAGACCTTTATAAAGGTTCACTGCTAAAGGAAGTCAATTATGCTGTCGATTTTCGATATATTTAAAATTGGTGTCGGGCCATCCAGCTCCCACACTAATGGTCCTATGCTTGCCGGATTCCATTTCACTCAGCTAGTTAGCGACTCTATGGCGAAAGTGCATCGGGTGCAAGTGGACCTTTATGGCTCATTGTCACTGACAGGTCGAGGGCACCATACAGACCGAGCCACGGTCCTTGGTTTGATGGGAAATAAACCTGATACCATCAAAATGAGCAGTGCCAAAAGTGCGCTACAAAATACCATAGAAAATAATACGCTCATGCTCGCCGGTACACACCAGATTGAGTTTAGCTACGACCATGACATCGTCTTTCATAGCGACAACCTTCCCTTGCATGAAAATGGCATGACGATTACGGCATTAGACGCTGCTGGAGATCAAGTAGCGTTTGAAATTTATTACTCCATTGGGGGCGGATTCATCGCCACCGCCGACGAACTAGAGAACGGCACGCAACAAGATGAGGTCGCAGTACCATTTCCGTTTACATCCGCAGATGAGATGCTGGAAAAAGCCGAGACGAACGGTTTCAGCTTGGGAGGCATGATCCTCCAAAACGAACTCGCATTTCGCTCAGACGAAGAAATTAACCAAAGAGCAGAGCAAATTTGGAAAGTGATGTCGCTCTGCATGCAACGTGGCTTCGATACGGAAGGGATTTTGGAAGGTGGTCTAAATGTCACTCGTCGAGCACCAAACCTTTTGAAAAAGCTCGAAGCCAACGCTGCAGTTGAAAACGATCCGATGGAGATCATGGATTGGATCAATCTCTTCGCCTTTGCGGTTAGTGAAGAAAATGCAGCAGGAGGGCAAGTCGTTACTTCTCCAACGAATGGCGCAGCAGGGGTGATTCCGGCGGTATTGATGTACTACCATCGCTTCATCAAAGAGCTCGATGTTAAACAGCTAAAAGACTTTCTCGCAGTCGCCGGCGCTATCGGCATCTTATATAAAACTAACGCGTCAATTTCTGGTGCAGAAGTGGGGTGTCAGGGAGAAGTTGGGGTTTCTTCATCCATGGCTGCCGCTGGCTTAACAGCGCTAAGAGGGGGCAGTAACGAGCAGATTTGTATTGCTGCGGAAATTGCGATGGAGCATTCATTGGGTATGACTTGTGACCCGATTGGCGGCTTGGTTCAAGTACCTTGTATTGAAAGAAATGCCATGGGAGCAATGAAAGCGATTAATGCATCGCGTATGGCATTAAAGCGCACAAGTAAATGCTTAATTTCGTTAGATAAAGTTATCGAAACCATGTATCAGACTGGTAAAGATATGAATAAAAAATACCGTGAAACCTCTTTGGGGGGCTTAGCTGTCATTCATATGGCACCGCCATGCGAATAATGGCAAGTGGTCATTGCGCTTAGCTTCTCACCATACGCTTATCTGGTAATTGTGATCTGATGATATTACATATAGAAATGCCGCGTTCTTCGCGGCATTTTCTTAACAAGAAACTATTCGATTAATCACGTCGACCACGAAGTTCAATTTTTTGAGTTGCAGCATCCGAATGGATTGTTACACCGCCATAGGCCATTTCATTGCGACCCTTCAGCGTCAATTGAGAATCTGCACGCTCTACGTCAACCTGATTTTTCGTTGCCATCGTCATATCAATCGTGCCCGTGTATGACCCATCGCCAGCAAATGCTACGTTTGTTGAGCAAACCATCAAAACAAGTGCGATTAGTTTTTTCATACATCACCTCTATTATCGTTCTAACTTTCTTTCGGTGGAAAAACTGTAACAACAGAAACGCGCTCATACGAGGAAAGCCATTATTTACCAAATGGAAATCCATGCTAATAAACTGGTGTAACCAAGAATAACTTATCGTTACCTTCAATAAATCAGGGATAAGGCCGCAACTTAAATTGACCGAGCGTTGTCTTTTCTTAAGAAATTCAGCGATATGATTTGTCGACAAAAGCCAAGCGAGAGAATGTATGAGCGTTAATCTGGATATTCAAAACATTTTGGTATTAAAACGGATGTATGAGCTACGTAACGTCCGGTTAGTCGCAGAATCACTCGGTAAAACGTCAGGAGCAATCAGCAAAAATCTGACTAAGATGAAAACTCAGCTCAATGATCCGCTATTCGTTCAGACCAAAAATGGCTTTGAACCAACAGCTTTTGTGGAAGCGAACATTGCGCATTTTGAGCAAATAATCAACAGTATTGATTCCATCAAACCACAGCATTTTTCACCAGCTCATTTTGACGGTTCAATCACTATTTATGCCAACACATTGTTTTGGGAGTACTTCGGTGACAAGTTTTACTTGGAGTTACTAAAGCACGCCCCAAACGCAAAATTCTCATGTTTGCGCTGGGGTAGCGAAGCAAAAAAACGATTAATTGACGGTGAAAACGCCATTGCGATTCATTACTTTGATGAAGATCTGCCACAGTCAATTGTTCAGACCGAACTAGGGCGAGGAAAAGCGGTATTTTTTGTTCGAGAAGATCATCCCGCTCAAAACTCCCAAGAACTAGAAGAATACCCTTTTATACTTTTTAAAACGCCGGGATGGAACGACTACCGATACCCTGTGTTGGAAAGGCTCAAACATATGGGTTTTAGAACCACACCTAAAGTGGAAATTGAGCATCCAGCGATGATTCAAAAAGTGCTTCTGAAAACGAATCATTTTGGCATAACGATGAGTGGACATGTTCCTAAGGGTTGCCGAAGTATCGCGCTTCCTGCTGGGCTAGAGCTTGATGTTCGCTACGTGATGAGCTGTCGTCGCTCTCAACAGCAAGCTCCGGTAAATCAGTGGTTATTAGATGTCATTAAGCATGTCGCTCAGTCCTAGACTGATGACTTGCCATTGCTAATAAGAGCCAAACCACACATGCGCTCTACTCACTCGCTGAACGAACATTAAAGACTCTGTATTAACCATTGAGCAAAGGTGTTTACGTGTGATTTTTCGGATGCTCGAACCATCATATAATGTGCACCAGAACTTGGCATATGCCAATTTCCAGCCTGGACTAATACGCCCTGTTGCAGCTCATCCTCAACAAGAAAGTCTCTTACCAGCAATACGCCAAGTTGATTAATCGCAGCATGAATAGCAAGCAATGAATGCTCAAACTCGGCGACGACTTTGCTCACCTTCCCTTGATAACCTTGGTGCGCAAGCCACTCTTGCCAAGATTCATGATAACCACTAGTACAGATTTTAGGCGCTTTAGCTAACTGCGAGAGGTCATTTATCGGGTTTAAATGCATAAAGCCGGGGCTTGCGACAACAATCCAGTTTTCTTGGGTTAATCGTATGGCTTCTTGCTCTTGCCAATCTCCATCTCCGTTAATAATTTCGATATCCGCAATTGCACTGGCGTTTGGAACTGTATTAGCAGTGGTCGAGATTTTAAAGGAAATGTCTGGGAATTGTCGCTGAAAATCAGCCAATCTTGGCATTAACCACTGAGAGCAAAAGCTGTGAGCGACATGTAAGTTAACTTGCGTATTCTTGGGACGAGTAAATAAATGCTGCGTCGTGGTCGATAATGTTTGAAGCACATGATTAACCACAGGCCAGTATTCTTGTGCGGAGCAGGTCAGCGTAAGGTGAGTGCCCTTGCGCTCGAATAACGTCGCATTGAGCTGTGACTCTAGCGATTTCACCTGTTGGCTGACGGCCGCACGAGTCACATTTAGCTCCTCTGCGGCTTTTGTAAAACTCTGTAGTCGCGCCGTGGCTTCAAAAGCTCGGAGCAAATTGAGCGGCGGTAAACTTTGCATATCATTCTCCCAAACACTTGGCTGTCATGCTATGAACTGGTGATGACAAATTGATGAAGGTGCTGAGTTTACGTATGTTGAGCACATGTCAAAGCGTCTCGATATAACTATGTTTCTACACAACTACTGAGTTTGTTAAGCGGGATCAAAAAAGCCAGCGTGATACACGCTGGCTTTTGGAACTTTATCTTAAGCAGGAATTATTCTGCTTTTTCAGTTGTTTGGTATTCAAACGCAGGAACAACCACTTCAACACGACGGTTCATTTGACGACCTTGACGTGTCTCGTTGCTTGCCACTGGGTTAGCTTCACCCATGCCTTTCACTGTCATACGCTCAGCCGCAATACCTTTTGCTTGGAACTCGTCAGCAACGGCTTTCGCACGTTTTTCTGTGAGTTGCTTGTTGTAAGCAGCAGAACCTGTCGTATCGCTGTAACCCGTGATCTCAACTTGAGCTTGTGGGTAAGTATTCATCAAATCAACGGTACCAGAAAGGTTCGACGCGTCTTTCACTTCTGCACTTTCTAAGTCGAATTGTACTGTCGCTGTAGTTTGAGCAGGGTAAACGTGATCTACAATGCGTGTTGCAGGACGTGCTTCTACCACCTCTTCAACGGCTTTTTCTTGAACGACTGGCTCAGAACCAAACTTGTAGTTGAAACCGATACCGAAGAAATCTGAATCCATGTCTTCAATTACATCATCAGACATATCTTGGTAGCGTTGGTATTCAGCACGTAGGCTCCAGTTGTAGTTGATTTGGTATTCAGCACCCAGAGAGCCAGTTGGTACGAAATCTTTCTCGTCACCAGCCATCATGTATGCAGCACCAACTTTCGCGAATAGATTCCAAGAATCCGTTAGCGGTAGGTTAAATTTAGGAGCAAGCGTCAACGCCCAAAGATCACCATCAACGGTGTTTAGGCCAGGCTTTTTGAAGTTTGCAGTGAAGTCACCAAGGTAATCAACACCATACTCTGCTGCAACGTACTTGTTGAAGCTGTAGCCTAAGTGCATAGATGCTGCAAAACTGTCGTCGTCACAAGGTTCGTTTAGGTAACACGCATCGTTTAGAGAGTTGTAACCTACTTTACCGCCCATGTAAGTGTCAGCAAGTGCAACGTTTGAGATCACACCACCAGCAAGTACAGTAGCCACTGCTATAGCGATTTTTTTCATTATTCTTTTCCTTTTTCTTGTACACAAAGCAACACACCGCGGCAGCATACTGCCGTAAAATATGAAGCCGTAACTTTCTCTTTTCTTCGAATAGAAATAGCTAAATAGCGTAGGAAAGAATCAAAAATGATATTCAAACGCCAATGACGTAAAACGGAAAAAGGTAACCTCAAGACCATCTATTCATGAGCTTCATCCGCATACCCAACCGAAAAATAAAGTTCGTTGCGTTGGTTTAGCCATAGTCAATTCGTTGCGGAGAATATCACAAAGAAGCCCACTTTCTGTGATGCAAATCACCATAAAAAGCCACTTTCTCAAATTTAAGAATCATCATTTAAGCTTGTGAATGGCAACAAATTTTTACAGGGGAGCGTGGAGCTGGAGAGCACAAAAAAACAGCTCATTTAAATGAGCTGTTTTCGAAATAATGAAAAAGCGTTAACTCGTCGAGCTAAATTTTATCCGCTACGGTTAACGTTGCAGCTAATACATCTTGCCCAAACAAGACACTACGCTCAGGAGACCAACCATAAAGTGGATCTGGGTGATTGTTGTTATCTTTAAATGGCATTTCGATTGTGTAAGATAAGCATTTGAACTGCTCTGCAACCCAATTTGAACCGACCGTCAAATTCGCTTTACCAGGCTCATCTTTATCGTAACCAATCTCATCTTGGAACTCTGGCGTAATAGTCAGTAACGCTTGCTTAAATGATGTCTCTAAAGCGGCAAGATTTTCATCGTAAGAAGGAATACCTTCTGAGCCAGCGACGAAGTTATACGGAATCGCTTCATCGCCATGAATATCTAAAAACATGTCAACACCCGTTTCCAGCATGCGCTGACGCACAAGGTAGACTTCTGGGCTCTTTTCCATTGATGGCGTTTGCCATTCACGATTTAGGTTTACGCCTACTGCGTTGGTACGCAAGTGACCGCGAATACCACCGTCTGGGTTCATGTTTGGTACGACGTAAAGCACCGCTTTTTCAAGCAATGCACGCGCAACCGTGTCGTTTTCATCTAACAGACGTTGGATCATCCCCTCCATGAACCATTCCGCCATTGTCTCACCTGGGTGCTGACGTGCAATCATCCAGATTTTCTTTTTACCTTCTTCTGGCTCACCGAAAGTAAGCAGGCTCATATCATTGCCGTCTAATGTGTGGCCTAGTGTTTCAAGTTGGCAATGGTGCGCGCTTTGTGCCATGTGTAACAAGTCTAAATGACGATCGTACGTGTATGGCGCAAAGTACGCGAAGTAAACTGAACTGCGCTCAGGGATTACAGTGAAAGTCAGCGTGTCGCCATCGAACTCTGCCGGTACTCGGAACCATTCTTCACGATCGTAAGACGCAACCACATCGTAACCTTGCCATCCTTCTGGATAAGCCGATTTAGCCAAATCAAGCAATTTGATGGTGTGCGATTGCTCAGCTTCTGTCTCAAGACGGAAGTGGAACCACTGGTAGAATTCCGACATATTGTCGTTAGGAATTTTGAGTTGGATGTCGTTTTTGTCGTCCGCTTTCACTACGTGAATGCTGCCGCTATCGAAGTTGCTGAATACTTTCATTTTATGACTCACCTTTTAAATCTGAGCTTGAAAGACAGAGGCTAACACAAGGCTTCATCGCGCCCCAATGACTTTCACTGCAAACTGTCTCGTTTGTGGCTAAAGTCTTCAGTTTAGTCAAGCTTATCCGCTTTGCCTGCTGGTCCCGCGAGTTTTGCTAGCCACTTATCCCAGATAAACGGCGTTTTCTCGTTATCTTCTGCTTCCTCTTTTCGACGTACCGCGTTGCGCACTATCATAGCCCCGGTCCAGCGAAGCGGTTCTGGTGGGAAATACCCCAACGGTCCTTTGGCTAAACCACTGTTCGTCCACTCGTTATCGATTCCCAATATCAATGAAGATAAGATCTTTCCGCCCATTCGAGTCTGCGCTACACCATTGCCTGAATAACCAAATCCGTAAAAGATATTGCTCTGTTTATCTAGCTCGCCGAAAAAAGGGAAACCAGTAGCAGAACGATCAGAGCCCCCCGTCCATGAATAAGCAAACTCCTCTCCTCTCAAATGAGGAAACAACTTATCGAACGACTTGCGCAGTAGACCTTGGTAGCGTGTTGGCTTGTTAAACATTGCGTCAACTTGGTTATTGAAAGAAAACTGATTGCCGCCTTTCCCCAACATCAAACGGCCATCTGGCGTATCTCGGTAATAGTGGACGAAGATACGTGAATCCAACACGCTAGAACCTGCCTGCCAACCAGATAGAGGTAGTGCGTCACCAAGCGGCTTGGTGATCACCATGTCGGAAGAGACCACCACGATACTGTTTTTGAACTGTTTAAACTGCTCCACCATCCATGCATTTAATGCCAATACCACCTGCTGCGCTTGAACATTTCCTTTAGGTGTACAGACAGTGGCAGGTTTTCCATAATCTAGACGCGTCATCGGCGTGTTCTCATAAACTTCTACACCCAGATCAATAGCAACACGGCGTAACCCCCTCACTAATAATGCAGGTTGAACGCTGGCTGCAACTGGAGAGTGAAAGCCTTCTATATGTCGAGGTGAACCCGCATTGGCACGCAGTTCCTCCACCGAGCAACGACGCCAACTGTTCACTTCTAATCGCTTTAACTCGTCCACAACTGGCTGCATTCCCCCAGTTTGAGCCTGATTGGTTGCAGTGTAATAAACCCCTTTCAACGATAAGTGCGCATCGATGTTGTGCTGCTGACAAAAGTCGTCAATCTCTAGCACTGCTTGTTCCGACTCTTTTACTAACCAAGCAGCATGTTCTTCACCGAATAACCGTTTCAATGTCGGAAACTTGGTAGACCAAGTCAGCATACAACCGCCGTTTGCGCCCGATGCACCACTGCCACAAAGGCCTTTTTCAATCACGACTACCTTTTTTTCCGGAGATTGCTGCTTAATCATAATCGCGGTCCAAAGTCCGGTGTATCCGCCACCAACAATCGCAACGTCAGTATTAATGTTCTGCTGTAACGGTTGTGGCGTTTCTGGTTGCTCTGCTTCAATTGCCTGCTTGAACCAATATGAATGATGTGTCATCGGGTATCCTCGTTAGTGCGTTACATCCATTTCCGCAAACACTTTACAAACGATGATGACAATCAACGAGCAAGAAAATCTAACGCTGAGCGATAGAAAATGTTGCACTGAGAGTGTGAAAATTTTCGCTTTCGACAAAAACAAAATGGGGAGCTCGTGGCTCCCCAAAACAAACAGCAAAAAATATTAGTGGTAAACAATTCAAGTCCGTCTTACTGGTTAGTATTTACCGGTATCACGCATGCGGTACTCGTATTGAACATTGAGAATAGGCTGGTAAACAACTTGCCCGTCACTTTGCAAGAACTCATTTACCATGACTTTTGAGTCAGTGATAGAAAACGATTGGCGATCAACATACGTTGTAAGGCTCGTAAACTCATCACGGAGTTGTCCAGATGATTTATTTTGGTAGCTTTGGATCATGTCTCGGCCCATTTCATAAGCCGCTTGTTTGCTATCCATTACGTCTCCATGGATAGTTTCGGTATCGTTTGTCCACTGATAACCACCAGCAAGAGCCATAGAAGGTGCAGCAATCAGAGCAATCGTACTTGCTAAAGTTGTTAAGCGTTTCATAAACCTCTCCTTACTTACCTTTACATCGGGCCAAAATTGGCTCGATACTTATAAGGTACGTATAAAGACCTAAAACACGTCAAAACAATTTCAAATAATGTTCAATTTTCGTTCAACTTATTTCACATTAACTTAGCAACTCAACGTCATATTCAGCCGACATTCGCATTTTTTTCATTTTGAACAATGGGTTTCAACCTGACACTTCCTTACCAAACCATACAATACCTAAGGTCAATTTTCTCTTAGAATTCCAGCAAAAGAACAGTGTTCAAAACCTTACAAAAACGTCGGACACAGCAAAAACCACCTCTTTTCAGTCGTGCTTTGCATTCCTCCTTTTCGGGTTCTTCGCTGCTCGTCCGTCGGTTCTTAATTGTCGCTATTGAGCACAAGTTAATCTGGAGTGAAAATGACCGCGAACAAATCCATTTTTTACCATAGCAAATCGATTTACTCAGATGATTATGCTGATGTCTACAAGCCAATTTGGACCTACAGAGCTAAGTTCATCTTACGTGCGCTTTATTACAAACGTGCGTTTAAGCACCTTTCAGACAATATTGAATCGTCATTGTTAGAGTTGCTTTGTACACGTACGCATCGATTTTTAGAGAAGCCGTTTCGTCCGTATATCATCAAAAACAACTCAGCGTTCGATCGTTCTAACTTGGTGGTTGATCACTATAAAACGATTTCAGAACTGTTTTCTAAACAAACAATCGAAGAAATCTACACAGACTCGAAAGGCCTAACATTAGCCTCTTTTGAAATTGACGAAATACTGTACTCGGTGAGATTAGTATACGAAGCACGTTATCAAAAAGAAGGCGACATGAGCCTAGTGCTGCACAGCGCTGAAGATGGCAACTTCTACACGCTCTCTTTTACGCTCGGTCACATCGAATCTGGGCGCAGCATTATGATTGGCGGCTTACAAGGACCGCGAAGCAGTGAAGAAAACAACGCGAAAATTAAAAAGCTAACTCGTAAGCTTTACGGACAGAGACCAAAAAGCTTGATGGTGAGCTTGCTCACTTTGCTCGCACAAATTTGGGAAGTAAATACGATTTTAGCAGTGAAAACTCAGTCCCATACTTACGCAGCTAAGCGCTACAGCAAAGGGCGAATCAAAACGGATTACGATGCACTCTGGCAAGAATTGGGCGGCACCGAATACAATCGTCATTTTTACTCAATTGATGTAAATGCACCCCGTCGAGATATCGAAGGCATGTCGCGCTCTAAGCGTTCGATGTATCGTCGCCGTTATGAATGGCTAGACAACACCAAGGTCACTTTCGAACAAATATTAAAAGGCGAGCAAGCTAAAAGCTAAGGAGAAGCGTTCATGCGTTATTCATTCATTACTGCTTTAGTGTTGTCGGCTTTTTCTTTGTCAACCAATGCAGAAACCAGTGTGCACATCATAGGTACAAACATTGGCTATGGCGATGTGAACTACGACGCTCCGACAAGCAAAGAATCAGGCGACATGTTCTTAGGTGAAATATATTACCGCTACATGCCAACACATAACTTTGGTATCGAAGCAGGTTATAAAGGCGCGTTTGACGGTATCGGCTCGATACTCGTGAGTCCGATTTCAGAAGTCACCGATACGAGCTTCTCCGGACCTCGCTTGAGTGGCTATGCTAGCTATCCTCTGGGTTCAGGTTTCGAACTGTACGGCAAGGCAGGTGTCACTCTCTACACTCTCGAATACACTTATAAAGTGAACGGTCAGAGCAAGAACATCGAACACTCAAGTGTCGGAGGTGAAGCGGCTGGCGGTATCGGCTGGAGCTATAAACACTTTGGTTTGAATGCAGAATATGTGTACTCAAAAAACAGCGATTTTGACTCTAGCGGCGTGATGTTTGGTGCGCAACTGCGTTTTTAAACAAGGCTTACAAGTTAATACAAAAGGCAGCGAGAGGCTCATTCGCTGCCTTTTTTCGTGAATATAGGTCAATACGCAAGCGCGAGAATGATCCCCGCCACGATCGAAGTAACGCCAAGCCCTCGGGTGAGATACCATTTCTCAGACAAAAACCAAATCCCCATAAACAATCCAAACACAATGCTGATTTGCCTTAGTGCCACCACCAAACTCACGTTGTCGGTCATGGTCATCGCAAACAGCACCAAGCCGTAGGTGGATGCCATCATTACCCCTGCCATGCTGGCTGTTTTGCGGATCTGCCACGCTGTCTTAATCTCATCTGGTTTGCTCGTAACTAAGCACCACACAAGAGCAGGAATACCAATTGCCCAAAACTGCACGCCCAAGTAGAAGATTGCACTGTACTGATCATTCAAGATCTCTGATGCTTGTCCTGTGAGTAAACTCAGCGCTTCTTTGTCGACCACCGAGTAACCCGTTGTGCCTATTGCGGCAATCAATGCCCAGAACACACCAACGTTCAAATAAGAGCCCAATGTCATCTGACGAAAATTCGTCAGTGGTACCAGCATACAACCAAGGGTAATCAGCAAGAATCCAAGCCACTGCTGACTGGATAATTCATGCCCCAATGCCACACTGATTGCGCCGACCATCATCACAGGCAACGCCCGAGCAATTGGATAAACCACCCCCACGTCTGCATGCTTATAAGCGACAATCAAACCGACCAGATAGACCATTTGTGAAATGCCGCTAATGAACAGCAATCCCCAAAACTCGCTCGGTAATGATGTCCAGCCAATGGTCACCAAATACCAAATCAAATAAGGGGTAAGAATGAAACATGCAGAAAAGCTGGCGGCCATAGTAAACGCGAGCCCAGAGCCTGAGTTGCTTTTGCCAAGGATATTCCACCCCGCATGGAGAACAGCAGAAAAAACGACGAGACCAATCGCCAACAAATCCATTTCAATGTTCCTGTCTGAATAAAATAAAGGCCCCGAGATGGAGCCTTAGATAATGAGAAAATCCACTTAACGATTGAGTTCCGCCAGAGATTCAATGCTGATGGCATCGTGTCGCCAATACTCGATATCACAATCAATCAACTCACCGTGCTGGTTGTAGTTGATGCGCTCCACTACCATCGCTGGCGTACCGGCTGTCGCACGCAGTGCCTGAGCCATTTGCCCCAACAAAGTGCTGGTTGAAATGCGGTAGCGAATCTTTTGATACGTCACGCCATAATGATCGCGGTAAATGTCCGTCAGTGAATTTGATAAATCGTAGTCTAGTAGGTTCGGAAACAACTCTGGGCGAATGTAGTTTGTTACGAACACCACAGGTCTATCTTCAAGGTATCGCACACGGTCAACTCGATACACATCCGAGAAAGGCTGCAAGTCCAGCAAGCGCGCCGCTTGTTTGTTTGCCAACGTCCCTTTTGCTGCAACCAACTCCGTTTTTGGCACACGATTTTGCGCTTTCGCCATGTTCGGGAAGTTTAGCGTTTGGGTTGGGTCGTAACGCAATGGCTCGGGTGAGATAAACCAACCTCGGCGATCTTCGCGATAGATTCGACCTTCTGCTTCTAGCAGTGATAAAGCTTCACGCAAAGTAACGCGTGTAGTATCGAACGACTCCGCCAACTTACGCTCTGCTGGCAGTTTTTGACGCGGCGATAGCATGCCCGCTTCAATCTGTTCAACAATCGAATCTTTAATTTTTACGTATTGCACGAAGTGTCCTTATCTTTTGCGCCAAGCTTGTGTGCGATTCTCTAACAATTTACCCAAAGTCATCTGAACAATCTTCGCAATTGCGGCAGCAATCATGATCATCACAGCCATCGCTGCTGCAGCGCCAGTTTGACCTGCATCGTCCATGTTCAGAATCGAGACCGAAGCCGGAATCGTATCGGTTGAGTAAAGGAATACTACCGCAGAAGTGGTGGTCAATGCATTAACAAACAAATAAGTCGCAATGTCCAAAATCGCTGGTAAACACACAGGTAATGTCACTTTAAAGAACAACTTGTATTGAGGAAGCTTCACCGATGCCGCCGTGGCTTCAATCTCCGATGGCAACTGCTTTAGCGCTGTCAGGGCTGTCATGTGACCCACGGTGTAGTAATGCACTACCGTGTTAATCACCAAGAATGCCATGGTGCCATAAAGCACATTCAGAGGATTGTTCGCGTCATTGAAGTAAAAGATGTAACCCAAGCCAAGCACCATACCAGGAACCGCCATTGGCACCACGCTGAGCATTTGCATCACCTGACGAATTGGACCAAACGCACGCCCTTTCTCAATGCAGTTCGCACCGACAAAGATGATTGCTGTACCGATAACCGCTGTCCAACCTGCCAGCGTTAGCGAGTTGAAGAATGGGCTCCAACCGTAGGTGCTCATTTCAGCAAAGTTGTAGTTGTTTAGCGTCAGCGCTTTGTTCCAAGGCCAGAACGTAACTAACGAGCCATACACCGCCATGCCAAGCACAGCCAACACTGCGATAGAAATGATACTGCAGTAAACCAAACAAATGCTGTCGCGCGCTTTGTTGGGTTCTGGCTGATAGGGCACCGAACGTGTGTCGAATAAGCTCTTTTGTTTTTTCTGTACCCAGCGGTCTGCACCGAACGCCATTACCGCAGGGAATAACAACATAATGCTGGTTACCGCACCCATGGCAAAGTTTTGCTGTCCCACAACTTGCTTGAAGATGTCAGTCGCCAGAACGTTATAGCTGCCACCAATCACTTTCGGCACACCAAAGTCCGTGATAACCAGTGTAAAGACGACGATAAGCGTACTGATCAAACCGTATTTCGCCGCAGGTAACGTCACCATAAAGAAGGTTTTGATTGGTGAGGTTTTAAGTGCGCGGGCTGCTTCATACAAACGGGCATCTGAAGTGCGCAGCGAAGTGGTTAAGATCATCAATGCATGAGGGAAGGTCCAGAAAATCAAACCCATCGAGATACCAATCACGCCGTAAATCGAGTTTCCTAACAGCATCTCTTTGGCAATGCCTTGATTACCGAAAAGGAAAATCAAACTGATCGCTGGTAACAACGAAGGCGCGAGAATCGGCGCAGTACCTAGGATTTGAAACAAACCTTTAAACGGCATACAGGAACGAGTCAGCGCGTAGGCATAACCAAACGCAAGCACACCCACGACCGAGGTCACAATCACGCCCAAAGTGAAGGTGTTGCCTACCGATACCCATAAGCTTGAAGAGGAAAAGTATGTCGCAAAGTTTGCCAATCCGACAAATTCGCCATTGGCATTTTGCACACTCTTGGTCAACATTGCCCAAAGCGGCATTAAGATGAACAGCACCATCATGGTCGACAAACCAGCGAGCAAACCGAACAACACAAGGTTGTCGCGGCTAACACGTCCGAGTAAGGATTTTGCTTTGTCTTGTGTGGTCAGGCTATTCATCGTCATTGTCTTCGCATCCATGTTTACACCTACGCTGCTAGCGCTTTATCAACCGAGGGCACGGCGTAACCATGCAGCCCTTCTTCAGCAAACTGGATGTAACGTACATCGCCCGCCTTGATATTGAGTTTTTGAACCGTTTCCACAGGCACATCCACGACGATGGTTTTCGTTGAGCTGTCGTTTTGCAATACGCAATCAATGCGGAAAAACGCTCCCAAAAACTCGGTAGCCGTCACTCGCACTGGTAAAGAGTTGGTGTAGTTTTCAACGAACTTGATACTTTCAGGACGCACCGCAAGGTCGAAGCGGTCACCACGTTGGATCTTACGATTGGTCAAGCTTGGCGCTGGCATTAGGGTTTCCGCAATGCGCACTTGGGAGTCGGTTGCGACTGAAGTTTCTATAAAGTTCATGCTACCGACAAACTCAGCGACAAAGCGCGTTGCTGGTTGTTGGTAGATTTCTTGAGGTGTGCCAACTTGCTCAATCACACCATGGTTCATCACCACAATGCGATCCGCCATCGACAGCGCTTCGTCCTGATCGTGCGTAACCATGATGGTGGTGATGCCAAGCTTGCGTTGCAGCTTACAAATCTCGTCACGTAAGTGAACACGTACTTTTGCATCCAGCGCCGATAATGGCTCATCAAGTAGCAGTAGACCCGGAGACAACGCTAATGCGCGAGCGAGTGCCACACGCTGCTGTTGGCCACCAGAAAGTTGGTTAGGGAATTTCTCGCCAGAGGTTGGAAGACCAATGGTTTCTAACCAATAATCCACCTTCTCTAACGCTTCTTTGGTCGACATACCTTGGTTCTTCAAACCCACCGCAATGTTCTCTTGCACGGTAAGGTTCGGAAACAGCGCGTAAGATTGGAAGACGATGCCGAAATCGCGCTTCTCTGGTGGTAGGAATGTGGTCTCTTGACCGTTTTGAAAAATCGCACCAGACGTTGGCAAGTCTAAACCGGCAATGGCACGTAGCAGAGTGGTTTTACCGCAGCCAGAAGGACCAAGAAAACAAACGAACTCGCCCTTTTCAATCGCTAGCGAGATTTTCTTTAATGCAGTGAACTGTCCGAATTTCTTCACTACATTTTCAATATTTAGGTAATGTTGGTTAGTTGACATAACACACGCTCCAAATGGTATATACCAACTTTAATTTTGGAGTGTTACGTTCCAATGACAAATTTATAGCCAGAAGATGACAAATAGATGAAGGGAGATAAGGTTTGTTTAAGTGGTAATTAGAGATTCCCGACTTTCTTAAGTTCGTCATTCCAGCGAACCTAGGTGAGACTAGGAATCTACTTTCAGCAAACTCTGAAATAAAAGAGAAAACAAAAAATCCACCTCAACCGAGGTGGATTTCAGCATTCAAATTAGAGCAAATTCAATTAAGACTTTGGTTCTGATTTCGCGTCGAACTTCTCAGACCATGCAGCTAGGATCTCTGCACGCTTGCTGCCCATTTGCGCGAAGTCCATCTTCGCCATGTTCTCTTGAACATTAGGGAAGTTAGACACAGTCGCTTTCACTTCTTTATGTGCAACCACCGGGTACATTTCTACGTAAAGCTCGTTTGCTGCTTTAGAGATTGACCAGTCGACAACGCGTTTCGCTGCATCCGACTCTTTTACAAGACCAACGGCTTCTGATTCCCAGCCGATGCCTTTTGGTGTGATAACCGCTAGTGGCGCACCTTGTGTTTTCAGCTTCGCGCCGCGGCTCGCCATCGAGATACCGATAGCCACTTCGCCCATACCCGCTTGAACACATGGCTTAGAGCCAGAGTGCGTGTAGTGTGCAATGTTCTTGTCTAAGTCACGCATGTAGTTCCATGCCTGATCTTCACCCATGTTTTGTAGCCAAGCAGAAACCTGCATGTAGCCAGTGCCCGAAGACGCAGGGTTCGGCATTGCAATGTGACCTTTGTAAACCGGCTTCGTTAGGTCTTCCCAAGACGTTGGTTTCGGTAGGTTAAGTTGTTTCGCTACCGCTTCGTTGAAACAAACTGCGTTAAAGAACGCATCGTTACCGAACCAAGCTTGGTTTGATTGAGGGTCGTTTAGATTCGCGTGCAGCTCTTCCAAACCTTTTGGTGTGTAAGGCTTAAGAAGACCTTCATCTTTAAGCAGTGCCATTGACGAACCTGCAAGGCCCCAAACCACTTCCGCTTGAGGGTTGTTCTTTTCTGCCAGCAATTTCGCCGTCATGATACCGGTGGAATCGCGAACCCACTTAATCTTGATATCTGGGTTATCTTTCTCAAACGCAGACTTGTATTTAGCAAGAATGTCAGTTTCGAAAGCGGTGTAAACCGTGACTTCCTGTGCTGCCATTGCATTCGTAGCTAGCAGAGAGACAAGTGCAGCCAGCGATCCTTTCATCAAACGGTTTTTCATCATTTTCTCCAGTTAATTTGGTCTGTACCAGTTGACGATAACCACCCTACTGAGCCTTTGTGACGAAATCATGACCATTAAATGGCAGTTTTACGAAAATTTGCGATGAATAATCGTTCAATTGATCCGCTATTTTCTGGATATTAAAGTTTTATGAAATTGGAGATTCGCCTATTTACTGCCCTTTTCTTCCTCGCTAGAGTGAACTCGAAATTTGGTGTAGACCAATTAGCTTATTCTGATGGAAATCGAGATGAAAAACGAATACCTATTACTGACTCCAGGTCCTCTATCTACTTCTGAAACGGTACGTGAAGCCATGCTAAAAGACTGGTGTACTTGGGATGATGAATACAACAAAGACATTGTAGAGGTGATCCGCACTAAGCTTGTAAAACTGGCGACGGAGCAAGACGGCTATACCAGCGTACTAATGCAAGGTAGCGGCACCGCATCAGTAGAAGCAACGATTGGCAGTGCCATTGGCAAAGATGGAAAATTGTTGGTTGTCGACAACGGTGCTTACGGTGCGCGTATCGCTCAGATCGCTGATTACCTAAATATTCCATGCCATGTAGTTTCCCCAGGCGAAACATCACAGCCACACTTGAACGAGGTGGAAACTGCATTGGCATCGGATCCTGCGATCACACACGTGGCGATTGTTCACTGTGAGACAACCACTGGCATGCTGAATCCAATTGAGGCATTTGCTTCTGCGGCAAAAGCACACGGTAAAGTCGTGATTCTCGATGCCATGTCGAGCTTTGGTGGCATTCCTATCGATATCGCAGAGCTAGGCATCGATTTTATGATCAGCTCAGCGAACAAATGTATTCAAGGCGTGCCGGGTTTTGGCTTTGTGATTGCGAAGCAAACTGAGCTCGAAAAGTGCCAAGGTCAGGCACGTTCTTTGAGCCTTGATCTTTACGACCAGTGGCACTGCATGGAAGTGAACCACGGCAAATGGCGTTTCACGTCTCCAACGCACACGGTTCGCGCTTTCTATCAAGCATTGTTAGAGCTGGAACAAGAAGGCGGCATTGAGGCTCGTCATAACCGTTACCAAACTAACCAGAAAACACTGGTTGCAGGTATGCGTTCTCTGGGTTTCGAACCACTACTGAGTGATGACCTTCATTCGCCAATCATCACTTCTTTCTATTCTCCGACGCACAGTGATTACCAGTTCAAAGCGTTCTACACGCGTTTGAAAGAGCAAGGCTTCGTGATTTATCCGGGTAAAGTATCGAACGCAGATTGCTTCCGCATCGGCAACATTGGCGAAGTTTACCCAGCAGATATCGAGCGCTTAATCGGTGCAATTGAAAAAGCAATGTGCTGGCAAGTTGCGTAAAGCAGCCTTCTGATTGAGAGAGCGTTATGACTCAGAATATCAAACCGCCCCATTTCCGCAGCGAAGGCGATGTCAACACGACACCTGCGCGCCAAGCTTGGAATGCATCGATGGATGACGAACGCACGCAAACATTATTGAAGCGTGATTCGGAGGTCTTTCTTCATCAAGCTATGTCGACACCTTGCTTAGATACCTTGGAAGCAGCAGAAGGCATCTATATCCAAGATGCTACCGGCAAAAAGTACATGGACTTTCATGGCAATAACGTCCACCAGCTAGGCTATGGTCATCCGCATGTGATTAACCGTGTGCAAGAGCAAATTGCCAAACTGCCGTTTTCACCACGTCGTTTTACCAACGAGACCGCGATTCAATGTGCCGAAAAACTCACCCAAATCTGTGGCGGCGAGTTGAATCGCGTGTTGTTTGCTCCGGGTGGCACATCTGCGGTTGGCATGGCTCTTAAATTAGCACGCCACATCACGGGCAATTACAAGGTGGTGTCGCTGTGGGATTCCTTCCACGGCGCATCATTGGATGCCATCTCAGTAGGTGGCGAAGCGTGTTTCCGCCAAGGCATGGGACCATTAATGGCAGGTGTTGAGCGCATTCCACCAGCAGTGTCTTACCGAGGTGCTTTCCCAGTCGCAGACGACAGCGATGTGCATTACGCCGATTACCTTGAATACGTGATTGAGAAAGAAGGCGGCGTGGGCGCGTTTATCGCAGAAGCGGTTCGTAATACCGACGTACAAGTGCCGAGCAAAGCCTACTGGAAACGCATTCGAGAAATCTGTGACAAACACAATGTCATGTTGATCATCGACGACATCCCTAACGGCATGGGTCGCAGCGGTGAATGGTTTACCTACCAAGCCTACGACATCGAGCCAGATATGCTCTGCATCGGTAAAGGTTTGGGCGGAGGCTTAGTGCCTATCGCAGCCATGGTAACCAAAGACAAATACAACACCGCCGAGCAAATCTCCATGGGTCATTACACTCATGAGAAAAGCCCTATCGGTTGTGCTGCGGCACTGGCAACCATGGAAGCCATTGAGCAAGACGGCTTGCTAGATAAAGTCAAAGCCGACAGCCAGTTTATGCGTGAAAAGCTGCTAGAGATGAAAGCCAAATACCCAGTGATTGGTGATGTTCGTGGCATCGGCATGTTATGGGGCATTGAGCTGGTTACTGACCACGAAAGCAAAGCACGCGCGTATGACGAAGCGGAAGCTGTGTTGTACCAATGCCTCAACAACGGAGTGAGTTTCAAGGTATCGCAAGGTAACGTGATTCAACTCAGTCCACCGCTGATCATTACTCGCGAACAACTGACAGAAGCGTTGGCGCTCTTTGAAGAAGCGATCGCCAAAGTGTGCAAAGACTTTAACTACTTCTGACCTCAACAAAACCAATTTATCCAGAGCGCGGTTCCAACGTGTAGGCAAGCGCTCTGGCAAGCAAGAAAAAGGATTGAACATGAGCAACTCACCAATTCAAGCAGTGATCTTTGACTGGGCTGGCACTATCGTCGATTTCGGCTCTTTTGCGCCAACCAGCATCTTTGTGGAAGCATTCAAACAAGGCTTTGATTTTGAAATCGACCTTGAGGAAGCGCGCGAACCAATGGGGCTTGGTAAGTGGGATCACATCCAAGCAGTGGGTCGTATTCCTGCAGTTGATAAGCGCTGGAATGAGAAGTTTGGTCGCTCAATGACCAGCGAAGACATCGATGCTATCTACGCAGCATTTATGCCGCTGCAAAAAGCAAAAGTGGCTGACCACGCAGAGCCAATCCTTAATGCGATTGAAGTTGTGAACGGTCTGAAAGACAAAGGCATCAAGATCGGTTCTTGTTCTGGTTACCCTCGCGAAGTGATGGACGTACTGATTCCTGTTGCAGCGGATTACGGCTACAAACCAGATTACGTAGTAGCAACGGATGACCTGCCACAAGGTGGTCGCCCTGCACCATTTATGGCACTGAAGAACGTGATTGAGCTGAATGTTACCGACGTTAATGCGTGCATCAAAGTGGATGACGCCGCACCGGGCATTGATGAAGGTCACAACGCCGGTATGTGGACCGTTGGCTTGCTGCTTTCTGGTAACGAAGCGGGTCTAACGTTTGAAGAATACCAAGCCGCGGACGAAGCAACACTTAATGCCGCTCGTGAAAAAGCGCGTGCAAAATTGCTCAAGAGCTCGCCGCACTACCTCATCGACACCATTGCTGACTTCCCAGAAGTGGTTGCAGATATCGAACGTCGCCTAGCAGCAGGTGAACGTCCGTAATCTTCATCTTCCACTAACAAATGAAACAAACGCCCCTCTCGTGAGGGGCGTTTTTCTTTTTGGCACTATCTTAATGAGCTTTGGCTTATTGAAGCGTACTTCCGTTAGATAGCAGCTTTCTTGTCGGCTCTTGCTCAGTGTATTCGACCGCATCGTGAGCGGCGAGCTTATCGACTTCCGCCTGTTCACCCACCACAATCAACACATGTTGTTTCACCAGAGCGTCGACCACTTCAATGTTGTGCTGACGAAGAAGCGCTCTCACTTCGCTCTCTTTTCCTTCATGATACTTAACAAAGTAACGTGCAGGTTGCTGCTCGGCTTGATCTTGGCGTTCATCCACGAGAGGAAATCCTTGATTGTTTGCCAAGCTGCTTGAGCTCAGTCCGATTGCCAATAGTGCGGTAGCGCCTACCGCAGACAAAGAAAGTAAGGTCAACTTCTTCATAGTCACTCCTTATTGAAAGGTCAGAGTCCAACTGTTGATGGTGCCTGTGTCTCTTCTGGCACTGTCTACCGCTTTTAGTTCCCAAGAACCTTGCGATTCAAAACCAGAAAAATCCGCTTGGAACGTATTTTTTATATCGTTAGCGCTGCCGCCGGTATTATTGTGAAGTACAACTTCTCCACCAGTCGGTGACGTTAAAGTCACTCGTAGATCACCGATGTAAGTGTGGCTAATATCAACGTCAATACTTACTGTGCCTGAATCACCAGAGCGATCGACTTCTACTGCACTGATTGCGCCAGAAGATTTATTATCTGGAATCGCGACAGGGCTGGTATTTGAGAAGCTAGAATCCGAAGAGCTACCACCATCAGGTCCATTACAGCCAGCGTCCAAGAACAGCTTCGCCGCTTCAGCATTAACTAGGCCGTGGCCAGTACGGTTGTCTCGACCAGCAACATCAATATCTGTTGCAGTTTTCACTAGGGCATTACGCACTTGCGCTGCTGTACAGGTTGGGTGGTAACTCCACACCAAGCCAGCTACGCCCGTTACGTGCGGTGTCGCCATTGATGTACCATTGTAGTACTCGTAATCTTCACCAGAGGTTGTTGCAACAGTAATTTCCTGACCAACATACCCCAACAGCTCTTGACCAAATGCACGATCAACCGTTACCGAAACCATACGATAAGCGTTGTTTGTGTCTACCAAGAATGGGTTTTGTAAACCAGGTAGTTCAGAGTTGCTGTATACGATTGCAGCTCGCGCACCCGCATTGTAACAAGCCTGAACCGCATCTACTTCAGGGTAGTTTCCTGAAGACTGGTTGCCGATACGCTCAGTCAAACAAATTTTGCCCGACATATCACCACAGTTAAAGTTACCGCCAGATACATCACAGCTATCTAGCGTTGCCGTTACTGAACCCGCGATTGGATCCGGAACATACGAAGAACCGTTATTGATCAAACGATTGTGAGGAACAATCCCACGATCAAACTGGCTTACACCATTCAAGGTAATATCAGAAAGTTTACCTTCACCTACCGTAACTGTTGATAAGATCGCCACACCCGGGCCTGAGATCTCAACTTGATTAGTAGATTGTGAGAACGCTGCATGATCATTTTGATTATCAACAGCCGCAACAGACATCACTGAGTCATAAGAAGCTGGATAGCTGTGCGCTGTATTGCCATCATTACCTGCAGCGGCAATCAATAGAACGCCTTGATCGTAAATATTTTGCAGTGCATTTTGCTCAGTTCGGCTTGATTGACTACCACCAAGGCTCATGTTCACAACGTTAGCACCATTATCGGCACAGGTCTGGATTGCTTTAACAAGCCCAGATGAGTAACCCCAACCCGATTCGTTAAATACTTTCACGATGTGCAAATTAACATTCTGGTTTGGCATCACACCCTTTACACCTTCGGTGTTGGCAATCGCAGCAATCGTACCCGCGACGTGAGTACCGTGGGCATTGTTGTTACCCGGATCACTCCATGATCCCGTACCACTATCGTTAGTACCAGCAACGCGGTTACCGCTTAGGTCGTTGTGCGAAATGTCGTACCCTGAATCGATAATACATACAGTGCGATTACCCGCATTGAAGTCAGCTAGCAGTTGAGCATTAACCGCTTCATATCCCCATGGGGTCGTTTCGCTGAGCAAATAGCGAGGTGGATCGACTTCCACGTATTCCACATCACTACGGTTGCGAAGCGGCTCTAAGTCATCGCCATCCAATTCAACGCTGTAAATGGCGCGATTACCCAGTTTTTCCACCTTACGTGCCTTCACCTGTTCTAGAACAGACTCCTGCGCGATTCGTGGCCCCCAGAATGAGTTACCACCCATTGAAGAACGGCTGACTGCATCTTCTTTGAATTTGACGATGTACTTCGTCGGTAACTTAGATTCATCAAATCCCATTGGTGGAGCCGCAAACGCTGACATCGAAGTGGTCAGTGCTATTGCTACGGCAGACAACGAAAATAAGCCTTGTTTTTTACTTGTTGTGTAGTGCATTTGCCCTATTCCTTATTTGAGCTAATTTTTATTCACTATATTCTCATGAAAAGTCATCATCATGATGTTTGCATGAGAGCTTCAGCTATAGTTTACAGAGCAAAAATGCCAAACAATTTGTTTCATGAATATACAAATTTGTACAAAAGATCATTCAATAAACACTTTAAGTTAACATTAAAAATCATCAACAAAACCTTATAAAGCAATTACTTAATTAACAAAAAGTGAATGTTAAATTAATGTTAGTGAGTAATTATTCTAAATATCACCCATTTAATCGATTGCTATGCTGAATGGATTTTTTGACCGTGGTGCCAAAACTGAAATATTGAATATTTAGTTGTTGACTGTCTTGAGCATTTACTCAGAATTAGAAGGTTTAGTGAGAAAAATTCTCATCTAAATACTGTTATAGCCGAGCGTATTCACGCATTCGGAACAATAACCATTACAAGAAGAGTGAATGATGAAAAAAACAATCACACTATTAACTGCATTACTTCCGCTTGCCTCCGCCATTGCAGAGGAGCCAACTTTATCACCAGCAATGGTTTCTGCGGCTGAAGTGGTTAGCGCGCAAGAAAATCAAACTTATACGTACGTTCGATGCTGGTATCGTACGAGCCACTCTAAGGACGATGCGGCTACCGATTGGAAATGGGCAAAAAACCAAGATGGTAGTGACTTCACTATCGATGGTTATTGGTGGAGCTCTGTTTCATTTAAAAACATGTTCTACACCAATACCTCACAAAACGTAATTCGCCAGCGTTGTGAGGAAACACTAGATCTAGCGAACGAGAACGCAGACATTACCTTTTTTGCTGCCGACAATCGTTATTCTTATAACCACACGATCTGGAGCAATGATGCTGCAATGCAACCAGATCAAATCAACAAAGTAGTGGCTTTAGGCGATAGCTTGTCTGATACAGGCAACATCTTTAACGCGTCCCAATGGCGCTTTCCTAACCCGAATAGCTGGTTCTTGGGTCACTTCTCAAACGGTTTTGTTTGGACGGAATACGTTGCTAAAGCGAAAAACTTACCGCTATACAACTGGGCAGTTGGTGGCGCAGCAGGTGAAAACCAATACATCGCGCTAACTGGTGTCGGCGAACAAGTTTCTTCTTACTTAACCTACACAAAGCTGGCGAAGAACTACAACCCTGCTAACACATTGTTTACGTTAGAGTTTGGTTTAAATGATTTCATGAACTACAACCGTAGCGTGCCGGAAGTAAAAGCGGATTACGCTGAAGCTCTGATTCGTTTAACAGACGCTGGCGCGAAGAACTTCATGTTGATGACACTGCCTGATGCAACCAAAGCACCACAGTTCAAATACTCAACACAGGAAGAAATTGAAACGATTCGTGCGAAAGTATTGAAAATGAACGAGTTCATCAAAGCACAAGCGATGTACTACAAAGCCCAAGGCTACAACATCGCATTGTTTGATACACACGCACTGTTTGAGAAGTTAACCTCGGCACCAGAAGAACACGGTTTCGTAAATGCAAGCGACCCTTGCTTAGACATCAACCGTTCATCCTCTGTTGACTACATGTACACTCACTCATTACGTTCTGAATGTGCAGCATCTGGCGCAGATAAGTTCGTGTTCTGGGATGTGACTCACCCAACCACAGCAACGCATCGTTATGTGGCTGAAAAAATGTTAGAAAGCAGCAATAACTTAGAAGAGTTTCGCTTTTAATAAGCCGTTGTTGTTCATTGCAAGTTAATCTGCATAAAAATGACCACGATGCTTCGTGGTCATTTTTTATCGATATCGACCCCCGATAACGGGTTTATTTGAGCTCGCTTACTTCAAGCCGTTGATTTAGAGACGTTGACTTTGAGCAGTCTCATTCAGCGTTCTGTTTTGGTACGTTACCGCGGAAGCTGTTCACCATAATAGAGATCAACGTCTTTAAGGTTACATCATCACTGCGGTATGAGTAGGCTCGTATACCCGTAAACTGAACCTGGAACAACTGAGCAAGAAGCAATGTATCCTGAGCTTCAATTTCGCCATTCTCGATTGCTCGCTCAAACAGCTTTGCAAGAAAAGATTCAAATTGGTTTGCTAAGCTGATTGTTTGATTGCGCAGCGCATTAAAATCCTCAGCAAATTCACTTGCTGATTTGACTAACATGCACACTTCACTGGGATTGGAGTCTCGCTGATTGATAACCACATCAATCGCGAAAGCTTCTATTGCATCTAGAACCGTTGTGTTCTGAGCTAAATGCAACTCAAACAGGGCTTGCAAGTTCGCAACGTACATTTTTAGCGCTTCACAATATAGCCCCTCTTTTGACCCAAACGTCGCATAAATACTTCCAGGACGCAGATTCACGCTATCTTGTAAATCACGTGTAGATGTTGCATGAAAACCTTTCTTCCAGAATAGATCCGAGGCGGCTTTCACCACTTCATCACGTTGGAATTTCTTTGTATTCGCCATGAGCAATTATCAATTTTGAACATATGCTCAATTTTATATTGAGCGACCGCTCAAAATCAACTATCCTGTTCTTGCCTAATCCGCTCATATCCAATTACAGGAGATTTAAACATGGCAGAATTTAAACTGTATACCGCAGAAAACGCACCCGAAGGATCAAAGCACCTGATTGAAAATTCAGTCAAAGCGTTTGGCATGCTACCAAATCTTCATGCTGTTATGGCTGAAGCGCCAACCTTGCTTGAGGGTTATCAAGTTGTGCATGAGCTCTTTCAACAAACATCATTTAACGCAGAAGAATTGACCGTCGTATGGCAAACCATCAACGTTGAACATGGTTGTCACTACTGCGTTCCTGCTCATAGTGCGATCGCGGCGTCAATGAAAGTGGATCAGGAGATTGTCGATGCTCTCGTCAACCAAACACCATTGGCAGACGAAAAACTTGAAACACTACGAGAGACAACGCTTCAAATGGTGCGCCAACGTGGTGTAGTTGAAGAGTCTCAGATAGAGAAATTCTTTGCGGCGGGTTACGGACAGCAGCAACTGCTTGAAATTGTACTTGGTCTAGCGCAAAAAGTGATGAGTAACTACACCAATCACCTAGCTGACACCCCGGTTGATGCACCTTTCAAGAAGTTCGCCAAGTAACTTAAGCTTTTATTACTGGTCCCATTCATGGGACCAGTAATACCTTCAAAAAAGGCTTTGTTGCATGGCGCTTCGCTAGTGTGAGCTGACCCCTAATTACAACGGCGCAACGTCGGTTCCTCCTAAAGACTGGTAAAGCGTAACCTGAGTGAGAAACTGGTTGTAACGGTTCTCCAACAAAGAAGCTTGCGCGTTTCTGGTGTCTTCTTGTGCATTCAAATAGTCCATGATCGACGTCGAACCATACTGATACCGCGCAGCATAAATGGACTCAGCGGCACTTGCGGCATCATATTGTTCTTGTAAACGCGCCGCCTGATACTTCAATTTCTCGCGTGCCGACAAGGCATTTTCGACATCTTGGAATGCGGCGTACAACACTTGGCGATAACTCACAATAGCCGATTGATAGTCTAAATCGGCAATGGCTTGGCTATTTTTCATCTCATTCCACTGCAAAAACGGCAACGTCATATCTGCACCTAAACTGCCGATCGGGTTGGAAAGCAGGTCTTTGAGCGCTTGTGACGATCCACCCAAAGCCCCAGTGAGCGTCAGCTTGGGCAAGTAGTCCAAATCTGCTGCGTCTTTATTTGCTAGCGCGGCTTTGACTTCATAAATCGCTGCTTTAATGTCGGGTCTGCGGATCAATAAATCAGACGGAGCACCAACACTCAACGATGGCATATCGCCTTCAGGCAGCATTTGGATGTTTGCACTGATGCTCTTCGGCGGTTGATTGAACAAAATCGCAAAGGCGTTGTTTGCCTCAAGTAAACTCTGTTCAAACTCACTTTGCTGCGCTTGTAAGCTTGCCAACGTACGTTTGGCTTCAAGCACATCTAACTGATCCACAGCGCCAAGTTGGTACTGTTTTTCAATCAATTGTAGCGTTTGAGCTGCGTCTTCCACATTACGCTGACTGAGGTTTAAGCGCTGTTTTAGATAGCCGATTTGCCAATATAACGATGCCGTCGTTGCCACCAAACTTTGTGCGGTCGCCTCGCGATCTTGTTGAGTTGCCATCGCCGTCCACTTGGCTTGGTCAACGTCTGCCGAGATTTTTCCCCACAAATCCAACTCGTAATTGACGGACAAGTTAGTGCTGTAGCTATCTGCCGATTCCCCGCTATCAAGAGATTTTTGAACTTGTCCTGATGTGGAAGAACTCAACGTAGGGAAAAGGTCATCTTGCGCTAAACCCAGCTGTAAACGCGCTTTCTTTAGCGTTAGCGTTGCCAGCGTCAAATCGTTGTTTTGAGCCAACACCTGAGTAATGTATTGATTAAGCGTTGGGTCGTTAAACGCCAACCACCAAGGATCCATACTGACATCACCCGCAACATGCATCTGTTGCCAATTTGCAGGCACTTGCACCTCAGGAGCTTGATAGTCGCTACGCATAAGCGAACCACAACCTGACAACCACACTGCGCTTAAGGCCGCCGCGACCAATCGAGTTTTGAATTTCATTGTGTTACTCATTTTTAGTCTCTCGCTAGCGCTTCTATAGGATCGAGTTTGGCGGCATTGCGAGCGGGTAAAAAGCCGAAAGCGATGCCAATCAACGTTGAGCAAATAAACGCCCAGATGATCGAGTTCATTGAGTAAATCATTTGGAAGCTGCTGCCAGATGTACTGAATGCAAAACCAATCAAAAACGCCAAACCAATACCAGCAATGCCACCACACAAACACACTAGTACCGCTTCAATCAAAAACTGACGCAAAATATCCGCTTGCCTCGCACCCACAGCCATTCGCACACCGATCTCTTTCGTGCGCTCTGTCACCGACACCAACATGATGTTCATTACGCCAATTCCCCCGACAATTAGGGAGATTACCGCAATCGCTGAGATCAGTAACGTCATGGTGGCGGTGGTTTTCTCGATGCTCTGACGAATAGTGTCAGTGTTAATCGTGAAGAAATCTTCTGTACCGTGGCGCATTTTTAACAAGTTGATGATGCTCTGTTCTACCGCTGCGCTTGGGGCATTCTCATCAATCCGTACAGTAATACCGTTGAGGTAGCGTTGTCCCATCATTCGTCCCGACATGGTGGTGTATGGCACCCAAATTTTCAGTGCGTCGCTGTTACCAAACGCGTCTTCTTTTTTCTGCGTGACACCTACAATACGCACTGGCAATGAACCTAGAAAAATCACTTCACCAATCGGATTTCTATCCGCAAACATTTCCTTTCTGGTGTTGTCATCAATCACTGCTTCTTGGGCGAGTGAGTTCACGCTCTCTTCATCCCAAAACTGACCTTTGGCGATCCCATAACCGCGCACACGGAAATAATCTTCCCCAACCCCTTCCACAGACGCGGTTGCATCCTGATTGGCGTAACGCACGGTTAAGCTGTTGGATAAAGACGGCGTGACACTGTCGACAAAAGGTAGACTCTCCAACGATTTAGCATCGTCGGCGGTTAGCGTTTTCACTCGTCCGGAGCGGCGGTCACCAAACCCTTTGCCCGGCCTGACATCAATGGTGTTTGTTCCCATGGATGAGATATTCGACAAAATTTGCTGTTGTGAACCATTACCTAGTGCCACCACGGAAACCACCGAGGCTATACCAATAATGATGCCGAGCATGGTCAAAAACGTGCGCATTCTGTGGCTAGACATCGCCAGCAGCGCCATTTTGAGCGCGTCAATAAAACTGTCCCAATTCCACCACTTACTGGCGGCTTGCGCTGGGCGATGAAAAGACGCGCTCGGTGTATTTGCTGCTTGCTCATTGATTACAACTTGTGCATTTAGCGTATCTGCAATGATTTCACCATCTTTGATTTCAATGATGCGATCCGCAAAGTTCGCCACGTTCATATCATGAGTCACTATGATGATCGTATGCCCAAGTTGATGTAACTCTTTAAGAAGTGCCATCATCTCTTGCCCGCTGTGACTGTCTAATGCACCAGTGGGCTCATCAGCGAGAATCACCTCACCACCGTTCATCAGTGCACGAGCAACACTCACGCGCTGTTGCTGGCCACCACTCAGCTGGCTGGGCTTGTGAGTCAAACGATCTTCCAGCCCTAAGCGAGCCAATAACGACTGCGCTCGCTCCGTTCTTTGACGATGAGGAACTCCCGCGTAAACCGCTGGTACTTCCACGTTTGCCACCGCGGTTAAGTCCCCCAGCAAATGGTAACGCTGGAATATAAAGCCAAAATACTCGCGGCGCAGTTCCGCCAGTTGGTCGGATTCCAACGTCGATACATCTTGCCCATTAATGAAGTATCGACCGCTGGACGGTTTATCCAAGCAGCCGAGCACATTCATCAGCGTCGATTTACCTGAGCCTGATGCACCCACGATCGCGACCATTTCACCGCGTTTTATCTCTAAATTAATGTGGTTCAACACGGTAAGCGACTCGTCTCCAGAGACGAAACGTCGAGTTAAATCCTCAACTTTTAAAAGCACGTCACTCATCCTAGAACCTCATCGGAGGTCGACGACGATCACCTCGGCTTGATGATTCTCCATCCATAGCATTGCCAAGAACAACTTGGTCACCCTCCTTCAAACCTGAGAGAATTTCTGCGTTCACTTTGTTGTTAATACCCACTGTCACGGGCTTTTTCACCACTTGGCCCTGTTCAAGCACTGGCACGGTATAGTTGCCTTTGCCGCCAGATTTTTGCAGCACTTGTGAAGGGACAATCAAGGTATTTTCCGATTGCTCAAGGACAATCGAAACTTGCGCAGTCATGCCGATGCGCAAAATACCTTGCGGGTTCTTCACGTCAAATACAGCGTTGTAGTAAATGGCATCGCTATCTGAAATGCTCAGATCGCTATCATCGCCATCCATGATGGTTGGCCCCGGCTCAATGGCGCGCAATGTACCTTTAAACTGCTGATTCGGTTTGCCTAAAATGGTGAACAGCGCCGTTTGGCCTGGGTGAACAAAAATCACATCGGCTTCCGAAATTTCGGCTTTCACCGTCATCGTATCTAACTTGGCTAACTCGATAATAGTTGGCGTGGTTTGATTGGCGTTTACGGTTTGTCCTTCTTCCACCGCGGTGTAAACCACCGTGCCATCCATCGGTGCGTTGATGGTGGTGTAACCGAGATCTAACTGCGCATTGTCGACGTTGATTTTGGCTTTCTCGATTTCGGCATCCCGTTGCGCTAACTCGGCTTTGTAGATGGCGAGCGTCGCTTCGGCATTCTCGTAATCAGCTCGTGAGCTCGCTTTCGCTGCCAGCATGCCTTTTTGGCGCACGTATTCATAGTTTGCTTGTTTAATCTGCGCTTGCTTAGCCTGGTACTGAGCGTTGAGACTGTTAAGAGACGCTTGGGCTTCTTTGAGGCTGTTTTGCTGAGTCAGGCTGTCAATCTGTGCAATCAAATCTCCCTGTTTGATCTCATCCCCTAAGTTCACAGCGAGGCGTTGAATTTGCCCAGATACTTGCGCACCTACATTCACCAATTTGGACGCTTGCAACATGCCGTTGGCTAATACCGCCTTTTCGATATTGCCTTTGCGAACGACTTCTGTCGCGTAAGGAGAAATGGGTTCTGGACGTTGCAGATAATGATAACCACCAGCACCAATAGCAAGTAGGCCACACAAAACGAGCCATTTTTTATTGAGTTTCATAGCAGGAGTGAAGTAAATAATCGTTTTGATTTTATACTGCTATTTGTCTTAGCCGTACAGGGTACGAGACGTAAAGATAGGTAAATTAACGTCAAGAAACTGAAGGAATAACTTCACTAACGTGAAAAATCAGAGATATTATAGTCACTTCAAAACTTTATCATTCAATACATATAACAAAGACCATTTTTAATATAAAAATTCAAGTTATAAGTATTATAAACAAAACTTTTAAATACTAACAAACCAGTAAAATCCAAAATTATTCAACATTCCATTAATTTGAATTTCATGATGGCCATTTTGATGATTGAATTTAAAGAGGAGTTAAGTGACAAGTTAAATAAAAAATACCCACATAACACAGGTAAGACCGAGAGGGGTGTGTCATGTGGGTTTAAAACGATAGTTCTCTTGCTGATTCGAACTACCAACGTTGGGATGCAATGGAAATACAAATGACTCAGAGTTTCCATCACGGACACTTTATCGCTGGATTTCCCTCTATTTGTTAGGGAACAGTCAGCACAATAAAAATAGAGAAGTAATACCGCAAAAATAAAAATAGAGGTTCAGGGTTTAATTTACACGTAAAATAAATACTATATTCACGCCATGAAGCATTAATAAATTCAACAATAAATATTTATTAAGTTAAATTTACTTATTGTCAGCACACTGTTAGTTTTACTCCTAAATACACTGGTCAGATTTGTTTATTTTACTAATTTTAGTTGCAATACAACTTCTAATTAATTCATGAGAAAAACATGCAGCGACAATTCACTCTTTCACCGATTTATTTATTAATCGGGTTAGCCTCCTCGACGGCGTATGCCGGTGGTTTTCAAATTAACGAACATTCTGCGACGGGTCTTGGTCGTGCTTTTGCTGGTGATGCCGTCATTGGTGATAATGCATCTGTAGTCAGCCGCAACGCCGCAGCGATGACGCTGTTTAAACAAAATGCCTTATCGTTCGGTGTCACTTACGTCAAACCTGACGTTACCGTTAAAAATACGCAATATCATCGAGCTAATATTAATGCGGATGTCAATGTTGGTATGGGCGGTTTTCCTCCGTCCCCTCAAGTTGACATTACCCCGTCCTTCTCTCAAACCGTGACCGACATTGATGACGTCGATGGCGTTGGTCAACCAGCCGTTGTACCCAATTTTTACTTTATTCACCCTATCAACGACGACTGGTATCTAGGCTTATCGGCATACTCCAACTTCGGAACCGACATGGAGTTTAAACCAAACTATGGCGCACCTGTTTTTGGCGGTGTCACCAGCGTAGCGAGTGTCAACCTTGGCGCAAGCTTGGCATACAAGGTGAACGATCGTTTTAGTATCGGTGGTGGTATTGATGTGATTTACGGCTCTGGTGAGCTGTACCGCGATATGGACGTGGGTGCTTGCGTTGGTGGGAACATACTTGGAAACGAACTAGAACAACGCTGTGGATCCGTAAAAGGCAACGCACTTGATGTGGAAGCTGGCGGCATTGGACTTGGCGCGAACATTGGCATGATGTACGAGTTTAACGAACGTCATCGCTTAGGTTTAAGCTACAAGCACAGCCCTAACATCGATGCCAAGGGTGACATCCACTTTGCTGGCGAATCGTACGACTCACTTGCTATGCCGCTACCGGATATTGCGGAGTTTTCCGGTTATCACCGCGTCTTACCTAAATTTGCACTGCACTATTCTGTGCAGTGGATTGGTTGGTCAGCATTTGACAACTTGAAAGCTGATGATCAGTTGCTAAAAGATTTTCAGTGGCAAGACTCCGCGCACTACTCCATCGGTGCGACTTGGTACGCCAATGAACGTTGGACACTACGCACGGGTTACATGTTCGACAAAACACCTGTCGATGAGCTGACTTCGCTTTCTATTCCAGATTCGAACCGTCACTGGTTATCTGCGGGGGCCTCTTACCAATGGTCATCAGATACCACGGTTGACATCGGCATGACGTACTTGATTGGTGAAGATGTCAACGTAGAAGAGTACGCGTATGAAGGTGTTCCTGCACCGATGGTAACGGGCGTGACCCATTCAAATGCGTTCCTAATTGGTGCCCAACTCAGCCACCGTTTCTAATTTGTCAGGCAGTGATCAAACCTCTAGGTCATTGCCTTGTAACAACGCTTATCAAAGCGACCGAACAGAGACATTATTATGAACAAAACACTACTTGCTTTTTCACTCTCACTTCTCACTCTAGGCGCGGCTCAGGCTTCAGAATGGGGCTATGGCAATGACAAACACGGGCCAGAGCACTGGGGAGAAATCGCCAAAGACTGCGCAACCACGAAAAACCAAAGCCCAATCAACATCGACAACCCAGCCGATGCAAAACTGGAAGCACTGAACCTTTCGTACACTGGTCAGGTCATTGGTTTAACCAACAATGGTCATACGCTGCAAGCGCAAGTGAACGGACATAACAGCTTCACCATCGATGGCGAGACGTTCGAGCTGCAACAGTTCCATTTCCACACACCTTCAGAAAACCAAATCAAAGGCCGCCAGTATCCACTTGAAGCGCACTTTGTGCACGCCAACGCAGACGGCGAGTTGGCGGTAATTTCGGTGATGTTTGATGCTGGCGATCAAAACGCAGCACTGTCTAAACTGATCAGCGCAATCCCACAAGAGAATCAAACCACCTTCTTTAAAGATACGTTTGAGATTAACGACTTACTGCCAAAAACTGCAAACTACTATCGATTTAACGGCTCTTTAACCACACCACCATGTTCAGAAGGTGTGCGCTGGTTTGTGCTTAAAGACACTCAAACCTTATCCAAAGATCAAGCCGCGAAACTGATGGAAGTCATGGGACAAAACAATCGTCCGCTACAACCGTTAAATGCGCGCGTTGTACTTTCTAACTAATCGCCAAATCCGATAAGGGGCATCGTATTTGCCCCTTATTTTGATTCGCTCTAACCTCACTTCGTTACAGGAACCCCCAATGAAAAATCCATCTGTTCTGTCACTCTTACTCGCACTCGCCCCGACATTCGCCTTCTCTCATAACCTTTCTGTCGGTCAAACCACCCCTTCCGTCAGCATTGATACCTATGGCGAAATGACGCTGCAAGGAGACGATGTGGCTTATCAACCTTGGGCAACTCAGCAGATGTTAGGCAAAGTCCGTGTGATACAAGCCATTGCAGGTCGTAGTAAAGCCAAAGAGATGAACGCGCCGCTGATGTCAGCAATCACTGCCGCTCACTTTCCTGAAGATCAGTATCAGACCACAACCGTGATCAACCAAGAAGACGCCATCTGGGGAACCGGTACATTTGTAAAATCGTCGGCAGAGGACAGCAAAAAGACATTCTCTTGGTCTTCCATGGTGTTAGACAAAAATGGCGTATTAGCAACAACTTGGGATCTGCAGCAAGAAAGTTCTGCGATTATCGTACAAAATAAACAAGGCGAAATTTTATTCGTGAAAGAAGGGGCTTTAACTCAAGACGAAGTCACACACGTCATCGAACTGATTAAACAGAATATCTAAACCTAAGGTAAGGAAAAGCTATGAAACTGTTCAACACCATCGCACTCTGTCTTTTAGCGGCTGTAGCCTCTTTCCAATCGGTTGCAGGAGACAACGATTGGGATAAGATTGCAGATAAGACCGTCAGTTTTAAATCGGAAACCGACACAGTCAATCCACTGTCACCATTTGCTAACGCTCGTTTCAGCCACATAAAAATCAAATGTACGCAAGGTACGGTCGATCTGAAAAGCGTTAAAGTAATCATGAAAGATGGTCAGGAAAAGACGTTCGACAGTTTAGGGGTTCTGACTAAAGGCATGTCATCAAGAAGCTTAAGCCTACCAACAAAAGATAACGCGAAGTTAGACAAAATCGAGTTGAACTATGAATCGGTTGGCAGCACTGCGCTGCAAGTCGCGGGGGTGACCAAAAAAGCGCAAGTGGAAATCTTAGGTAAGAAAATCGACGAGTAAGCGATGGCTCAACGAACTCACCCAAACTAAAAACAGCGGCACTAGGCCGCTGTTTTCATTAAAAAATCGTCATGGATAACTAAATGAATTTCTTCAGCTTCGCCAAACCATAAGCGGCGATGGTGACACAATCTTTGATCGTACCGTCGATCATCATCTGTTCGAACTCCTCAACAGAAAAAGCGCGAGTGATCAAATCCTCTTCTTCACTGTCGAGTTGATTGCCCACGTCCGTTAAATCACTGGCGAAGTAGACGTGACATGTCTGATTCAAAAAGCCGTATGCGATAAACTGCGCGCCGACATACGCCATAGTGCTCGCCTGCATGCCCGTTTCTTCACGCAGTTCGCCTTTGGCAAGCTCAAGATGATCCGCATCTGGGTTTGATTCCCACGCCCCTTGTGGGATCTCCCAACAACGTTGACCTACGGTGTAACGGTACTGCTGAACCAAGTGAATCATCCCGTTATCGATAGCCAGAATCGCAGCACAATCAGGTTTGTCGACCACACCATAGATGCCCTCTGCGCCGCTCGGACGTAAAATTTTGTCCTCACGCACCGTCATCCACTTATTCTGGTAAACGACTTTGCTGTCTAGCTGTTTGATGTCTGACATGGTTATTCCTTGATTTTTCTGAGGGTTACTGCGGAATAATACCCGATTCGGTTACGCCACCAAAATGTTCTTTAGTTCACTCAAAGACTCAACGGTGTAATTTGGTGCGATACGCTCATCGACGCTTGCGCCTGTGGTATTTAACCAGCAAGTTTCAATACCAAAATTATTACCACCCAGAATATCGGAATGCAGGTTGTCACCCACCATCAGTACGCGCGTTTTGCATGGGTTGCCCATTTGCTGCATCGCGTATTCAAAAATACCTAAGTCCGGTTTTGCTACGCCCACTTGTTCAGAGATCACCACTTTATCGAAGTACTCAGTCATCCCTGTGCGCTCAAGGCGAATTGCTTGCAACTCTGCAAAACCGTTGGTGATGATGCCCATTTTAGCTTTGCCTTGCAGCGCTTCCATCAGCTCTTTTGCACCTGGCAACAAGCTGCAAATATCGGCCATCGCTTCTAAAAATGCGCTGTTGAGATCTGCTGTTGTAGTATTCAACTTCTCAGCCCACTCGGTAAAACGCTTATGTTTTAGCTCATCTGCCGTTACTTTGCCGTCTTGGTAATCCACCCAAAGCGGTTTGTTTACGGTTTGGTAATGAGCAAAATTTTGTTCAGTAAAATCTACGCCTTTGCGAGAAAACATAAGCTGCAAACCTTTGAAAGCATCAAAGTGGAATAAGGTTTCGTCAGCGTCAAACAGGATCCAATCGTACTTCATTTTCTTCTTCCCAAAATCAAGGTCGTAATACTGGTGCATAGTCTAGATTGTTTTCTTCTTGAAGATAATCTCTATAATTGGAAATTAATTGTATCCTTGTGCTCAACAATAAATGCTTCACGATAATAGGAGATTGATGTGAACGCGATTGCCTCCCTGCCCGTTTTTGTTGCTGTTGTCGAATGCGGCAGCTTTTCCCTTGCGGCCAAACAGCTGAATCTGACGAAATCGGCGATCAGCAAACGCATCAACCAACTAGAAGACGATTTGGGCATTCGTCTCCTTAACCGAACCACGCGTAAGCTGAGCCTGACCGAAGCGGGAGAACGCTATTTTGAGTACGCTTCTCAAGCGCTCAATCTGGCCCAGCAAGGCGTAGACGCGGTATCGGAACTGCAAGGCTCTCCACAAGGTCGGCTCAAAATTACCGTGCCAATGTCTTTCGGTGTACTGCATATCGCGCCTTTGATCAGCGAGTTTCTCGCTCGTTACCCGAAAATTGAAGTGGATTTAAACCTCGAAGACAAAATGGTCGATTTGGTTAAAGACGGTTTTGATTTGGGGATCCGTATTGGTGAACTCACCTCTTCCAATCTAATCGCAAAACGTCTCGCCCCTTGTAAAAGTGTGCTTTGTGCCTCGCCAGATTACTTAGCGGAGTTTGGAACACCACAAAAACCAAGTGATTTAGTCAGTCACAACTGCCTGCGCTATTCCTATTTCCGTGGCGGCGTCGAATGGATGTTCATCAACAATGGCAGCGAATACAAGGTGCTTCCAAAAGGAAACTTTATCGTCAATAACAGCGAAGCCATTCGCCAGTTGCTGTTGAGAGGTTCGGGCATTGCGCAACTGCCGACGTTTATTGCAGGAAGAGACTTTGCCGCAGGAAATCTAAAACCGGTGATGGAAGAGTATTCTCTACCAGAACACGCCATTTATGCGGTGTTCCCTGAGCGCAAGCACATGCCGTTGAAAGTAAGAGCCTTTATCGATTTTATCAGCGAAAAACTCGGCACAGATTTACCTTACTGGGATCGTTACAACAGCCCAGAAAAATAACCAACTTGATGATAAGTGAGTGAGATTTCACTACTGACATGTTCTGACATTCCATCCGCGTAACCTTATTTGGAACTCAACAGGCAATCCGCCAAAACCAATAAGGAATCACAATATGGAAACCGTTATCGAAACTGTGCAATTTCGTCTAACCACAGGCACAACAGAGCAAGACGTGATCGCCGCTGCCAAACAGTCACAAACGTTTGTGAAGAATCTGCTAGGCTTTTTGTATCGCTCACTCAGTCACGAAGCGACGGACGATGTGTGGACAGACATCATTTACTGGCGTTCAATGGACGATGCAAAACAGGCGGGAAAACAGCTTAAGCAAGCCGCTGAATTTCAGCCTCTGTTATCAATGATTGACTGCGAAAGCTTCGAGCTTAAACATCACAACTTAAAAATGTGCAGTGAGCTAGAGAAGTAATCAGCCACACTACCACTAACAACCAGTAGGTCTAGATAAGGAACATCATGAGCAAATCAGAACGACTGTTTGAGCTACTGACGCTTCTGCGCGCAAAGCGTTACGCCGTGACAGCGAAAGAGCTCGCAGAAAGAATGGAAGTTAGCGAACGTACGATTTATCGCGATATTCAGTCGTTGCTTAGTTCTGGTGTTCCGATTCAAGGTGAAGCAGGTGTTGGCTACCTGTTGCAAGCTGGCTCTCATCTGCCGCCTTTGATGTTCTCAGAAAAAGAGATGATGGCGCTTGAACTGGGTATGCGGATGGTTCGAGCCTGGTCGGATGCCGAACTTGCCGAAGCGTCTCACTCTGCGTCCACCAAAATACTTTCGGTATTGCCAGATAAGCTCAAACAACAAGTGGAAGATTGTCCGCTGATTGTGCCCGATTATCACACCCAATCCGAGACTGCCAAACGAGGGCAGCTTCTGCGCCACGCGATTGATCATCAGTTTAAGGTCAGTTTGGATTACCAAGATGAAAGCGGACAGGTGACCGAGAGAAAAATCCAACCGTTAGGCCAGTTCTTTTGGGGCAAAGTCTGGACGCTGGTCGCCTGGTGCGAATTGCGTGATGACTACCGCCAGTTCCGCCTCGACCGTATCCAAGCACTGCGTATGCACGATGAAGAGTTTCAGAGTGCGGAAACCAAATCTCTCAAACATTATATTGCGCAGTATGAATCGAAAGATTGAGTGTTCTTCATCCTTCCATCACAAGGATTCTAAATTGCTCTGCTCAATGCGCGATATTTGGAAAGGCACATTTGGTTAAACTAATGTTTCATTTTTAACAGATGCGCAACCAACCTAAGATCGTTAACTTAAGTAGCACGTCAACCACACCGGAGCGTGAAGCTATGAAAGTACTGATTCAATACACCCAAGCAGGGAAATATAGAGATCAAGCGTGGGAGTCTTTAACTCTTCGATCTAAAGGTGATATGCAGGCCGTTACCCCTTCTTATGCTGCCCAACTTATCGAACAAAGCAAAGCGACACTTGTGATGACTGAGGAGCAACAAATCGTTATTCATCCATAACCGACTATTAGCCTTGTTTAACCAACCTTTGTTAGTTGTGCAAGGCTTACATCTCGCCATTACACGTTATCCATTTTATACACGACCAACTATATTTACATAAAAATCAATAAAATAGTTCTTATTTTCGTTCTCGACACTCCTTCAAAACGGCCTTACATTCATAGCTAAGATATAGGTTATCTGTTAGTCTCTTTATTTCTTCATGATAAAAATTAGGATAAAACCTTTGAAAAAGCATCGGTTTATTATAAGGATAGGTGCAATATGCAATTGATCTGGAACATTATTGGATACTTAATGTTCTCTGGTGTATTAGTTATTTTTTTTCAAACATTCTTTATAGGTATCATGCACCTTTTAATGCCAAAAGACATTGTCAATAGCTACTTTAAAGAACCTTATTTTAACACTTTCGAACTAGCTCTATTTACAGGTTGGCCTTACGCATTTTTCCGAACATTGATGTTTGTTCGTTTAATCGTTCAACCTAACTCAGGTAAAAAACGAAAGTTACCCGATGTATCCCAAGAGGTGCCTAGGTGGTACCGCCTATTATCCTTCATAATAATATGGGTAATTATCATAAACTCTACAATGTTAGCACTTGTATTTTTTATCGCAGGTTTTTTATCACTAGCAAATCATGTATGACCTTTACTTATCCAACCAAGTTTAATATCACACTTTAAATGTAAAAAATCACATTAACAATTTCATGCAAATAATAAATACATCAGCTAATTTGTAACTTTTTAAAATGAAAGTCTAGAATGCAAAAAATAAACCTTTTTAAATATAGTTTTTTGTTAGTATCTGCACAAACAAATTATTAGCTAGAGGTGCTCTGTGTCGGGATTATTTGAGTATAAAATAAAAACTCATGATAACTTATCATCAATTATATTAAACATGTATGGTACTCCATATGAAAGGCTAAATTTATCACTTGATAATAAAAAGCTTACGAGTCTATCCGCATCGCTCGAAGTTGAGGGTTACCTGCGAATGCTCATATAGTTAAACAAGCCGAAAAACTGAATAAAATAGCTCAAGCATCTAAAGTGGGCGGACATGTTTTAGTCGGTGTTGGTCTGACGGCTTCCTGCATTCAGATTGCGAATACACAAGACCAACATGAGAAGAATGAAATTTTTGTTGAGTCAATAACTAGCACAGCTGTAGGAATGGGTACCAGCGCGTTAGTCGGTCTATTTTTAGTATCAAACCCTATTGGCTGGGGGACTGCCATTGTACTCGCTGCCGGTTCAACGGCTGTAGGTTATGCATCCGGTAAAGTGGCAAAAAGCTTTTATAATTCAATTGAAAGCAAGCCAAACTTAGTCGCTAGTACTGGAATAGAGTCTATATGCAGCAAGTAATCACATTTCTTTTTTACACTTTAATGACTGGTGTGATTATTATTTTCTTACAAACCATTTTTATCGGTGTCATGCACTTTCTGATGCCGAAGGAGATTGTTGGGAACTATTTTAAAAAACCATATTTTAATGAATTTGAGCTTTCTTTATTCACAGGGTGGCCTTACGCATTTTTCCGAACATTGATGTTTGTTCGTTTAATCGTTCAACCTAGCTCAGGTGAAAAGCGAAAATTACCTAATATTTCTAGAGAAGTACCAGAATGGTATCGTTATTTGTCGATTCTATTACTGGGTATTATTATTGTGAACTCTGTTGTCGTTGCCCTGACTTTATCAATTGGGGCCGTTCTTTTAGCAATTGAATGAGAAATTAACATTAAAATATAACGATGCACTCGACGAAGAGAGCTCAGTCAGAACTCTCTAATCGCCAGTGTTATTGCATACTGATCTCTACTCTTCTTCGTTGAGACGACGAATCAACTTAGCTGGCGTGCCTCCGTATAGACAATCTGGCGGCACATCATGGTTGACTACCGAGTTCGCCGCAATCACCGAGCGAGCGCCAACTGTTACACCTTGGTTGATGACGGAATTTCCGCCAATCCACACATCATCTTCAATCGTGATAGGTTTACAAAACGTTTCCCAACGTCGACGACTTCGGTAATCAACAGAATGAGAAGCGGTATAGAATTGCACGCTCGGTCCAATGAGCACGTGGTTCCCGATGGTAATTTTGGCACCATCGAGCATGACCACGTTCATGTTGATAAAGGTTTCTTCACCTATTTCGATGGTCTTACCAAATTCACAATGAAAAGGGGACTGGACAATACAACGGCCTACCTTGCCAAATAGCTGCTTTTGCAATTCGTCGCGCTGACTTTCGTCGGTGTTATTATTAAGTGCTCTAAGTGCTTGAAGAGCATGGCTTCTAATGGCGTCAATTTCTTTGTCCATGCCATCAAAGACCTGGCCAGACATCATTTTTTCTAGTTCTGTCACTGGAAGACTCCTACAACCTGCAATTACTGCTTTCAGATTCTTCACAAGGTACGTGAACTGCGAAATAAAAAAAGAGAAAAGCCCGGACTTTTCTCTTTCCTGTTTTTATATTTTGTGGAGTCTGTCAACTTACACAATTTCCCAACTGTGGGTCATCTCAACACCTTCGCCTAGCATTAAGCAAACCGAGCAGTATTTTTCTAGCGAGTCAGCCGCCACTTTTGCTACGACTTCTGGGTCAAGCTCGTCACCTGACACTTCAAAGTGGATATTCACTTGCGTAAAGATACGCGGTGCGGTTTCACGACGCTCTGTGGTTAGCTTGGCATTAACTGACGAAACCTTTTGGCCTGCTGTTTTCAAACCATCAACAACATCGACAGAGCTACAGCCACCAGCAGCCATTAGTACCATTTCCATTGGGCTTGGTGCGGTTGCACCACCATTGCCATCCATCACTACGGAGTGGCCCGACTGAGATTGCCCAAGGAATTTAAAATCTTCTATCCATTTAACTTCAGCTTGCATGATTTACCTCATTTAGCATCGCTTATTCAAGGCATCGTTGCCCTTACTAGCAGTGTGTTTCTTGTCGATACTTTAGCTCTATCGCATAAAAGGGCAATGGAATTTTCAACATTACTGTAATTTTTTCGCTCGGTTACCTTTCTCTATACGTAACACTTTTTATTTAAGTAACACTTTCTACAAAAATAACGATGAGGTAGCTATGAAGAATATGTCTAAGTTATTGGCCGGTTTCTCCTTCGCACTTCCAGTCTTGTTTCTACTATTGAGTAAAACAGGTACCGCCGATACGATGGATAAGCTGAAGGCTTCAGAGAATACAAGAATCGCAACGCTAGCTGGCGGTTGTTTCTGGTGTACAGAATCGGATTTAGAGCAACTGCCCGGCGTAATCGATGTTGTATCAGGTTATTCAGGTGGCCATATTGAAAACCCGACTTACCGCCAAGTCTCTTCTGGTAAATCTGGTCATATTGAAGTGATTGAGGTGAAGTACGATCCTGCTGTCGTGAACTACGAACAAGTGCTGGACTACTTCTTCCGTCATATCGACCCTACCGACGATAAAGGTTCATTTGTTGACCGTGGCCCTCAATACCGTCCAGCGATCTTCTACCATAATGCGGAGCAAAAACAGATTGCTAAGCAGTTTATGATGGAAATCGACAAGGCGATGATCTATCCAAAGCCGTTGAAAACAGAGCTGATCGAGTTTGAAAAGTTTTACCCTGCGGAGTCGTACCATCAGGATTACTACAAGAAGAGTAGCCTAAAGTACAAATACTACCGCTACGCATCAGGTCGCGATAAATACCTCGACGAAGTGTTTGGTGAAGATCGAAAAGAAAGCCCTAAAACACTTCGACAGTTGATTGAAGAAAAAAAGCTGCTTTCGAAAGTGAAAGCGTACAGTAAACCTGCTCAGTCTGAAATCAAATCAAACTTAACAGAGCTACAGTATTACGTGACGCAAGAAGAAGGCACGGAGCGTCCGTTTGATAATGAATACTGGGACAACAAAGAAGCGGGAATTTATGTTGATATTGTGACCGGTGAACCGCTATTTTCTTCTACTGATAAATACAAATCTGGCACAGGTTGGCCAAGCTTTACTCGACCAATTAACCCGGGTTACATCGTGGAGAAAACCGATTATAAACTGCTCTACCCTAGAACGGAGATCCGCAGTAAGTTTGGTGATTCACACCTAGGTCACGTGTTTAAAGATGGTCCTAAGCCGACGGGATTACGCTATTGCATGAACTCTGCTGCGATGAAATTTGTACCTGTGAACAAGATGGCGAGTTTAGGCTACGGCGATTACCTGTACCTATTTGATAAGTAATTTTAACCAAATTAGGAGTGAACATTCAGCGCGATGAAAGGTTTTAAATCCAACCTTCCCATGAAAGTCTGTCCGGTCTGTCAGCGCCCGTTTTCTTGGAGAAAGAAGTGGGCGCGAAATTGGGAGGAAATCGTTTATTGTTCTGAGCGTTGCCGAAGAAATAAATCAACGAAAACGTAGGTCACTCCGACCCTATCTGGAGTATGTTATTTCATTTGTATTAACGTTTGTACGCGTTCTCTTACCAAGGCAATAACGTCCCATCATAAGCCCAAAACGCCCCGCTATCTTGCGGGGTTGCTTTTTCTATCAAGCCTAATAAATCCTTAGCAACTCGCTCTGGCGTGAACAACTTTCCCTCTGGCACATTGGTTTGAAAAGGTGCCGACAAAGCGGTGTCCGTAGTACCTGGGTGAAGTGACAGCACCGTGCCATGTTTGACCATTCTTTGCCATTCGATCGACATGGTTTTAAGGAACATGTTTAATGCGGCTTTCGATGCTCGATAGCTGTACCAACCACCTAACTGATTATCGCTAATGCTGCCAACTTTGGCCGAAATGGTCGCAAACTTAGGTGCAGTACTGCGTTTTAGCTTGGGCGTGAAGTATTTCGCCAACAGTAAACTTGGCAAAGTATTAACCGTAATGGTTTGCTGAAAGAAGTCTGCGTCGAGCGAGCTAAGGTTCTTCTCAGGGCCTTTGTCTTGGGTGTGCAACATACCAACGCAGTTCACCAACCAATCGACATGTTCAATCTGCTCACTGAATGCTTTTACCCGCTCGTCTTGCGATACATCCACTTGATGCCAAACGACATTTGGGGGTTGCCAATCTGGTTTCTGCTTACGATAAGTGGCATGCACGCGAGCTTGAGGGAACCGAGCTGCGGCTTCTTGCACCATCGCCAAACCAATTCCACCATTGCCACCGACGATGAGTATTTCCATCACAAGTTCTCCACGTTTTCTATGTAGTGCTCTGCGGTATCAAGTATCGCTTGGCGCTGCTGTTCTTCCATGTTGTCCCAAGAGCGGAAAATCATCCCGATTCGTGGGTTGGTTGCGAGACGTTTGTCGTGCTTGTTCATAAAACGCCAATACAAACTGTTAAACGGACACGAGCCTTCTCCACTGCGCGATTTATTGTCGTAATGGCAACCCTTACAGTAGTCGCTCATTTTGTTGATGTAAGAGCCACTCGCCGCGTAAGGTTTGGTGCCAACAATGCCGCCATCCGCAAACAATGCCATGCCACGAGTGTTCGGCATTTCTACCCACTCAATTGCATCCACATAGATACCGAGATACCACTCATCCACTTGATCTGGATCTATCTCGGTTAGCAAACAAAAGTTACCTGTGACCATCAAACGTTGAATGTGGTGTGCGTAGGCATAATCGAGGGACTGACCAATCGCATTGCGCATACAGGCCATTTTGGTTTCGCCACTCCAAAAGAAGTTTGGCAGCTTTCTTTCTGCGCCCAGCTCGTTCTTTTTCGGGTAATGAGGCATGTTCGCCCAATAGACGCCTCGAATGTACTCTCGCCATCCTAAGATTTGGCGAATAAACCCTTCGACTTGAGAAATGTCGATGTCCGCGTTGGAATGAAATGCCTTGAGTGAAGCATCAATGACTTCTCTCGGGTGCAGCAATTTGCTGTTGAGCGAGAATGAAATTCGGCTGTGATACAAGCTCCACTTAGCATCGTGCTGGCCTGTCATGGCGTCTTGAAAACGGCCGAACAACGGCAAGCAGACTTGGCAGAAATGCGCGAGTAAAGACAAGCTCTGCGCGCGATTGATCGGCCACAACAAGTCTCCTTCAAGATTTCCGATGGTTTCGATGTCATGTTTTGCCAACCGCTCAATAATGCCGTGGACGTCGGTACTGAACATCAAAGGTTGTGGCAGTTGTTCAATGTCTTTGGCTTTGAGCTTGTTACGATTATTGGCATCGTAATTCCATTTTCCGCCAACAGGTTTTCCGTCTTGCATCAAGATGCCGAAGCGCTTGCGCATCCGGCGGTAAAAGTGCTCCATCATGATGTGTTTGCCTTGAGGAAACTGCGATTCTATTTCCTCAAACGGCAACAAAAAGTGCTCCGAATCGACACAACGCGTCACGACCCCATCAAGCTTTAGTTTGGCTAACTGCTCCAGCAGACGGTATTCATCCGGGCGTTGATATTCAAACTTACTTGCACCAACTTCGCTCACGTAGTTTTGCAAGACTTGCTCAAGATCGTCGAAGGATTGTGTGTCATCCAATGTGAGGTGCAGAACTTGGTGACCTTCACTCTGACGCTCTTTCGCAAACTGTTCCATTGCAGAAAAGAACGCACACACTTTCTGAATATGATGCGTGACGTAAGTATTCTCTTGCTTGAGCTCCGCAATCAGGTAAAGCACTTGCTCATCAGGTTGCTGAAACCAAGAGTGCTCACTGTTAAGTTGATCGCCCAAGATCAATCGTACGGTTTCAAATTGCATTACGGTTTCTCCGATGACGAAGCTTTGTCACTGCTGCCCATCACAATCGGCCAATCGACCATGTCTACACTATCCAAATGCGCGCCAGGACAACGACCTTGCCACCTATCAATGAACTCCATGTGCGGGTCGTACATTTCGGTTTGCTTTTCGAGGTTGAATTGTCGTGAACCACGCGGATCAGCACCAACGCCTGCTAAGTATTGCCAATTTCCCCAGTTTGATGCCACATCGTAATCGACCAGTTGTGACTCAAAGTACGCCGCGCCATAACGCCAATCGAGGCCAAGCTCATGCACCAAACAACTGGCAACTAACTGTCTGCCACGATTCGACATATAACCGGTTTCATTAAGTTGGTGCATACACGCATTGACGATAGGAAATGGCGTTTCACCTTTCTTCCATTGTTGAAAACGGTGCGCGTAAAAGCTGGTGCGTGGTGCTTGATTTTGGATGCCACCGAATCGGAAGAGCTGTCGCTTGTGTCGACGGGCATACCAATAAAAGTATTCACGCCAAAGCAGCTCGAAGTAAATCCAGTAGGTTGAATCATTTGCGCCATTCTCCGCTTCATAACGTTTCAACATGGCATAAATAGTTTTCGGAGAAACGCACCCATGAGCTAGCCAAGGAGAGAACTTGGTGGAGTAATTCATGCCATCTAAACCATTGCGTGTTTGTTTGTATTCACTGGCTAGTGTGGAAGCAAAATACTGGCGACAATGTTCAAGCCCGCGGCTTTCTCCACCATGAAACGCAGCTTTTGTGTCAAAGTAATATGCAGTAACGGAAGGAAGATTCACACCTAAAGGAATTGGAGGTAACGAACGGACACTCTCGTGGGGCCGAGAGATGTCTAAACCTTCAACCTGCTTTCTAAACTGCGTGAAAGTCGTAGGCAGATTGCTCAAGTCAAATGGCAGTTGTTCTTCCCTTAACAGGGTCCGGATTGCTTGCTGTTTTATTTTTACATGAGACGCGCCTTCAACTGCGCGATCTAACGCTTGTTGCTCATCCGAACCGGGAAAGGCGTCAGCATATATATGTGTGACGCCGAAGCGATTAACAGCATACTTGATTGCTTGATCGGGCGTTAGTTCAACCGCCCATAATCGCTGACCAAGGTGATTCAAAGATTGATTGAGTTCACTAAGCGATGAGTCGAGAAACTGCAATTTCGCGCGCCCGAAAGAGACTTCCTGCGCAAAGAGATGCAAGTAAGGCGTCATTGAAGGGTAGCAATACAAGCAAATCAACTCGTCCATTTCTACACTGGCGCTTTTCAACAGTGGGTTGTCGTGCAATCGCAAGTCGTTCGTGAACCAATAGAGTCCTATTTTCTTTTTCAATTCGCACCCTCAGATGTTAATTCTTCGTCTACGAGTTCTTTTCACGGAGACCCTGACGTTAAGCCTTTTGATTTACTTGCTTTTATACGAAAACGAGAATTTGACGATCATTAGGTTACTAACGTTCACACGGAATCCATTTGCTGGATATCTCAAAACACGCAATACCACCAAACGCCTGTACATGTTTCATACTGATATTTTATAAAATTTAAATCCAACGGTATTGATCACGATCTTAATCACTCATTTTCTATATAAACCATGCAAAAGTGATAAAAATTAAAGCGACATTAGTTAATATCCGTTAATCTAAGCCCAATCCCATTTTGCTAGTACCATCGCAGAAATGACCGACGAGTTTAAGAAATCAACCGCTAATTTAAAAAAAGCGGTCCCACTGATGATCAAAAACCATGTTGCTGCCACGCCAGCCAACTACGCGCTTTGGTATACCTACGTTGACAAGACCATTCCAGAACTCAACTTTGAGTTAGACATGGTGTTAGAAAACTACGGTATTTGCCCGCCAGCAACCAATAAACAGCTTTACAACAACTATGTGGCCAGCAAAGCAGAAACCAGCCTTGAAGATCTTAGAACCAATGTAGAAGTTCTGCTACACGAAGTATCCAGTTCAATGAGCGATACGATTTCAGATACTTCCTCCTTTTCTGAGATGGTAGACAAAAGCTTTAATAAACTGGAAAAAGTTGAGGACAATAGCCTAAGCATTGAAGAAGTGATGGTAGTGATTCGTCAACTGGTCGCAGAGTCACACGAAATTCGTCACTCAACAAAGTTTTTGAATAGCCAATTGACTAACGCGAGTGAAGAAATTTCTCGCCTCAAAAACCAACTGGCTGAAGTACAGCAAGATGCGTTGTTCGATGGTTTGTCAAACCTATACAACCGCCGAGCATTTGACAAAGATCTCTCTTCACTTATTGCATCAAATCAGGCAATGACCTTGATCATGCTTGATATCGATCATTTCAAATCATTTAACGACAATTACGGGCACCTTTTTGGCGATACAGTATTAAAAGCCATTGCCCGCCGGCTACAACAAAGTTGTCGAGATGGGATATGTGCGTACCGTTTTGGTGGTGAAGAATTCGCGTTAATTGTACCTAACAAATCTCTGCGAATTGCTCGCCAATATGCAGACACACTACGCCGGATGATAGAAAAACTGCGTATCAGAGATAAGCGCTCAGGCACACAAGTTCACAGCATTACCGCTTCTTTTGGGGTAGCAGAATTTGAGCCGGGTGATACGCCTGAAGCCTTAATCAATAAAGCCGATAAACAGCTTTATGAGGCAAAACAACTCGGTCGTAACCGCGTGATGCCAATTTAAATAAACTGGCTAAGCGAAAACGACTTTTATGATGAAAAAGAAAACCCCGCGCTGTAAAGTGCGGGGTTTTTGTATCCAATCATGAGTATCTTAATCGACGCTGTAACAGTAACTTAGAATGTAGTCGTCACCATTTTTTGCGGTATATTCTTTATCTTCACTGCATGCCATCGGCTTACCTTTTTTGTCGCCTTTGATTAGACTTATCCAATGGCGCATCGCGGTTGGTGCATTGCCAGTTAGTTCAGGATGAAACGTCGTGCGAGTTTCTAATTGAATATCGTCAATGTCCACTAATTCCACGCAACCAGTGCCTTTGTGACAGCCAAACAGCACTTCTACATGATTGCCCGAATCATCTTTAAACAAAATCGACTTTGGATCTTCCTTTTCACCAGTGTACGCCACAAAATGTTTCGGGCTTTTCAGGCCGCTATGCGTACCGTCTTTGAAGTAAGCCAATACATGGCGATAATCAATTACGTAACTTGATACGTCTTGGTGCGACCCGTTCTCCAATGGGAACATGCGGTCAAGCAGTTGCTTCGCTTTTACTTGTTTCTCACTCTGCTGCTCAGCACTTACCGCTTCGACGGCAAATACGGCTTCAGCGATAAATGGGCGTTGTTGTTGTTGCATCTCTTTTTTATCGAAGTTCAGCATATTCATCGTCATATCCTCGCACTTAAAAACTCGTCCTAGAGTAAAAACTTAAATCCTTTATTTAAGTTTCAGGCAATTCTGTGAAGTGGATGGTTAATTTCCTTGCCTGCTCATTATGTAGACTAGCGAAATATTGACTACAATTTCACAACAAAAATTTTACAATGTGTATTTTACAAAATGTCTGTGTCAAAAAGCCTTATTCGTCAGTCTCATTTTCTTGGTACGAAAATTCGTAACCTAAGAAAAAACAACCATTTAACGATGGAAGATTTGTCTGCCCGTTGTGTAAGAATTAATCCAGAGTACGCTCCTTCGGTTTCTTACCTTTCAATGATTGAGCGCGGAAAACGCGTACCGAGTATCGATATGCTCGAAGTGATCGCGGAAGTTTTTCAAAAAGATCCTGCTTGGTTTTTAGATGATGAACCCGAATTAGAAGCCATCACACCCAACAAAGGAAATCGTGGCGGGATTAGTGGCATGGCGTTGGAGCCGAGCTTTCTGTTCTCCAATGATATTCTTCAAATCGCGATACCAGAAATGCTCTCCCAAACAGGTATCACGGGGCGTCAATTCGCCCACTTACTGATCCGCGCACACCAAGAAAACCATCAAAACCATTTTCCTGATTTAGAGCGCGCCGCCGAAGAGGTCGGCTTGAAGCGGCTGAATCTATCTGTAGAAGATCTCGTAGACATTGCAAAGAGTATGGGATTGGATATCCGCTGGGTAGATCGAGCGCCACAAGATGTGATTGATGAACTGGGCGTCAGCGCCAAACAGTTGATTACGTCTTTCATGGAGCCACCTGGGACTATTTATCTCAATAAACGAATGCGTGACTATCCAACCCGATTGAAGTATGACTTGGCGGTATATATTGGTCATCGAGTGCTCCATAGCAGCGATGCAATGAATAACGTTTTATCTATCGGGCATCAAAACAATTGGGAGCAAATGGACAGCCCTGTGTCGAACTCTGAACTCAATTCGCAAGATATCCTGCAAGCTTGGCGTGATTTTGAGTCCAGCTTCTTTGCCGGTGCCCTACTCTGCCCCAAAGTACCCTTTCGTCAGCTGCTTGACCGTTCTGGTTACGAGATTGATGTTCACAAAAAGGCGGGAGTTTCTCCTTCTGTTGCAATGCGTCGCATGACGGTGGTCTCGCCTTACCCTCATTGGCACTATTTTGATGCCTATGGCCCCGGCAAGTTAAAAGCCGTGTATCGCGGAAATGGTATTCCATTGCCTTGGGGCAACATGCGCAAAGTGAACGACCCTTGTCAGCACTGGGCGGTATTCCGACGCCTTTCCCAGCCTTTGGATACCAGTTCAGCGCAAATTTCGATTTTAAATGTTGGCGACGAGCCACGTATCTACTGCTGCGAATCGGTCAACGTATTTGATCCTGCGGGGAATAATCGGGTGCTATGTGCCGGTATTGATCTTAACCCTGCCATTTCTGCACAAGGTGGCGATGCCGTTTCCATAGCGGAAGAACTTAAGTCCCTTTGTGTCGCTTCCGGCGGAAGTAGTGTTATTCCTCCCCACATCAAAAAAGACTTAACGACTATCGCTAAGATATTAAACATCAACTGGATAGAGCGCGGGATTCAAACCCAAGCAAGGTTGATCTGCTCCAGAGGGGCGGTTTGTCCAAGACAACCTAGTTGTTACAGCAAGTGCGGAGAAGCTGATGAGACGGGCAACGATGTGAATATCATCAGGCTTTAGAAAGAAAAAACGCCAATCACAATAAACGTGATTGGCGGTATATACTTGTGAACAATTTGTATTCACTAACAACGTCAGTTGGCTAGGTGACCCTCGGCTTAATAAGGGTCACTCTAAGTAAAGCACGATGCGTGCCAACTTTAAAAAAGCCGTTTTTTAGTAGATCCAGATGCATATCGTTGCTTTATTAACCATTAATTTCGCAAACTGCATTTGCAAAATGCAACATTATGCAAATATGCCACTAAATGCACTGCTAATAACGACTCTCTCAGCAAAGTGTCTGTGAACATATGAAGTCACATATTCTTGCACCTCAATGATGATGAGATTTCGGGCTCCCAACTTTACCATTCCTCTAACCCCTTATTGAAACTGGGTTCAGGCTCATCCGCCATGCTTTTGTTGATACATTCTCTCATCGGCTATTTTCATCATTTGCTCAGGAGATGACATTTGCGGGTCAAATATCGCGTACCCAATACTGGCTTTCAAATAGATAAGCGTTTCATCGTAAATGACGGGCGTAGAGCATAGCGCTAATCGAAGTTTTTGTAGGAGGGACTGAACATTTTCTTCCGTTCCAGGGTGATGGACTACAACTAAAAACTCATCACCGCCCATTCTGGCTACGATGTCTGATTTACGCAGAGAGCTTTTTACCCTTTCAGCCGTAGCGATTAAAACTTTGTCACCTGCGTCGTGACCATAGGTATCGTTAATGTGTTTAAACCTATCTAGGTCAATATTAATTAAGGCGAAGCGATAACGCTTTTTATAACGTTTCGCTATTTCAAACTGCTGCTTGTAAAACTTCATAAAATAGCGACGGTTTGGTAAATTCGTGAGTTCATCGTGTAAAGCTCTGTCATCTGCAATGGTATACAGTCGATAAATGGCGAACAGCGCGAGGCTAAGTGCGAATATAATGGGATAGCCGATTACTCTAGCTAAATGCAACTGATGCCAAGAGATTTGGCGATCAGCTTTACCTCCAGAGAAAACCACCATACTCCACCCACCATAAGGAAAATGAACCATCTCTTTTGCGTATGCCATGCCATTTACACTTTGCGCGCCAAAGAAAGCATCACCAAATGAGCCACCGCTATCGTAACCACGGATCATTAAAGGGTAGCGATACGAGAAATCAATTACGCCGGTTTCTCTCATCAGAGCATCGAAATCAATCACCGCACTGATCACTCCCCAGTAGTCCTGATTCATTGGAGGATCAAGAAAAACAGGCACACGCACGATCAAACCTCGGCCACCTTGAATCAAAGTCACTGGCCCTGCGATGAAAATTTCTTGTACATCCTTGGCTTTTTGCACCTGTACCCACTGCTGTGGCACTGCGCGGTAATCAAGGCCGATTAGGCGCTCATTACCTTGGCGTGGAAATACATGACTAATTACATCATTTTTCGCGATACCGATGATTGTAATATGTTTACTTTTATTTAGGATTCGGTGAGCGGCGATACTCAATTCTTCTTCTTGATTTTTAGGAAGTAACGTAATGAGTGTCGCTAAAGTACTGGCTTTGTAGATATCCGCCATAAGTACCGCTTCCAAATTGGAACGGAGAATGGAAAGTTGTTCTTTGGCCTCAACTTGAACTCGCTCTTTGTGAAGCTCTTGCTGGTTTCGATTTAACAGCTCGATAACCCCAATACACAAAGCGAAAAAGGTGAGGAAGAACAATGCAAAATAGCATCGTTTTCTGGGTAAATAACGCATTTTCTCCCCACAACTCGTATACAACTACGAGATTTTTTATTTATTGTTAAAATTCTTATTATCACAAGAATAACCAATCATAATCAGAAAGGTAACAGTGATTGACAACTTTTATGTTTTAGGTATGAGATGATGCATCAACAAGGCGATTTATTTGGCGGCGATCTATGGCAAGAAGTAGAAAGAGGAAAACTTTATTATGATCCTCAATTTCTTAACCATCTTGAGGCGGATAATTACTTTGACCAACTTCGAAAGACACTGCCATGGCACCAAGAACACATTACTATGTTCGGCAAGTCAGTACTTCAACCTCGCTTACAAGCGTGGCACGGTGATGCAGCATATACTTACTCAGGCTTAACCATGCAGCCTCACCCTTGGACTCCTGAGTTAACTCAGCTCAAAGTGCGTTGTGAATCAGTTGCTGATGTCACTTTTAATTCTGTTCTCGCTAACTTATATCGACACGGCCAAGACTCAATGGGCTGGCACCAAGATAATGAACCAGAGTTAGGTAGAAACCCTGTTATCGCATCTTTGAACTTAGGTGAAACACGTCGATTTTTGCTTAGAAATTTACATTGTAAAACTGAGATTGAATATGAGCTTTCTCACGGCTCCTTACTGATTATGGCTGGCGAGCTCCAGCATCACTGGAAGCACTGCGTACCAAAAACCGCGAAAACTAAAGATGAACGTATCAACCTGACTTTTAGGCAAATTTTTAACTATTGACTCAGCTTTTACATTCTCAATTAATATTGATGGTAGGTTTAGGTTCAGGACTTCATAGGGAATGGATTTATGCGTATTAAACCTCTTAGCTTAGCGGTCTTACTCTCTTGCTCACTTACCTTTGCTGCTCAAGCATCACAGGAAGACGTACCGCTTCTCGATAATACTCAATCAGCGCAGTTGATTCGTAGTACCTACGAACAAGAACTGTTCACTTTCCCGGCGTTTAAAGAGGGCCATTTTGGCTTACGCATGTACCGCCAAACATTAGATGAGAAATATCACGCTGCCATTTGGACCGACATGGCACAAGTAGCCAGCCGGTTAAACCAATTTGCTAATGAAGTCGTTGAACCAGAAGACATCATTCTCTATTCATCTCAAAGGCTGACCACGTATCAAGAGAAAGAAACCGAACGAGGTCAGCGACGCTATACCGTGACTAAACACCATCCTGAGTACCTTTATCTTGGTGTGGATTTGCTTGGCGCAATGGCAAGAGCAAACGAATATGGCCTAAAGCATAAACAAGACAAAACGCTGAGAAAAATTATTAGGCGCTACGATTTCTCGCGTTACGTTACGGACAAAGAGATGATAGAGGCATGGGCAGCTCAGCTTGCAAACCAAGTCTACTGGCTTCGTCAGCTAGGAGAGCAAGATGTGGTCGAGGAATTCACTCAAACCTTCCGTGACACCTACCCCGACGATAAAGATAAGATGCTTTCAGCTCAGCAGTATTGGAACAAACTCTATGGTATGACGCACATCATCTTTGCCGATTCACAGTATTATCAGGAGCGAGTAAGCGAGAAGAAACACCAATGGATTTATGATTACTTTCGCAACAATATCGACACTATCCTACTGCGCGCCAAAGAAGACGTGATTGCGGAAGTCGGCATTTCGTTTTTGTTAGCAGGCTTGGACCATGATCCGGTCGTAAAGAAAACTCGCCAAGCCATTCGTCATGCAATCAACGCAGAAAAAGGGATGATTCCGTCGGTCGACGGTAACTTTGATCTCAAGTACGGCGAACACCGTAACGTGCTAGCCATCATGCTGCTCGATTGGAAAGGGGTACATAAAGCGCCAACTTATCAAGAGCACCCAGAGGCTTTTAAATCGATACCTTACGGCTTAATGCCCAAGCCTTAGAAATAACAAAACCCGCCTAAATGGCGGGTTTTTAGTGTGGATCTTCAATCTAAATTAGAGCGAGATGAAAATGCCCGCTAAACACGCACTCATCAGGTTAGCGAGTGTACCAGCAGCAACCGCTTTTAGGCCTAGACTTGCAACATCTTTGCGGCGCTCAGGTGCCATCACGCCGATAGAGCCCAACTGAATCGCAATTGAGCCAATGTTCGCAAAACCACACAACGCAAAAGTGATAATAATTTGAGTATGCTCAGACAGTGTCGCTTTGTGCTGCACAAAATCGATAAACGCAACAAACTCATTCATCACCACTTTCTGACCAATGTATGAACCCGCAGCTAGAATTTCGTGGCTTGGCACACCAATCAACCACGCTAGAGGTGCAAACAAATAACCAAAAATCGCTTGTAGCGTTACGCCAGAGAAACCAAGTATCTCGCCCAAGTTTTCTAGCCCTGTGTTCACCATCGCGATAACACTCACGAAAGCGATAAGCATGGTACCAACAGCAACGGCAACTTTCATACCGCCCATGGCACCGCTTGCTAGCGCATCAATAACGTTACTTTCTTCTGATTTATCTAGCTCAATATTGTTGTAATCGCTTGGCGTTTGACGCTCAGGAACGATAATTTTTGCCATCATCAAACTACCTGGCGCTGCCATAAAGCTTGCCGCGATCAAGTATTTGAGGTCGACACCCAAACCAGCATAACCACCAAGCACACTGCCCGCCACTGAAGCCATACCACCAGCCATCACAGCAAACAGTTCAGAGCGAGTCATGTTAGAAAGAAATGGACGAATAAGAAGTGGTGACTCGCCTTGAGATAAGAAGATGTTCCCTGTTGCAACCAAAGACTCTGCTTTACTCGTACCCAAGAACTTCTGGATAGCGCCGCCAATAAATTGAATCACTTTTTGCATAATGCCCAAATAGTAAAGGGCGGAGATAAGAGCGCTGAAGAAGATGATGATAGGAAGGACACGAATAGCGAAGATAAAGCCAGAAGAAGCGAGGTCACCAAAGAGGAATTTAATCCCTTCATCAGCAAAGCTGAGTAGCCCCGCGACACCATTACTTAAACTCGCCAGCGCCGCTTGACCCAACGGGAAATAGAGCACTAACGCAGCAAACCCCATTTGTAGCATCAAGGCGCGAGATACAGTTTTCCAATTGATGGAAGAACGACCCTCAGAAAGTAGGAAAGCACAACCTAGCAGTGCAACAATACCAAATAGACTAAATAGAACACTCATGAGCTGGACCTACTAAACGTTGAAAAAGAAAAAAGAGCCAAAGGAATTGGCAGAAGAAAGGGACAACGCAGTGAGTGATAACTCACTTTTAGATCCAGAATGTAGACAGAACGAATAGTTCGACATCTTATTTTTACCTTATACAAGCAATTGAACGTAGCTGGTCCGGTCCGTGGGGTCATTCACTGCTGGCGAGCATGTTGCTTGGCCTGCTCCATGTGACGGCTTGTATGGGTAAGGGTCCTGAACAACTAAACCCTAATTCCCGCTTAAACGGGACGCAAGTATAGCCAACAAAAAGAGATATTCATCACATTTATTTACGCAAACGTTCAAGCGTTCAAAATTTAGGCAAAAGCACTCTTTTATCGTCATACCATTAATAAAAGTAAGGAAATAAGGATAGGCGTTGATGGTAAAAAACATAAAAGTGACCAATAAATATGCAATCAAACTCGAAAGAGCCAAAATTCGTCATTTTGCTCTCGCCAACAGGTGGATTTTGGTTATAATTCGCGTTGCTTCTTTCGAGGCCTCTGAGTATTCAGAGCATCATGATGCCGAGATGGTGAAATTGGTAGACACGCTAGCATGAGGTGCTAGTGCCTTTGGTGTGAGGGTTCGAGTCCCTCTCTCGGCACCATTATCCTTCTTCCCTAATTTTGTTCGAGTGTAATGCAAAGTTCTAAGCAGGCAAGACAGTCTACAGATGCTAATCAACTTCTGAGTGAGCTTGCGGTTCACGCTTTATTACACCTGCACTTTAAAATTCACGCGTCCTCGCATGGCCTCTCCCTTAAAGAACGTAATGACTTACTTCAGAAATGGCTGAAACCAAAACTGAAGAGTAATCGCTATAAGCTGATTAAAAAGCCGTTAAAGTCTTTGACTCAGCAGGCAAAAGGTGAGAACGGAAATCTGGAAGTATTACTCGAGCGCTGCGTCGGTGCAGACAAACCCAGCAACCCTCAACCCGATCTAGATAGCTACTTGCTGCTGATCAACGAGATTGAGAAGAAACTGGGGACTACCGTGTTATTATCTCGACCGGAAGACGTCGACTTATCTCACGACCAACACGGCTGTTTGCTGTGTGTGCTTTCTGAGAACTTAAATCAGCACTTTGATGGCAATAACGCCCTAATCGCTCCTATTTCGATGCTGTTCCGCGGACCAATGAGTCAACGCTCACTTTTCCTTGGCAGCATTTACGCCAGTGGTACCTTCAATTATGAAGTGCAGTATCAAGACGACCAGTTCGTTCGCATCACGTTAGAGTTAGCCTAACTGTAACGCTAAGAAATAAACGAATCGAAAAAGGCCGCGAAACTCGCGGCCTTTTGCTTATCTAGATTTAAACTTGAGTTAATCGATCTCTTTAAATCGAGCAGTAAAGTGGCGCAGCACTGGTGGCTCGTACTCGAAAGTGAGCCCTTTTAACTCATGTGCACGATTTTTCAGTTCGATAATCGCATCCGCAATGTAATCCATATGATCGTTTGTGTAGACACGACGTGGAATGGTCAAACGCATCAACTCAAGCTCTGACGCTTTTTGTTTACCCGTTTCCGGATCTCGACCAAGCAGCAACGATCCTATCTCTACTGCTCGAATACCCGCTTCCAAGTACAAAGCATTACACAATACCTGCGCAGGAAACTGATCCGCTGGAATATGTGGCAAAATCTTAGCGGCATCCACAAACACCGCATGACCACCCGTTGGGTATTGAATCGGAATACCGCCTTCACGTAAGCGCTCACCTAAGTATTGAACTTGGCTAATTCTATAATGAAGAAAATCCTCGTCCGCGGCTTCATGCAAACCGCGAGCGAGCGCTTCCATATCACGCCCAGCCATGCCGCCGTATGTTACAAATCCTTCCATGGGTACGCAGCGTGTCTGCACCGCCTGGAACAACTCCTTATGATCACGAATACAACACATGCCACCAATGTTTACCATCGGGTCTTTCTTAGCTGACATGGTGAGCATATCACCGTACTGGTACATCTCACGGATGATTTCCAGAATCGATTTATTCTCGTAACCCGCTTCACGCTGCTTGATAAAGTAGGCGTTCTCACAGTAACGAGCCGAGTCAATCACCACTGGAATATCGTACTTGGTTGCAATCTCGTACACACTGCGCATGTTTTCCATCGACACAGGCTGACCACCGGAGCTATTACAAGTAATCGTGGTGATAATTGCACAGATGTTATGCGAACCGTGCGCTTCAATTGTTGCCACCAGCTTATCGATATCAAAATTGCCCTTCCAATCATAAGGCGTAGTGGTGTCGAATGCTTCTTCCGTTACCACGTTAATCGCTTTACCGCCATTGAGTTCAATGTGACCCGCTGTGGTATCAAAATGGTAGTTCGAGATAAATACTGGCGTTTCGCCACCACGCACCTGACGCATACGCTCAATCAAAGCGGGGAACAAAATTTGCTCGGCACCACGCCCTTGGTGTGCAGGCACGGTGAGCTTATAACCGAAAAAGTGCTCCACTGCATCACACAGGTTGTAGTAATTTCGACTCCCCGCATAGGATTCATCCCCCATCATGATGCCAGCCCACTGATTATCACTCATGGCACCAGTGCCTGAGTCAGTCAGCAAATCGATATAAACATCATCACTACGAAGAAGAAATGGATTATAGCCCGCTTCTTTTAACGCGACTTCACGGTCTGCCAAAGTCGTCATTTTGATTGGCTCAACCATTTTGATACGGAAAGGTTCTGGAATACGTTTCATTGTTAATTTCCTTATACGCATTGCCCTACGCAGTTTCACGTAAGACTAAAAAACAAATAGATAGAATGCTTTTCAATGCGATTGCATTGAGGAAATCAACGAGAAGAGATTTTACTAAGAAGAGACAAGCAGTAGTCTAGGTTATACCAGAACGACAGCACCAAACGGCTATCGAGAATATCCTTTATTCTCATCGTCTTCGTCCTCCTGATAAAAATAAAAGGTCAGAAACCCCATGTCTCTGACCTTTTCAATATAGTGTAGTTTTCAATCAATTTTCAGTGAGGTCACCCTCATTTTAAGAAGGTCTCGCCCTTTTCATTCTGCGTTTGATATTACTTTCTTTGACTAAGTAATCGAAAAGTGGCGCGAATAAGTTAGCAAATAGAATCGCTAACATGATGCCTTCTGGATAAGCCGGGTTCAGCACTCGGATAAAAATCGTCATCACACCGATTAATAGTCCGTATGCCCATTTCCCGTTATTGGTAAAAGCTGCCGAGACAGGGTCTGTCGCCATAAAGAAGGTACCAAACGCAACCCCACCAATCACGAAGTGCCAGTAGAACGGCATGGAGAACATGGGGTTAGAGTCTGAACCGATCGCATTCAATAGTAGTGAAGCTCCGATTAAACCGACCAACACGCCCGCAACAATTCTCCACGATGCAATCTTCATAAAGATGAGAACCAAGCCTGTTAGTGCGATCAACAACGTGGAGACTTCACCCATCGAGCCTGGTAAATTACCAACAAAAGCATCTCCCCATGAAATTGTTTGTCCTGTCATATTATTTATCAAAGCACTTTGCCCGCCTTCATACCATTGACTAAGTGGAGTAGCGCCAGAGTAACCATCAGCCGCGACCCACACAGCACCACCGGACATGTTGGCAGGATAGGCAAAGTATAAGAACGCTCGCCCTGCTAAAGCTGGATTTAGGAAGTTTCGTCCAGTACCACCGAAAATCTCCTTCGCCACAACAATACCGAAAGTGATACCTAAAGCCGCTTGCCATAGTGGAATTGTCGGAGGAAGGATCTGCGCAAAGAGTATAGAGCTGACAAAAAAGCCTTCATTTACCTCATGCTTTCGCACAATAGCAAACAGAACTTCCCAGAAACCACCAACGATAAACACCGTCGCATAAACCGGGAGAAAGTAAGTAGCACCAAGCCACATTTTACTTCCCCACCCCGCTTGTGAAACCGCATCTAACGAGCCCCATACCCAACTCAGTTGCCATGAAGAAACAAGCGCTTGCTGAGCTGAGGCTTGATCCATTCCATACAACAAGGCATCACTCGCTTGCTGGCCTATGTTGTACATACCCCAGAACATGGCAGGGAAGACCGCCAACCACACCATGATCATAATACGTTTTAAATCGATGCTATCTCGAACGTGAGTCATGCCCTGGTTTACCTTACCAGGCGTGTAAAAAATGGTTTCGACAGCTTCGAAAAGTGGGTAGAACTTGTGATACTTCCCACCTGGACCAAACTTAGGTGTCGCTTTCTCAAAGTAATCTTTAAGGCTCATAACACTCCTCCTTTATCTAAAAGATGGTACGCACATGTGTAAAAAGCGATCGTTTTTTAATCTCTTCGTCTTCCTTCTTCGTATTTCACCTTGTTCGCCACTCTTCTGTCTCCTCTTTAAATCCGGCGAACAGTTTATCCAACGAAAAAGGGACCGCTCATGGACACACTCGCCATTGACCTAGCTAGATTCCAATTTGCCTTTACTGTCTCTTTCCACATTATTTTTCCAGCTTTTACGATTGGTTTGGCAAGTTATCTCGCTGTATTAGAGGGCTTGTACTTAAAAACGGGCAACAAACAGTACATGCAAATCTATAAGTACTGGCTCAAAATCTTTGCCATCAGTTTTGGTATGGGTGTGGTGAGTGGCATCGTGTTGAGCTATCAATTCGGTACTAACTGGAGCGTGTTTGCCGACAAAACAGGCCCAATCCTAGGCCCGCTAATGGGTTATGAAGTTTTTACTGCGTTTTTCCTCGAAGCGGGGTTTTTAGGCGTGATGCTTTTCGGTATGGATAAGGTGGGTAAGAAGCTTCACTTCGCCGCGACTTGTATTGTCGCATTCGGGACGTTTTTGTCTGCGTTTTGGATACTTTCGGTTAATAGTTGGATGCAAACACCAGCGGGCTACAGTATCAACGAAGCCGGACAGTTTATCCCAGAAGACTGGTGGGCGATTGTCTTCAACCCTTCTTTTCCTTACCGGCTCGTTCATATGTTGCTCGCCGCTTACCTTACTACTGCCTTTGTTGTAGCTGGCGTTGCCGCTTATCACTTACTAAAAGCAAACCATAACCCTCTAGCCAGAATTATGTTCTCGATGGCAATGTGGATGGCTGCCATCGTGACACCAATTCAAATCGTTGCTGGAGACATGCATGGATTAAACACCCTTGAACATCAACCCGCCAAAGTCGCCGCGATGGAAGGGCACTATGAGTCTCACCAAGGCGCGCCATTGATCCTCTTCGGTATCCCTAACGATGAAGAAAAACGCATGGAATACGCACTGGAAATCCCCAAACTCGGTAGTTTGATTTTAACTCATGACCTCAACGGTGAAGTGAAGGGATTAGATGCTTTTCCAGAGGAGGAACACCCTCCTGTATCTATCGTTTTCTGGTCTTTCCGAGTAATGGTCGCGCTTGGTTTTGGCATGCTTGTTATTGGTTTGTGGAGCGTTTGGCTAAGAAAACGTCGCAAACTTTTTGATTCGAGGGCACTTCAACGTATTTGTGTGCTGTTTGCCCCAGCGGGGTTCATTGCAGTTTTAGCAGGCTGGATAACCACCGAAGTCGGTCGACAGCCTTACACCGTATACGGTCTTTTAACCACAGCCAATTCGGCATCGCCTATTGATGCCGCCGCGGTGAGCGTCTCCCTGACGGCGTTCATCGTGGTTTACTTTGTGGTTTTTGGAGCAGGCCTCTTCTATCTCCTACGTTTGATGCGTAAGTCTCCAACTCGATATGAAGAAGGTCTAGATAGCCGACTTCCTGATGGCACGAAAACTGATGCCATCACACATTCTAACCATCTAACCTAGGAGCTAACTCATGGATTACGCATTAATTTGGTACGCTTTGATTGGGCTCGCCGTTCTGATTTATGTCGTGTTAGATGGCTTTGATCTCGGTATTGGTATCCTATTTCTCAGCGCTAATGACGATGAAGAGCGCGACATGATGATGAACAGCATCGCTCCTGTTTGGGATGGGAATGAAACTTGGCTAGTTCTTGGCGGTGGTGGGCTTTTTGCCGTGTTCCCCCTCGCCTACGCGGTCATTATGCCAGCACTCTATGCTCCCCTGATTTTAATGCTGCTCGGGTTAATTCTGCGCGGGGTTTCTTTTGAGTATCGCTTCCGAACACAACGCGGAAAGTTTTTATGGGATAGCGCTTTTTTCATTGGTTCACTCACCGCGGCATTGATGCAAGGCATTATGCTCGGAACCCTGCTCCAAGGTATAGAGGTTAGTGAACGAGCATACGCAGGTGGATGGTTTGATTGGCTTTCGCCATTTGGCGTATTTTGTGGCTTGGCGCTTGTTTGTGCTTATATTCTGCTCGGTTCATGCTGGTTATTAATCAAGCTTCCAGAAGAGCTGATGGGGCGCTATTACGTGGTCGCGCGACGATGGGGGCTAGCGATGGTAGCCTGTATATTCATCGCCAGTTTGTGGCTGCCATTGAGCCAAAATATCGTATTTGAACGTTGGTTCTCATTACCAAACTCGCTACTGTTTTTCATTTTACCAATTATTGCAGCGGCACTTATTTGGCAGCTATTCAAAGCCTTACTCGACCACAAAGCCGTCCGAGCCTACGTTCTTGCGATCGGCCTGTTTCTTGTGTCCGCGATGGGTTTCGGTGTCAGTACATTCCCTTACTTGGTCCCATTCGCACTCACTTATCAAGACGTCGCCGCGCCAGATAAGAGTTTGGCATTTTTACTTGCCGGTGCGGTGGTATTACTTCCTCTGATCATAGCCTACACGGCTTATTCGTACTGGGTTTTCCGCGGCAAGATGAAACGTGGAGAAGGATATCACTAGTGAAACTAAAACCCATTTTGTGGTTCATTGGCATTTGGCTGGTAAGCGTGGTCGCCTTGTTTATCATCAGTTCGTTGATACGAACTGCGATATTGTAGGCCCAGAGTCTACTGCACCACATCTGAAGCCATTGAGGTCTATACTCAAGCAAGAGTAAAACAACGGAGTGTTTTTATGACCTTAAAGCGGTTTCTGGTAACTTTGATTCTTTTGACGGTTCCACTGTTTTCACCAAATGCATTGGCCGTAGACAAGCAGATGTCATCCGCCATGAAAAGTAAAATGCGGTCTATTTGCTCCGCAACAGACGAGCAGGGCCATTGGCAACTTGCTGAAGCAACTCCTGACGCCAGACGCTCACTCAACATGGTGCTTTATCAAATGAATGCCGATGATAAATTGAAAGCAATTCATGAGGTGAGAACGAAAATGGTCGGCGGCACCCATTATGCTTTTGAGTTCGAGTTGCAAGATGGTCAAGTCTGGAATGCAATTGTATTGCACAGTGCCCGAGGCGATTACATGATAGAAAGACACGCCAAGAAAGGTGAACTCTGCCCTAAAGATGGCAACTCCTAATTCCCAGATTCAAATACAATAAAGGCGACCGTTACGTCGCCTTTGTTTTATACCGTTTTCGCCTCTATCTTTTCATTCACTTTATCGCAAATGTACTCTCCAATAGGCATTGCAGATGTCGCTGCGGGAGAGGGGGCATTGCAAACGTGCAGGCTTCTTGCGCTCTCGGCAAACAAAAAGTCATGAACCAAAGTGCCATCGGATAACACCGCTTGTGCGCGAATACCCGCAGGATATGGTTTGAGATCGTCGACCTTGATGCTAGGGCAATATTTGTTGACCAACTTGAGATAGCCAGGCTTCCACCACGAGTTCTTAAACTCATCCAGTCCGGTTTTTAGATGCTTTTGTGTTACCTTCCAGAAACCGGAGAATCTGAGCATTTGCATGGTATCTTGCAAGCTGAAGTTGACCTTATCGTACCCTTCTCGCTTCCAGCCTTGCACCGCATTTGGACCAACAGTCACACTGCCATCAATCATACGAGTCAGGTGGACGCCCAAGAATGGCAAATCAGGGTCGGGAATTGGGTAAATAAGATGATTCACCACTTGGTCGTGTTTGCTATCTAAGCGGTAGTATTCACCACGATAAGGGATGATCTGAAAGTCAATTGGAATACCCATCATCTTAGTCATTCGATCCGCCATCAAGCCGCTGCAAGTAACCAAGAACTTAGTATTAAGCTGCATCGTTTGACCGTCTGAAATGCAGGTCAGTTGGACTTTCTCGTCCTTCTCTTCGGCAGCCACCACTTTGGTTCTCAAGCTGATTTGACCGCCGAGCTTTTTGAACTCTTCCGCCATCTGATCAGTAACCAAACGATAATCGACAATACTGGTGGTTTTGACATAAATCGCGCCCAATCCCGTGATGTTTGGCTCAGCCAGCTTGAGTTGAACTTCATCGAGTAGCTTTACGTCGATGCCGTTGACATGGCAGCGCTCATAGAGGGCATTCATGCGTTCGACTTCTTGCTCATTGGTCGCAACCAGTAACTTGCCACAGTTCTCCACCGGAATATCGTGCTCAGCACAGAACGAAATGGTTCGCTCTACCCCACGCTTACAAAAATCCGCTTTTAAGCTGCCCGGAGCATAGTACACCCCGGCATGAATCACGCCGCTATTGTGTCCGGTTTGGTGCTTGGCAAAACCGGACTCTTTCTCAACCAATAAAATGGATTTGTCTGGATGACGTTGCTGCAGTTGCCATGCCGTCGACACACCAACGATACCGCCACCAACAATGATGTAGTCATAGACTGATTTCATACGACCTCTTATAAAACCGATAGTTGAGATTGTTGCAATTTGAACTTGCGACCACTGTAAATGAACACCGCGACAAATACCGCGCAGCTCGCCACACGAACCAACATTGGAATGTCGTGCCAAACCAGCAATGTACCCACCACTACCAACAAGAGACGCGTCAGAATGTTTAGAGGACCTTCCAAGTAACCTTCAATCGCACCAATCAATGCATAGGTTCCGATGATGGCGAAGAAGCCCACGGTAATTACCGACGTTACATCCCAACTTACTAAGCCTGTGTAAGCAATCAGCAGCGGGACAAGATACAAACCTTTAGCGATTTTCCATGCCATCAAACCGGTACGCATTGGCGGTGTTTTAGCGATGGTTGCCGCAGCAAATGCAGTCAAACATACTGGAGGCGTTACGTTACTGTCTTGCGATAACCAGAAGATGATGAGGTGAGCAGCCAGCAATGCCAAGCCTACCGCTTCCATACCCAAACTTTGCTCTAGTAGGGTTTCCATAAAGTCTGCAGGTACTAACGCCACCATTTCTTTCGCAGTTTCCAACGCCATTGGTGCATTAAGCAGTTCCAACTTTTCTGGCGCTGCCAACATAAAGATGGCTTTTGCTTGTTCAGGCAATTGACCCGATACCATCAATTCAAGCAATTGGTTTTCCGCAATCAACTTGTAAAGCGCAGGGGCAGACAGTGTACCCAATACAATATACGCCGCTGTCACGGGTAAACCCATCCCCAAAACAAGAGAAGCGAGCGCAATCAGAACGATCATGATGAACAGGTCGCCATTCGCCCAACCGTCGATCATCAATGAGAACGTGTTGCCGATGCCTGTTGTGCTGATCACGTTGATCACCAAACCAATACCCACCAGCAATACGGCGGTTGTCGCCATGTTTTTCGCACCTTGCGATAGCGCTTCGATGATCGCTTTTGGTCCCATCTTGTGATCTTTCGAGAACCAAGAAGCCACCACCACAGAAATGATCGACAAACCCGCAGCGTAAGTCGGTGTAAAGCCTTGAACCAACAAAGTAACCAATACCGCCAGCGGGATAAGGTTGTGCCAACCGCTGATCAGCACTTTTAATAGAGATTCATCACTGGTCGTGATTTTTTGAACCCCGCTGCGTTTGGCTTCGATACGCACAAAGAACGCCACAGACAAGAAATAGATAAGAGCAGGAATGAAAGACACCGCAATGATATCGACATAAGGAATTTGCGTGTAAGACGCCATGATGAAAGCACCCGCGCCCATCACTGGTGGCATCAACTGACCACCTGTCGATGCCGCTGCTTCAACGCCCGCCGCGAAGCGCGAAGGAAAACCTGCTTTTTGCATCAAAGGAATACTGATAACACCGGTTGAAACCGTATTTGCCACACTAGATCCAGATACTGAGCCCATCAATCCCGAGCCAATCACTGCGATAAAACCGGGACCACCGATGATTTTACCAGCCGCAGCACGTGCCACATTGATGATGTAATCACCGACACCAGAGCGCACAAGAAACGCACCAAACAGAATGAACATGAATACGAAAGTCCAACTGATGCGCGAGATAGAACCAAACATGCCCTCAGAAGAATAGAAGCTACGGTAGAGCAAGGTTTCCATGCTCAAACCCGGGAAGTGGAAAATACCTGTCGCCCACTTTCCCCAAAGCACAACGTAGCTTAAACACACCACAATCAGCACTGGAATAAACCAGCCCATGGTGCGTCTAATCAATTCAATAACAATTAAAATTGCCATGATGGCAAAGACCCAATCGCTGGTCACGAACTTGACGCCACGTTCATACAGCGCATCTTCGGCATAGGGAATGTAGAGCAAACACGCGACTGCGCCCATGGCAATTAACACATCGATGCCGAGTGCAATCTTACTCTGCTTAAGAGAGATATGAGCCGGATACCAAAGCGCACAAATCACCGCAAAGCCAGCAAAGTGGGTCGCGGAAATCCATAACTCTGGTAACGTCGATAAGGTATTAAACCAAATGTGCAAAGCAGACAACACCACGCCAAACACAGTGATTGTAGTGGTTACCCACGGAAAATCAGTGCGCGTGGGCAGCTCAAACTTCTGCAATTCCTTTTCTATTGAGTCGCTCATCTCATACTCCAAGCTCTGGCGGCTTTTTCCATCTTAGAAATCGGTAGGGATAAAATGCCCCGAGCCGAAACTCGGGGCGAAGTTGGCGTTATTTCGCCATTAGGTCTGATGGGATTTCGATGCCCATTTCTTTGTAGTAACGCACCGCACCTGGGTGAAGAGGCACTGGCAAGCCAGCGATCGCTTTCTCAATCGCCATTGCTTTTGTTGCTTTGTGGATGCCTTGTAGGAAAGGCAGGTTCTCGTAGATCGCTTTGGTTAGCTGGTAAACGTCTTCTTCCGAGATATCTTCACGAACTGCCAAGAAGTTAGGCTGTGCAATGGTGGTGATCGGCTTATCTAGACCCGGGTACGTGTTCGCTGGGATCTCGTACTTCGTCCATAGGTTGTAATTGCCGTTCGCCTCTTTGATTTGTTCGTCAGTAAACGAAAGAATCGAAATGTCTTTACCCAACGCAGCAAAAGCTTGAGTGACCGCACCAACAGGTACACCCGCAGGCGTGTTCATGCCGTCAATGGTGCCGTTTTGAAGTGCGCTCGCACTGCCGCCGTAACCCATGTAAGCAAGATTGAATTTATCAGGGTCGACCTTCAGACCTTTCATGATTTGGCGACCAGAGTTCTCAGTACCTGAGTTCTTCTTACCGATAGAGAACTTCTTGCCATCTAGGTTGTTCAGATCAGTCACTGTGCCCGTTTTTGCTAGGTCAGAGCGAACAATAAAGTGCTCAACGTTTTGCCAAAGCATAGAGACTGAGCGCAGTTGTTCTTGGCGACCGCTCTTCTCATAAGGACCTTCACCAGACCAAGCCCACGCACCGTAAAGACCTTGTAGAATCGCGAACTGTGCTTCGTTTTCATTCAGCAGTTTAACGTTTTCACCAGAGCCCGCAGAGCTGATTGCAGAAAGGGAGAAGTGGTGCTTTGGTGCCAACTTCACTTTGCTTAACGTCGCCAACGCTACGCCCACAGGGTAGTAAGTACCACCTGTCGATGCCGTTGCAAGAATATAGCTACGATCTTCTGCCGCAGCGTTAGCAGCAATACCAAAAGAAGTCACAGCGACAGCCAAAGCTTTTACCAGCTTATTCATTTTCATTATTACTCTCCGTGTAGTCGTTTCACGATTGGGGATTTACACCATGTTAAACCTTTATTAACAACACATTCCCTAGAGCAATTGAAATGCCAACTTTTAACCCTTTGTATTTATTGAACTAAGTACTGAAAGACATCAAAAATGAGCAAAATCATGCTGATTTGATAGCAAAGTAATGAGCAAGATCTTGCTCATTGAAGAGGAGAAGGTTGCACGCCTAGATCGCAAAAGGTTAATAAAATGTGATCAAGACAAAATAAATGCACGATTCACTAATAAGCAATATTTTGCCGATGCAATTTTGGATTGAATTGCAACTAATGAGCGTCTTAACAATAAGAAGAAAAAGCGCATCATTCTAAACTGCTCAATTTATCAGCTGAGGTTTATAGCCTAAACGACTACAAATAGCACAAAAATACAGCAAAGAAAGCCATGTTACAAAAATGAAAAGTCATTTATTCTAATTTTTAATTTAAAAAGCAGCTCGATCCACCAGTTCAGAAATAAACATTGACCGTATCAACTTATTTTCTACTTCGGGGTTGTGCCAATGGCCCTATGTTCGTTAGTGTAACAACACGCCAAGGCAAACGTATTCCTTGGTATTTTTTCGTCTTTAAGGATCACCCATGTCAGCAACTGCGCAATTACAATTCGCTTTAAAACGCCCATCTGGCGTTGCTGCTGCGATCCTCCTGCTCTCTCTGGAACTGATTCAGAGCTGACAGGCTATATCTAAACTTTCTGTCAGCTTGAGAAGAAGCTGACGGGAACACCACATACTCCTCCCATTCCTTTCAGTTTCTTCCAAGCGAAACATAAGAGGAATAACAATGTTAAGCGCACGCAATATCGCCGCTTTGGGCTTCATGACTTTCGCCATGTACTTAGGCGCGGGTAACCTGATCTTCCCTCCATTTTTGGGTTACCAAGCAGGTGAAAACTTTCTGAGCGGGATGTCTGGCTTCCTCTTAACGGGCGTAGGTCTGCCTGCGATGGCACTGGTGATGGTGGCTATCGTAAACGGTTCAGACAAATTAACCGCTGCCCTACCTAAACCTTTGGCGACCAGTTTTTGGGTAATGGTATTTATCGTGATTGGCCCTGCGTTTGTAATACCACGTGCGATTACCGTCGCTTACCAATTTAGCTTTGCGCCAATGTTTGGAGATGCCGCTTTGGTGCCTTTCACTATTGCCTTCTGTGCTATCACCATTCTATTTGCCCTATATCCGGGTAAGTTGGTCGACAACCTAGGCAAGATCTTAACGCCTGCCTTGATGGGTATCTTGATCATCATGTCTGTGACGGCTTTGGTTTCTCCTGCTGGCGAGCTAACTGCCGCAACGGGACCATACGTATCTAGCGCATTTGCTGAAGGCTTGACCCAAGGCTACATGACCATGGATGCGCTAGGTTCTATCGGTTTTGGTTGGATTATCTTCCGTGCGATTCGCAGCATGGGTGTGGATTGCCCGAAAGCCACTGCAAAATACACACTAATTGCTGCTTTAATGTACGCGGTTGCCATGGCATTTGTTTACATCTCATTGGCTTATATTGGCTCGACAAGCTCATACTTGGGTTCTGAGTTCAGCAATGGTGGCGACATTTTAACGGCATTCACCTTCAGCCACTTCGGCGCATTTGGTTCACTATTACTAGGTGCCGTGATGGTATTGGCGTGTTTGACTACTGCTATCGGCGTAACCACCGCAGGCAGTGAGTTCTACGACAACACTTTCAGCAAAGTGAACTACAAAGGCTGCGTTATCACGACCATGGTATTGGCTGGTTTGATCGCCAACGTAGGTCTGGAGCAACTATTGGCTATCACATTACCAGCGGTTGTGGCGCTTCACCCAGTAGCGATTGCGTTGATGATCATGGCACCGGTTCGCAACAAGATGTCGCAAATCATGGTGGTCGTGACCGCATTCACTGCTCTAACGTTTGGTTGTGTTGATGCGCTGCACATCCTAGGTTACATGCCAAGTTCCACTGATGAGTGGATGGGTAATTACATGCCTCTGTACAATGACTTTGCCAGCTGGATTGTGCCTAGCGTATTTATGATGATTGTTGGTCTGCTGTTTACGACGAAAACCAACCAAACCGAACAATTCGAGCTGGTGAATGAATAGCCGTTTAACATAAGACATCGCTCAATAAGTGCGTTACTATGTAGCTCGCTTATTGATATCAGGCAAAGGAGTTGCCTGAATGAAAGATTGATATGGGTCGCCTATGGATAATCAGTATCTAGACATCAGAACACTGAACTTTATCGTTATTCTGTTCTCTTGCATTTACTCTATTAGTCTGCTTTGTTATCAATACACTCAGGGTAGAGTCAAAGGCCTAAAAACCTTCTCGATATCACTACTGTTTATTGGTTTAGGCCCTTTTTTACTTGGCTTTAGGGGCTCTGCGCCAGACTGGCTGACCATCGTCATAGCCAACACTCTCATATTAGTCGGCTTCTTGCTTACGCTATATAGCGTAAGCATTTTTCGTCAATACCCTTTAAAATTGGCTCACTGTCTCACCTTGTTAACACCTGTTTTCAGTGGTTCATTTTACTATTTCACCTTCCATGATCCTTCTATCAAAAGCCGCATTATTTATCTGAGCATGTATATTTGTATCGTCACCTTCTTTAGTGGTGTCGCTATGCTTAAAGGTACCCAAAAGGACTTAAAGCTCCCTGTTAAAGCAATGGCTTACTCTTTCTTTGGATTTAGTTTTTTTATGGGATTTAGGGCACTTTGGAGCGCTTTCGCCAATGAAGTGCCAAATTTTATGACCGCAGGCCTTATCCATCAGCTGACTTTCTTATTTAGCATCTGCCTGATCGTTGCTTTGAGCTTTAGTATGCTGTGGTTAATTAACGGACGCTTGGTGCAATCCATTAATGATCTCTCTCATTTAGATGCACTCACAGGGCTATATAATCGTCGAGCCATGGAAGAAATCGTTCCAAACTTGGTTAGTAAAGCACATAAAAAAAGCCAAGCAATCAGCATTATTATGACTGATGTAGACAAGTTCAAAGCGATTAATGATCACTATGGTCACACGGTTGGCGACTCCGTCATGGCAACGATCTCCACTATTTTTAAAAAGCATCTTCCTGAGTCAGCCTGCATTGTGCGATTTGGTGGTGACGAGTTCATGATTGTTTTGCTCGAAAAAGCACAGCAAGCCAAAATTGTCGCAGAGCAAATTCGCCTTGCGGTCGAAACTGAAACCGCTTTGCAATCATTTAAAACTGAAGTGACCATGAGCTTTGGTATCAGTCAGTTATCTGAGGGGCAATCACTTCAAGAGGCGCTTGCTGAAGCCGACGAAGCGCTATATAGCTCTAAACATACAGGAAGGAACCTCGTTACCTTGTTTGGAGAAGGTAAAGACCTAAATTATAAGTTTGTCCCAGCTCCTGCCAAAAGCGCATAACATGTTTGTTATGCCAGTGATTTCGAATTAGCTAGAAATCGCACTAAGTATAGTCGGAGCGATTCAAACCAAACTTCTGCATCTTTTGGTTAAGGGTTCGACGTGGTAAATCCAACTCCTGCATCACCTCATTGATGCGTCCATGATGCCTGACTAATGAATCATGTAGCACCTTACGTTCAAAGTTATGTAGCTGAATCGCCAACGGCACGCCCGCATGCGTCTCTTCGGTTGTTGAGGATGGTCGACTGGAGAGAATTTCCATCACGGAGACGGTTTCATCCAATGCAAAACGCATCGCTACATTCCTAAGCTCACGTACGTTACCGGGCCAAGAGTAAGCAAGAATGGCCTTTCTATCGGCTTCACTCAGCGGACGACTCTCAGGATTACTTTTCAAAGCAAAGTGTTCGAACAAGATCAACGCATCTTCTTCTCGCTCACGTAGCGGTGGCAAATAGATCTGCGCCACATTAAGACGATAGTACAAATCCTGACGAAACTCGTCATGATCATTGAGATCTTCTTTCGCGGCGGCGATCACTCTTAAATCAACCGAGATCTGTTGGTTACCCCCAACGCGCTCAACCGTATGTTCCTGTAATGAACGCAACACTTTCACCTGCATCGACAGCGGCATACTCTCGATTTCATCAAAGAATAAGGTGCCTTTATCCGCGTATTCCAACTTACCAATGCGCTTTTTACCCGCTCCGGTAAATGCCCCTGCTTCATGCCCAAACAACTCACTTTCAAACAGGTTCTCAGGAATAGCGCCACAGTTGATTGGCACAAAATGATAGGTTCTGCGTTGGCTTTCATTATGCAAACTGGTCGCCACCAGCTCTTTACCACAACCTGTTTCGCCGTAAATGATCACGTTAGTATCAATGCGTGCTAACTTGGCTACTTGTTCTCTAAGCTGTTGCATCACTCGGCTTCGGCCAATCAGCACTTCTTCTAAGCCGCTAACGCTAGAAAGGTACTCTTGACGATCTTGAGTAGACGTTTGTGCGCGATAGCTCTCGACCGCTTCGGTTACTCGTTGGGATAGGCGCTCAGGTTGGAAAGGTTTCTCGATAAAATCGAACGCACCGTTTTGCAACGCCCCAACTGCCATATCGACATCACCATGTCCGGTGATCAAGATAACTGGCGTTGGGATGTGATTAGCAATCAGGCTTTCTAGTATCGACAAGCCGTCGGTGTCCGGCAGGCGAACATCACTGACAATCGCATCAAATTCTTGGCTAAGAATGGCCGCTTTGCCCTCTTCGCCTAAACTGAATGCGGTCACATCGAACCCCGCCAGTTGCAGCCATTGGCTGGTAGCCTGACGAACAATGTCATCGTCTTCGATAAGTGCAATTTTAGGGGTGTCGTCAAAAGCCATGAGTTACTGCCTGCTTTATGGGGTGGGAAAGAAATCGCTCTTTATTAACGGTAGCAAAAACCACTGAGGAGAAAAGGAGCTAGATCTCACTTCTTGCTTACAAGTCTTTAACATCCAACCAGTTAGGCGCACTCTTTAATGACTGTTGGTGAGAACGCACTAGCTGAATGGAGTCAGTATGCAGCGCAAAAGGAATGGCAAAACGTGGCTTGTGGTCGTAATTGCAGCAGTGCTGATGTTGTCTTGTTATAGCGCCAGCAGAGAGGTTGCTCGTCAATGGTTGAGCGTACAAACTCAAACCGAAGCTCAACAAAAACTGCTCGACTATATTGGTGAAGTTCGCCGTGCACTCAAACGCTTCTATCACTTGCCTTACCTTGTCACCAATAACCCGGAAACCATCGCGTTTGTGAAAGGAAACCGGACTTATTACGAACCGTTGCAAACCCAACTGACTCAACTCGACAAAGCCGCCAATACGGAAGGTTGGCTAATCCTGTCTAACTCTGGCGAAGTATTGGTCTCGAGTTTAATCGAAGAGCGCTTTAGCCTGTCTGACCGAAAAGCCATTGTGGAACAAATTCACAATCAAGGCGGTGGGGTTTCCTTGGTGAACAAAACCAAAGGTTCGAGCCCGTTGTATTACCTTGCAGCTCCTATCTACGACGGTCTGGATATCGCAGGCATTGTGGTGGTGCAAATCAACCTCAGTCTGTTGACCGAACAGACTATCACTAGCCAAGACATCATTACGTTGCAAAATCGCCAGCAACGCTTTTTCCTATCAAGCAGCTCGCTCTATAACGCTGACTGGTTTAACGAACCGAGCAACACCGTTCAGTTAGAAACGCAGCGCTTATACGACAACACCAATATCAGTGTGTGGACGCTCAATCAGCAACGCTATTTTGCGCACACCGTAAAATTGGATGATTTGAATTGGTACGTAAGCTACCTCACCCCTTCTAAGCCGATTCAGCAAACCATCAACGTAATTGGTTGGAGCGTAGCAGCGCTACTCTTATTGGTTATATTACTCGTCATCATTGGTCTACAACGTCGCCAAAAGCACATCAATCAACAGCGAATTCAAGCCCTGTTGGAAGAGTCTCAACGCCGCTTGAAACAGATGATCAATAAAACCCACGTTGGTTTGCTATTGATTGATGAACAAGGACAACTGTTCGATCTCAACCCAATGGCGAAGCGTTTGTTCTGTTTACCAGAAAGCGTCAATCGACACGCTTTTGCTTGGGAGTTATTCGATGCAGGCAATCCTAATTCCACCACACTTAAGTTGCTCAAGGACTTACCTAAACATAAAGAGCTCGCAGAGCTCAGTACGGTCGAAACCATTGCCAGACGCAGTGACGGAAGCGTCTTCCCTGTCCTGTTCTCGCTAACCAGTTTCCCTTGGCATGGCGAGCAGTATTTCCTTGCAACGATCATCGACATCAGTAAGCGGAAAAAAGCCGAGCAATCGCTGCAACAGGTCAACCAAGAACTGGCGCAACGGGTAGAAGAGCGTACTCAAGCGCTAAAAGAAGCGCAAAACCAATTAATTGAATCGAGCAAAATGGCCGCCTTGGGTCGCATGTCGAGCGCGATTACTCATGAGCTCAATCAGCCACTGACAGGCTTGCGTACCCTGCTCACCACGAACGAACTGCTGGCGGAACGCGGCGAAACCGAGATGATGAAAGCCAACAATGTTTTGGTACAGAAGCTGATTGATCGCATGGCAAGCATGACCAGCCAGTTAAAGACGTTCGCCTACAACAAACCAGAAAGCCTACAAGCAATTTCTCTTACTTCCGCACTCGAAGAAACCCTACGCGTTTATCAAACCCAACTAGACAAAGTGGATGTGCGTGTTCGAGTTCCTCATGACTTACCTAACATCTTGGGTGAAGAACAACGACTGCTTCAGGTACTCGGTAATCTTGTCTCGAATGCGCTAGACGCAATGAACCATACCACCAACCCGCAGCTCAGCTTGATCGTCAATCCAACCGACAATCAGGTCGAACTGATCGTCAGTGATAATGGCTGCGGCGTGTCGAATGAGATGCTTGAATCCATGTTCGAGCCATTCCAAACCTCAAAGAAAATTGGGGAAGGATTGGGGCTAGGTTTAGCGATTACGGCCAACAATATGCGTGATATGCAAGGGAAAGTCAGCGCACAGCTCAACACTACTGAAGGAATGTCCTTCATCTTAGTATTTAAACTCGCTCCTCACCGAAGCTGACCCAACTTCTCCCATCTCTCAATCCTTTTCTCTCAATAAGAGAGCAATATAAATCCTGTTCAACTTTATAAAGCGAGTTGCCTAACCTACGCTTAACTTGATGAATCGCCACATACCATTCATCAGAACAATTTTTGGTGGTTGACACCAGTTTTAGCTCCCACCGTCTAATTTAATGATAAGTAATTATTTAAAAGTAAGAATGGATGCGTTATGAGAAAAATAACTTTAGCTGCAACAGGAGCGCTTTTTATATTATCACCTCACGCTTTTTCTGCACCTTACGCTGCCGACGCTCGAAGTCATGGTATGGGAAATACAGGCGTCGTTTCTGCTGACTATTTGACCGCGCCCCTACATAACCCAGCCTTGGGTGCCCTATATCGAGAAAATGATGATATCGGTCTGCTCATTCCGGCTGTCGGGGTCAATATCCACGACGAGGATGAAGCGTTGTCAGCCGTAGATGACGCCCAAGACCTTTATGATAGTATTCAGGGCATTCCTACTCCAGCGAACGAGGCCGAGCTTAATCGCCTCCTCGATCAGTTGGATAAGAGCGTCCCAGTTGTCATTAACGGAGGGCTAAGCCTCGCAATTGCTATTCCGACGCGCTACATGTCTGTAAACCTGTTTAGCACTGGTTATGTGGAGATACTTGCTGCACCCGATATCTCAGATTCAACAAACACCGCAGATCGATACCTCAATTCTGCCGTTAACCTAACTGCTTTCGGTAATGTGGAATATGGTATTGCTCTATCTCGTGCTTACACTATAGGCGAACAACAATTCGCATTTGGTATTACACCAAAATACCAACAACTTAAAACCTACACACAACGTACAACACTAGACGACTTTGATATCGAGGATTACGACAAAAGTGAAGTATCAAAGAATACTTTCAATATGGATCTTGGGGTCGCTTGGTATCACAACGCATTTAGAGCAGGCCTTTCATTAAAAGACGTCTTCGAGCAAGATATTGAAACAAAACTGGGCAACTATACCTACGAACTCACACCACAAGCGACAGTTGGCATCGGTTATGTCGGGAACTATGTAGCTCTGAGCTTAGACGCCGATCTCACCAAACAAAAGCGCTTTAAAGAGCTCGACGATGACACTCAGTTTATTCGTGTCGGTATCGAGGGGAATGCTTGGGGGTGGGCACAACTTCGCGCTGGTTATGAAATTGACCTAGAAAATAATCTCGATGACTCAGTGACAGGTGGCATTGGCATCAGTCCTTTTGATGTGATCAGTTTAGACCTCGCTGGCTCTTACGCTGGCGATAACCAGTTTGGCGCGGCGGCGAATTTAGCATTTACGTTTTGAATATGAATGCCAATCTAAATTCACTTAGGTTGGCATTGTTAACAACCATCCTATATATCAATGTTTATCATTACTGACGTTTGGTGATGAACTGATAAAAATACGATCTCGATACAAGTATCGAGGTGTCTCCTACACTATTCTCAAGCAATAAATCCACAAACATTTCCTAAATATAAAGAGTGAGAAACATGATTAAGTTTCCTGAACATTTTCTTTGGGGTGGTGCCATTGCTGCAAACCAAGTAGAAGGGGCGTACAACCTTGGGGGTAAAGGGTTATCGACATCAGACATGCTGCCAAACGGTATTTTGAGTCCGCATCAAACCCGTGAAGAGCGTACACCGGGTATCAAAGACGTGGCGATCGACTTCTACAATCGCTACCCAGAAGACATCGCGCTGTTCAAAGAGATGGGCTTTAACTGTCTGCGTCTCTCTTTGGCATGGAGCCGCATCTTCCCGAACGGGGACGAACTAGAACCTAACGAAGAAGGTTTGGCGTTCTACGATAAAATTTTTGACGAACTTGCCGAGCACAACATCCAACCTTTCGTGACCTTATCTCACTACGAAATGCCTTACGCACTGGTTGAAAACTATGGCGGTTGGGGCGATCGTCGCGTCATCGAATTCTTCGAACGTTATGCTCGCACAGTGCTGGAACGCTACAAAGACAAAGTGAAGCTGTGGTTAACCTTCAACGAAATCAATATGTCTCTACACGCACCATTTACTGGTGTTGGTTTGCAAGAAGGCGCCAGTGAACAAGAGATTTACCAAGCGATTCACCACCAGCTAGTCGCAAACGCAAAAGCGGTAAAACTGTGTCAGCAAATCGTACCTAACGGCAAAATTGGTAACATGCTGCTTGGCGCAATCAACTACCCATACACCTGTAACCCTGATGACGTGCTTGCTGCAATGCATGAAAACAACAAGTGGTTGTTCTTCGGTGATGTACAAACACGTGGTCAGTACCCTGGCTACATGAAGCGTTACTTCCGTGAAAACGGCATCGAAATTCAGATGGAAGCAGGCGACTTAGAAGAAATTGCATCGGCAAGTGTCGATTTCATCTCATTCAGCTACTACGCAAGTGGCTGTGCAAGTGCGGATCCGAAACAGAAGGAAGTGGGTAACATTGTCGATAGCGTACCAAACCCATACCTTGAAAAGAGCCAGTGGGGTTGGTTGATCGATCCAAAAGGCCTGCGCATTCTGCTGAACTTCCTTCACGATCGCTACCAAAAACCACTGTTTGTCGTAGAAAACGGCTTAGGTGCACGTGATGAAATCGATGAAAACGGTGAGATTCAAGATGATTACCGCATCGCTTACTTGAACGACCACCTTGTGCAAGCACACGAAGCGATTCTGGATGGCGTTGAGTTGATGGGCTTTACCAGCTGGGGGCCAATCGATTTGGTCGCGAATTCAACCGCTGAGATGAGCAAACGTTACGGCTTTATCTATGTCGATCGTCATGATGATGGGCAAGGAACGCTAGAACGTAAACGTAAGAAAAGCTTTTTCTGGTATCAAGACGTGATTCGTACTTCAGGCGGTTCATTGAAAAGCTAAGCCTGTTGTCTAGGTATAAAGTGCAACTAGGCATTCGCCTAAACCATCAAGCCCTGCAATTGCAGGGCTTGAATTTTAAGGTGTTTATTCATTTAGAGATTAAACTGCAATCTCTCCACCGTCTTCACGGCGAATAACCACTGTCGCCGCTCGTGGGCGCACAGAAACACCAGCAGGCGTTTCTTCGGCTGCATCTTCACTGTATGGCCAGTTACCTGGGTGCTGAATATTCACAAACAATGATTTGTAATCAGGGCTGATGGTAAAGCCTGTTACTTCACAACCATTTGGTCCGACAAAGAAGCGTTTCAATTCAGCTTGATTATCCGCACCAATCACAGCTTGATCACCATTCTCATCTGTTAGCTTAGATGGAACAACAGCCAACATTTGATCATTGGTGTAAGACGTGACTTCATCTGCGCCGTTATCAGTCTGAATCCACAAAATACCACGGCCATCAAACGCTAATCCGTCTGGGCTCGCAAACTGGTTTAGCTCATTCAAGCCAGAACGGTTGGTATCTGCATCACCATTTGCTGGCGAACCAAACACAAAGATATCCCAAGTAAAGTCAGTTGCTGAAGCTCCTTCATCCCAACGAATAACATGACCAAACTTATTATTCAAACGTGGATTCGCAGGATTGGTTTCATCTGTACGGCGCGTATTGTTCGTCAATGTTAAATATACTGAACCCGTGAATGGATCAACCGTACACCACTCTGGTCGATCCATTGGTGTTGCCCCAACTAAATCCGCCGCGCCAGCAGTATTGATGATAATTTCAGCCAGTGAGTTAAAGTGATCCGCTAACGTACCACCAGCGGTTGTTACGCTATCAAGCGTTAATGGTAACCAAGTACCTGTGCTGTCTTCATTGAAGCGCGCCACATACAGTGTGCCTTCGTCCATGTACTTGTCACCCATCGCCAAGCGATTATCAGGGTTAGCATCTGCTGGATCCCACGCTGCCGCAGATTCAAATTTGTATAGGTATTCAAAGCGAGAATCGTGGCCAGAATAAAATACCACTGGTTTGCCTTCTTCAAGCTTACCGAAAGTACAGCCCTCGTGACGGAAACGACCTAGCGCAGTACGTTTCTTCGCACGTGAGTTTTGCGTGTAAGGGTCAATCTCGACAATGTAACCGTGACCATTGGCTTCATTACGGTAATCATCCATCGCACTTGCTCCTGTTGGAGCCACATTAAAGCGAGAGAACTCATCAAGACGCTCTTCTGCATTTCCTGCTAATGTCTCCCATAGGTAACGAGTGCTTTGGTCATCGACACCAATGCGATCTTGCTCTTCTGTACGAGTCCCGGCATTAACAAAGTAACCTGGCCAGTTCTCTTCACACGTTAAGTACGTGCCCCACGGCGTGTAGCCGTTGCCACAGTTGTTTAACGTACCACGCGCTTGGCTGCCATCTGGCGAGAAACGAGTGACAGTTAAAGATGTGTGGGCTACCGGGCCAGACAAATCCATGACTGTCGCACCAGTATAACGACGGTTTAGTGGGTCGGTATCAACCAACTTCCACATGTTATCTTCCAGTTGAATGCGAACCACTGATACACCGTGCGCGTTAATCTCTTTGCGCACTTCATCTACAATGGTACGTACGCCATTTTCAACCGTCGGACCGTTTGGATGCAGTGCTGATGTGTCGATGTACTCGTGGTTAATACATAGCAAGCCATCTGTAGTGCTATCGTTCAATGGGAAAAAATGCATGCCGTCATGGTGCATGCCTAGCGCATTTAACTGATCGGTACTGGTGTTGGTACCATCATTTTGCCATGCGCTGCCTTGTGCATTAAGTGGTGTTCCCCAAGGTACTAGTACTTGTGCGGTGTAACCTTGTGGAATTGAAACTGCGTCAGTGAGTGAGCCAGGGATAGATTCAAAGTTAAGAACGGCTTTAGATGCGCCCGAACCACTGCTTACTGTACTCCCTGAGTCAGACGAGTTACAACCAGCCAATCCGAAAGCACCAAACGCTGTCATCGCACTGATACCTAAACCACCTTTCAGAATGCTGCGTCGAGATAGGCTCGCTTCTAATACTTCTTCAAATGGTTTGTTTTCACTTTGGTTATAACGCGTCGCGTCAAAGGTTTCCTTGCTCATTTTTACTTTCCCGATCTTATAGTTTAATTAATAAATAAGTGATTAGTTGAACGGCAAGAAGTTTGGATAAGAAAAATGACAAAAGTGCTTAAAACATATGAAACTTGTGTTTCAACAATACTGCAAACCAACCAACACAGCTAACGAAGCAATTAAATTCTGGTCACATAATCACCAACTGTATCGCTTCATTCTGATTTTACTTGGGCTAAAGTATGATAGAAGGTATAAGGTGTACGAAATCAAATCATCTACGAGAGATAATCATGAAATTAGACAAGATCGATAACAAGAGCCGTCGTATCCGTAAAAAGCTGTTCTTAGGTGAGTTCGCAATCCTAGGTTTCGAGATCAGCTGTGAAACAGACATTAACGACTTCGACCGTTACGATGCATTCGTTGATGACTTTATCGACTACATTGACGAGCTTGGTCTTTGCTTCGGTGGCGGTGGTCTAGAACTGTTTGAAGGCTTCCTATGTTCTACTGACCGTTACGGCAGTGCGACTGAAGAACAGAAAGCGCAAGTTATTAAATGGTTAGAAGCACGTCCAGAAGTGAAAAGCGCGCAAGCGGGCGAACTAGTTGACGCCAACTACCTGTAACTAAAGGGCAACCTGTAATACGCAGAGCTCAATAAATGGTAGAGAAAGCTGGTCTTAAGACTGGCTTTTTTATTTTTTGAAGAATGTGATAGTAAATTAGGGTGCTTGGGAAGTTGCGCGGAGTGATTGTGGCGTTTTTGAGCTGGCAATCAACGGGAAACTGCGTTCCACAGCCAGCTCGTGCCTTTAGGTATAATTAACTATGATTTTTTAGCTGGTGCGTCTTTCGTGTCTTTCCAGTATTGAATACGCACACGATGTAGCTGAGCTCTTCTAGTCTTTTTCATAGTAAAGTCCCTCATCTTATATAAGTAACGCTCCTCATGGAGCTTATTGTCTAAGGTCGTATCCCCTTCAATCTATAAGGGAATCAATCATTTAACCGTGACCAATTTCACAACATAATGATAATTACCGATTTCTTGCAGCCTGTTTTTACTGGCAAACGGCATATTATCTATCTGACACAGTTAACTTACTCACCAGATATGACAGAAAAATGGCAATCAAGTTCCCTACTTATACTGTCATTGAATCTTAATAAGGATTAACAAGGTGGGCATTTCAGATTTACCATACTGTTTATAAAAACCGCAAGAATTTTTATTTCTTTTCAAACAAATCTCTACTCAAGATCAATTCACTTTCATCTTTATCGTCTCCCTTTTAACGCATTGTGATCCAGTTCAATCCACAGAACTCGGAACAAAAAGCGCACATTAATACATTCACCACCAAACTTGTGCGAGATCTCTTACAAGAGTTGTAAGTAAATAGATTAATCACCTCTAAGAGCAATGCCAGAAAAAACATTAAATATATGATTTAAAAGTAATATTTAAATTCACTTAAAATAATAAGTAAAAATAATTTAGAAAAGTTAATTGAGTCAAATCAGCAAAACATCAATACTCAATTTGTCGACAGGATGTTGGCGGGAACAGGAAAAAAGCCTAAAGGATTGGGTATCTTCAGGATGAAGATTTGATAGCTTAGGATGAGTTGTCAGCAAGGATGTAGTTAAGCTCTAGGATAGAGTTCGCCCGTCAGGATGATAGGCAAGAATGGACACCGCTAGGAAGGCGATGAACAAGGAACTCGGTTAAAGGACTTAGCCACAATCAAGGATAGATGCAGGGAGCACCTATTAGTAGCTGGATTGCTGCGAAAAAGAATAAGCCCCGTCTGGGAAACCAGGCGGGGTTTTATTTTGTCTGTAATGTATTGATAACGATTCATCTTTTATCGTTTAAGTCTTCTCTGTTTTCATAAAACACCGTGCTATCATTTTCTTTACGTCTCCCAACAAAGCTCTCAGAAAATCACACACTATGCTTAATCCTGTTTGGTTACATACATTTAAGACATTGATTGAAGTCGGTCATTTTACGCAAACGGCAGAAAAACTTTTTATGACTCAGCCTGGCGTCAGCCAACACATCAAAAAATTAGAGCAAAGTTGTCAGCATGCCTTGATCAAGCGCGAAAACAAAAGCTTCGAATTAACCGAGCAAGGCAGGATCGTCTACGCATATGCGCTCGAGTTAGAAGATAGAGAGAAGAAGCTGCTCGAAGAGCTCAGTTTTGATGATGCGTTTTCAGGCCATTGTAAACTGGCTTGTTCTGGTGCAATGGCGTTAATGTTGTATGGGCCCATTTTGGAGAAGCAAAAACAGCACCCGAGCTTATCGTTACATTTAGAAGCCGCGCCAAATCAATCTATTCTCAACGCCATAACGCAAGGGCACATTGATATTGGTATCGTGACTGATGTTCCCAACAAAGGTCTGTTTCACAGTGAGCGAATTGGTAAAGAGAGGTTGTGCTTGGTTCTGCCAAAGCATTATCAAAATAAGCAGATAACGCCACAACTCTTGCATGACTGTGGTGTCATTAGCCACCCTGATGCCGAGCATTACATGACGCTGTTTTTTGACCAATGTGAAGAACCAGAGCTCCAAGAAATTAAGATGAGCGATTTACCATTATCCGGCTACGTAAATCAATTGAGCCAAATTTTGCTACCTGTCAGCAAAGGACTTGGCTTCACCGTGCTGCCTCAAAGTGCGGTCGACAATTTTCCGCTAAAAGACACGTTACACATTGCTCAATTGAAAAACACTGTATGTGAAGAGCTATTTCTAGTTCGTAAGCGCAGTCGTGCTCTACCTCTGCGCTATCAGACCATCAAAGAAGTGTTATTGGATGTGATCGGTGGCGCGCATCAATGATGTTAGCCACTCTTCGCTGGTAATGCGTTCCTCTTGGCAATCCACCCAATATGGTTTGCCAGATAACCAGCTCTTTGACGCGACCTCTTTTATAAACACATCCACGGAATCAACGTCATCTTTGGCGTAATCCCATTTATTGCGCATGTGTTCTGCCGCTTCTTGATTAGTGTACGCCTTGCCGTTGCGGATAAAGGTGCAAGAGGATTGCTCAACTCGTTTTATCAACGTCGAGATATCTTGCTCTACCCCTGCTAGTGCAAAGGTCGGCAGAATGCTTAATGTAAGTAACAACGTCCACTTTGCTTTCATCGCACCTTTATCCTTATCCCTGACCACGTAACTACTAATAGTAACTACTGATAAGTGACTTAACTATTCTGGTGTTTGGCTGTTTAGTTCAGCAATTATTGCCACCATGCCTGAGCAGGCTGAGGCTCCGCAATCGCCAAGCGTTGACCAATCTCAGGGCTAACTAACGTTACACCGCGCTCTTCACTGATGTCTAACGCGCGTTGCATCGGTTCATTCCAATCGTGCATCGATAAATCAAACGTGCTGTTATGGATCGGCATCATAACTTTGCCCTGCACATCGATGTGTGCTTGAACGCTTTGCTCTGGGAACATGTGAGTGTCTGACCAGAGTTCATTGTACGCACCTGTTTCAATCATGGTGAAGTCAAATGGACCGTACTTTTCGCCAATCTCTTTAAAGCCATTGAAGTAACCAGAGTCACCACTGAAGAACACTTTGTGTTGTTGTGCATTGATAACCCAACTGCCCCACAGCGTCGTATCGCGGTCTGTCAAACCTCGACCAGAGAAATGCTGAGTCGGAGTTAGTGTATATTCAATGCCGTCAACAGAGTGTGACTCCCACCAATCTAGTTCGATCACTTTTTCTTTGGGTACACCCCAATTCACCAGCAATTGGCCAACTTTTAACGGCACCAAGAAAGTGCCCACCTTGTCGCCTAGCACTTTGATAGAAGCTTTATCTAGGTGATCGTAATGGTCATGACTGATCACCACCACATCGATAGTTGGCAAATCTTCTATCGTGATGGGGGTTTTGTGAAAACGTTTTGGTCCAACCCATTTCACAGGAGACGCGCGATCACTGAATACAGGGTCGGTCATCACCAGTTTTCCATCGAGCTTCATTAATACGCTTGAGTGACCCAGACGATAGATGACGTCATCTTGCTCTTCTAACAGCTGCTGCGCTGTGATCGCATGCACTGGAATTTCAATCGTTGGTGTTGGGTTAAGGCGCTCAGTCATAAAATACGCTTTCATGATTCCGAACATGTCGCCTAAACCGCTTTTGTATTCCAACTCTATGTTTGAAAATTTGTCCGGGTATGTTGGCGCTTTTTCAGTATCAACATTAGAACAAGAAATCATGGATGTACCCATCGCGAACGCTCCTACTGTGGCTAGCAAAGTTTTTTTCATAAAAAGTTAACCCGAACAAAAGTAAACTACACGGTGCAGTTTACTTTCTAATTATCAAAAGTAAACTACTTAGTGTAAAATAGATCAAGAAATGATCTTCTTAACTTAGCAAGCTTATGAATGTAAAAAGAAAAAGTCGTAGCGAAACCAAAAGAGAAGCCATCTTGTGCGCGGCAAGGCAAGCGTTCCAAGAGTTTGGGGTGCAAAACACCAGCATGGATAAGCTCTCTGCAATCGCACAAGTATCTAAACGCACGGTCTATAATCACTTCCCTTCTAAGGAAGCGATCGTGACGGAGTTGCTGACTGAGCTTTGGCGTTCGTCAATGATGGAAAGCGATATTAAACGCTTGGCCACTCTGCCACTCAAAGATCAATTGATTGAATTACTCTACAGCGAGATCATTGTGGTGACGGAACCAAACTATATTGAGCTGGCAAAAGTGGCATTTGGGCACTTCTTATTTAAGCAGGAAGATCTCAAAGAACAAGCAGAACAAATGTCGAAACAGGAAACCGCCCTGTACCGCTGGCTTACTGAGAAATCGAACAGTGGCGCTTTGCAAATTGATGATGTACATATAGCAAGCACTCAATTGCACAACTTACTTAAAGGCAGTGCATTCTGGCCGCAGTTAATGGGAATTCGCCCCTCTTTATCGAATGAAGAATCTAGGCTGTTAGCTACCCAAACGGCGGAACTTTTTTTAAGTCACTATCAAAACAGCTAAAAACAGCGGTCAAATTGGCCGCTTTTTTAAGCGATAATTCGTGACAAAGCGATGAAATTTTTGCTCAATTTTATTTATCTCACCCTTGACAGTCTCATACCGCAAGGCGTGAGCGTTCGATAAAATATTTTTGTCGTGTCGACGATGCTTTTTCGTTTTCATCTCACAAAAAAACGCCCTAAGGTGCGCACCTCTGACGACGTGGTTGTTCAACCACAATTCTAAATCGTTGAAGTAAGTAGGTTATGTCATAACATGATCACCTGCCTACTGCATTCTATGCTCTATACTTATATTTTAATTTGGTACTGACTTACTAAGGAATTGCCATGCGTATTGCTATTCTCTCTCGTAATGAGAATTTATATTCAACCATGCGCCTAAAACAGGCGGGTGAAGAACGTGGGCATCAAATCGATGTGATCGACACGCTTCACTGTTATATGGACATTACGAGCAACAACCCTAAGATCCGCTACAAGGGTGAAGAATTACCGCAATACGATGCTGTTATTCCACGTATTGGGGCATCTATTACGTTTTACGGCACTGCTGTTGTACGTCAGTTTGAAATGATGGGTACATTTTGTGTCAACGAATCTGTCGCGATCAGCCGCTCTCGTGACAAGTTGCGCTCATTGCAACTGCTATCACGTAAAGGCATCGGTTTGCCACGCACTGGCTTTGCTCACCATCCTGACAACATTCAGGACGTGATCAAAAACGTTGGTGGCGCACCTCTAGTGATTAAATTGCTAGAAGGCACTCAAGGCATTGGTGTTGTACTTGCAGAAACAAATAAAGCGGCAGAAAGCGTGATTGAAGCTTTCATGGGTTTGAAAGCTAACATCATGGTGCAAGAATTTATCGAAGAAGCAAAAGGCGCGGACATCCGTTGTTTTGTTGTCGGAAATAAAGTAATCGCCGCAATGAAGCGCCAAGCAAAAGAAGGCGAGTTCCGTTCTAACCTTCACCGTGGCGGCTCTGCACAACTCGTGCGTTTGAGCAAAGAAGAGCGTGCGACCGCTGTAAATGCAGCGAAAGTGATGGGCTTGAACCTTTGTGGTGTGGATATCCTTCAATCTAAAAATGGCCCAGTGGTAATGGAAGTGAACTCTTCCCCTGGTCTAGAAGGCATCGAACTAGCAACTGGTAAAAACATTGCAGGTATGATCTTCGATTTTATCGAGAAAAACGCTAAGCCAAATTCAAACCGTACTCGCGGTAAAGGTTGATTTTTGTTTAACGCACAAGAGAGCCAAAAACCGGCTCTCTTGTTACTCGTCGCTAGGATGACACTATGAATCAGAAAATGATCATTGGGAATGCCGAAGCTATTTGCTTGCCAGAGTTAGGGATTACTCACCTTGAAGCGCGTATTGATACAGGCGCTCAAACCTCTTCATTACATGTAGACAATATTGATTGCTTTGAAAAAGATGGTCAGTCTTATGTTGCATTCGATCTGCACCCAGATGTATACCATTTAGAACAAGTGGTTCGCTGCACAGCGAAACTAAAAGCAAACCGTAAGGTTAAATCTTCTAACGGTACTTTTGAGCACCGCTGCGTGATCACGACGATGCTGCGTATGGGCGACCAACAATGGCCAATCGACATTACGTTGACTAACCGTGAAAAAATGACTTACATGATGCTGTTAGGTCGTCAGGGCATGGCAGACAAAGTGCTCGTTGATCCTAGCCAATCTCACTTATTGGCATCTTAACCCCGTAGCTTCAGATGAGTGATCGAACGTTTTTGTTGAGCATCACTCGTCTGGCTTTATCTTCGCCTACTTCCTACGAAATAGCGCAAACAACAATCCCCTCGCTTTAACTTTTGTCACTCGCCAATGGGTCATCGGCTTAGTCGGCGCTGTATTCAAAATGTGCTGATACGCTTTTTCATCCAAAGTCACCTCTCCCCCATGTGCCAAAAGCAAACATTGCGGATTCATCTCAAACACACGCTTTAATGATTGCCGATATTGATTCGGATGAAATATGGGAAACGGCGCAATCAGATGCTTTTTCACCTGCACCATTAAATCCGCCACATACAACACATCTTGTTCAGAATGATAAACCGACAGATCTCGATCAGTATGCCCTAGCGTTTCTAGCACCTGCCAATCATCAAATCCAGGAATAAACTCTCCATCAATAAGTTCAATATCTGGCTTTAGCTTGCGGGAATACCACAGGTTTTGCTTTGGTTTACGCATCCGATTCGCCATCCAGCGTGCTAACATCAAATCGGTCAAATGCATGAGCCAACCGTCTATACCGCTATACCACTGGCTCTCTCGCTTTGCGGCCAATAGCTTGCATCCTGTTAAATCACGTAGTTTGTGCGCACCACCAGCATGGTCTGGATGCATGTGGGTCACAACAACCAACTTTAGGTCAGAAAAAGGACGATGGAGTTGATGTTCAATAAAGTCTTTAAGATGAGGGATGTCTGCTCGACTGGCACCATCAAGCAACAATAATTTATCGGGATATTCGGCGAGATACATGGTCTGAATGTACCCCTGAATTCTGTGCAGCTGCAAAATATGTCCTTATTTTAGTGAGATGCTTCATGACCGAACCCTTACTGGTCAGACCAACTATAACAGCAGAATGGACGCTTCGGTAAACAAATATTCACACGTAGCGACGACAACAAATCATAATCGAGATGATAGATTTTAATCATTAGACTCAAGGGCCCTTTTATCCGTTAATGCGCGCACACGGAGTTCGTGTCAGGGTATGAGGTAAATACCTCATGATTTGCTTTTTTGTACTTTTCCTTCTAATTAATTAAGGAGTTAAGTACATTTTTGTGAGAATCGAGTTGGAAAAAGCAACTAAATTAGACCGCATCCGCGCGGACTACAACGTTCACTACTGGAGCCAAGGTTTCTACGGCATTGATGACCAAGGCGAAGTATATGTATCACCACGTAGTGATCGTGCACATCAAATCCCTTTCAGCGCTATTGTAAATGAGCTAGAAGCGAAGCAGTTAAATCTGCCTGTATTAGTACGCTTCCCGCAAATCGTGCACCAACGTGTGCATGGTATTTGCCACGCATTCAACCAAGCAATTGAAGAATACCAATATCCAAACAAATACTTGTTGGTGTACCCAATTAAAGTAAACCAACAACGTGAAGTGGTGGATGAAATTCTAGCGAGCCAAGCTCAACTAGAAACCAAGCAGCTTGGTCTTGAAGCGGGTAGCAAGCCAGAATTGTTGGCGGTACTTGCATTGGCTCAACAAGGTAGCTCCGTAATCGTGTGTAATGGCTACAAAGACCGTGAGTATGTGCGTCTTGCACTGATCGGTGAAAAGCTGGGTCACAAGGTATTCATCGTACTAGAGAAGCTTTCTGAGCTGGATCTGGTACTAGAAGAAGCGAAAAGTTTGGGCGTAAAACCGCGCCTTGGTTTACGCATTCGCCTCGCCTCTCAAGGCGCAGGAAAATGGCAAGCAAGTGGCGGTGAAAAATCGAAGTTTGGTTTATCAGCATCGCAAGTGCTTAGCGTTATTGAACGTCTTAAACGCGAAGGCAACCTAGACGCGATGCAACTGGTTCACTTCCACCTTGGTTCACAGATGGCAAACATCCGTGATGTACGCAATGGTGTGAACGAGTCTGCACGTTTCTACTGCGAACTACGCGCACTCGGTGCAAACATCGAGTACTTCGATGTGGGCGGCGGCTTGGCAGTGGATTATGACGGCACACGCAGCCAATCATCGAATTCGATGAACTACGGCCTTGCAGAATACGCACGTAATATCGTGAACACAGTGGGCGATGTGTGTCTGCAATACGAACAACCAATGCCAGTGATCATTTCGGAATCGGGTCGCTCGCTAACAGCGCACCACGCTGTATTGATTTCTAACGTAATTGGTACCGAGTCGTACCTACCGGAAGAAGTACATGAGCTTGATGAGGACGCTCCGCTTTTGCTACAAAACATGTGGCGAAACTGGGAAAACTTACAAGATGGTACAGACGCTCGTGCGTTAATTGAGATTTACAATGATACCCAAAGTGATTTGGCAGAAGTGCACTCTCAATTTGCTACAGGCGTGCTTAACTTGGAACAACGTGCGTGGGCAGAACAATTGTCACTACGCATTTACTTCGAATTAGGCCGCAAGATGAGCACTAAGAATCGCTTCCACCGTCCGATTCTGGACGAGTTGAGCGAACGTCTTGCGGATAAGTTCTTCGTGAACTTCTCTCTCTTCCAATCTCTACCAGATGCTTGGGGTATTGATCAGGTGTTCCCTGTTCTGCCACTTTCTGGCCTTGGCGAGGCGGAAGAGCGTCGTGCAGTGATGTTGGACATCACATGTGACTCTGATGGCGCGATCGATCACTACGTTGATGGTCAAGGAATCGAGAGCACGCTACCTGTACCAGCTTGGAGCAAAGACAAACCGTACCTAATGGGCTTTTTCCTAGTAGGCGCATACCAAGAAATCCTTGGTGACATGCACAACCTATTTGGTGATACCCACAGTGCTGTAGTCAATGTTGATGAACATGGTCAATTTGAGATCAGTTACATCAACGAAGGTGATAGTGTAGAAGACATGATGCGCTACGTTCATATCGACGTGGATGCGATTCGTGACAATTATAAACAATTGGTTTCACAGCGAGTTGAAGCCAATGAACAAGCACAAATCCTAGCAGAACTAGAACAAGGTCTAGCAGGATACACCTATTTAGAGGACTTCTGATATGAATGATTTGTTTACTAAAACTGATTATTCGCTTTACTCCAACTCTATGTCGTTTTTACGTCTGCCGTACATTCGTAACCCGGTATCGGCAGACGCAGACGTTGTGGTGTTGGGAGTCCCTCTGGACATGGCAACATCTGGTCGTCCAGGTGCGCGTATGGGTCCAGATGCAATTCGCCGTGCCTCAGTCAACTTGGCATGGGAAGGTAAGAAGTTCCCGTGGAGCTTCAACGTATTGGATAAACTGAAAGTGATCGACGCAGGTGATCTCGTGTTCGATTGCGGTGATGCGGAAGATTTTACTTACCGCCTTGAAGCGGCAACCAGTGAAATTCTAAAAAGTGGTAAAACCATGTTGGGATTGGGCGGTGACCACTTCATCACGCTACCTATCCTACGTGCCTATGCGAAGCATCATGGCCAAATGGCTTTGATTCACTTTGATGCTCATACGGACACCTATGCAAATGGCAGTTCATACGACCACGGTACGATGTTCTACCATGCGCCGAAAGAAGGTTTGATCTCAGCGAAGAACTCAATACAAATCGGCATTCGTACGGAGTACAAACAGCAAGATCACGGCTTCAATGTGATTAATGCGATGCAAGCGAATGACATGCCGGTGAACGAGATCCTAGAAGAAATTCGTCGCACCGTCGCAGACAAGCCAATATATGTCACTTTTGACATCGACTGCTTAGACCCGGCCTTCGCACCGGGAACTGGTACACCAGTTTGTGGTGGCTTGAACTCAGACAAAGCGCTGAAAATTATTCGTGGTTTAGCCGGCATGAATATCGTGGGTATGGATGTTGTCGAAGTATCGCCTCCATACGACCACAGTGATGTTACCGCACTAGCGGGAGCAACCATCGCACTAGAAATGCTTTACGCATACGCATCTGAGCGCGAATAGACATAATCATTTCTAAGGGAGCTTCGGCTCCCTTTTCTTTCTGATGCTTTCCTCTACCTTTTATTCACTCGTTTCATCTTGAACTCAGCTCAACCGAGCAGACGCTTTATTTTTGCACTTTAACCATTAAAACCAGTTACCTATAAGGCTCATTCTATTCACGAAAAGTAAAAAATTTAACGTAATTAGACAAAGAAATGCACCGCTTTTTGAAAACAAAATCGGATTAGTTTTTCTAATTGAAATCATAGATTTTTATCTTGCTCAACTTCACACTTTTCGATTGCTAATTATACAAGCAAGCACTATTATCTCGCGCAAATACCCCCGCAACACAAGAAGTCAGTTGGCACTCTGTAAAAGAGCGCTAAGGGTTTTTACGTCTTAAATTTTTTGGAGAGATACGCAAATGTCTGCTTCGTTTCCATTAGCGAAACTTACCTTTTTAATCGCTATATTGACTGCCGTGGGTCAAATGACCCAGACAATGTACGTGCCTTCAATCGGTCATATGGCGGGCGAGTTTTTGGTATCTGCGTCATCACTTCAAGCTGTGATGGCTTGTTACCTAATCCCATATGGCTTGTCGCAATTTGCGTATGGCACACTATCGGACCGCTTGGGACGCAAACCGATCATCATCGTCGGGCTGCTTATCTACATCGCGGGTACACTGGTAGCATTATTTGCACATCAATTTGAATGGTTCTTGATTGGTAGCTTTATCCAAGGCTTAGGTATTGGCTGCGGCGGTGCGATGTCACGCACTCTGACTCGCGATTGCTTTGAAGGCTCTGATCTACACAGAGCAAACAGCTTAATTAGCATGTGTGTGATTTTCTCACCATTAATGGCACCAGTATTAGGCGGTTACCTAACAGAAGCTTTCGGATGGCGGTCGAGCTACTTGTTCTTAGCGCTATTTGCTATCGCGGTTGTGATCACCATGATGACAAGCATGATGGAGACGCTACCAAAAGAGAAACGCAAATTCGAACCAGTAGCCAAAAGCTACAAACACGTTTTGTCTGACCGTCGCTTTCAAGGCTTTTTGATTTGCCTGGTTGCAACATTCGCTGGTGTGGGTGTATTCGAAGCAGCGGCTGGGGTGTTGTTGGGTGGGGTATTAGAATTACCTGCAACAACGGTAAGTTTGCTGTTTATATTGCCGATCCCAGGTTACTTGGTGGGTGCGGGCTTATCTAGCTACATCGCAAGACGTCGCTCTGAGCGTCGTGCTTTAAACGTAGGCTTGGTCTCTATTTTTGTGGGCTCTGCTATTGTGCTCATCCCAGGCTTGTTTGGTTTGACCACGGCGTTAACGCTGGTTGGAGGCGCAACCGTGTACTTTTTGGGTGCGGGTATTCTCTTCCCAGCAGCAACAACTGGAGCGATTGCGCCATTCCCATACCATGCAGGAACAGCAGGCGCGACATTGGGTGGCATGCAAAACTTGGGGGCAGGTGTCGCAACTTTGCTCGCGTCACTATTTCCAGCGCATAACCAGATGCCTTTGGGCATTTTGATGATGGCAATGTCGGTAATTGCAATGCTTGGGTTAATGTGGGTGAATCGAGCACACAATCACTCAAACGAAGTACCGCAAGTTATCTGATCATTATCAGCTTACTTTCAAAATCCAAAAGGGACACACTCAACAAGTGTGTCCCTTTTTTCATATCACACTATATCGATTTCCCGATGAGAATGATTTAACTTTCGAATTGATATTTGTTAAAAATAACAGCTGCTTACACAATGTGTTTTCAGCTCTCTTCAAATTGAGTATCCAACTCGGAAATATTGAGGATTCTCACTTTTTCGGTATACCCCATAACAAAGAATGGACAACTGAAAACCACTAACAAAATGAAAGCCCAGCCCTCAGGATGAGGCCACTTGGGTGTACAATAAGGATAAAATCAGATGCGTTTCACTTTAACTACGTTGGCCGTCTCGGTCGCGCTTGTCGCCGGATGCAGCAATCAAGGAATTCCTAGCATGACTCAATACTCCCAAACACAGATCGTTGCTCAACAAACTCAAGCTCCGGTTGCGAAAAAAATCCCTCACGCGATGACTATTCATGGCGATACCCGCGTTGATAACTACTACTGGATGCGTGACGACGAACGTAAAGACCCTGAAATTTTACAGCACCTAGAGACAGAAAATCAGTACGCAGAAACCGTTCTAAAGCACACTGAAACACTTCAAGATACGCTATTTGAAGAAATTAAAGGGCGCATCGCAAAAGACGACAACTCAGTACCGGTTCGTAAAGGCAACTACTTCTACTCCAGTGAAGTGACCGGAGATAACGAGTACGAAGTCCATTTGCGAGCTAAAGACTTTGCAGGCAAAGACAAACAAATCATTTTAGATGTCAATGAACTAGCAAAAGAACATGAATTTTTCAGTATCGGCGGCCTATACGTTAGTCCGAATGAAAACTTATTGGCGTATGGCGAAGACACATTAAGCCGCCGAGTGTACACCCTTAAGATCAAAGACCTGACAACAGGCAATTACCTACAAGATGAAATCGAAGGGGCCTCAAGCGCTGTCGCATGGCAGAACGATAACAACGCCTTTTACTACATCAAAAAAGATCCACAGACCTTATTGGGCTACCAAGTTTATCGTCATGTATTGGGCACACCACAAAGCAACGATGAGCTGATTTTTGAGGAAACCGACAGCGCCTATTACACCTCACTAAGCAAAAGCAAAGATGGCGAAGATATTTATATCTGGCATTCGAGTACAGAAACCAGTGGGGTCTCTATCATTGATGCGAACAACTCTAAAGCAAAGGCGAAACCGTTCTATCCTCGTGAAGATGGCATTGAATACAGTATTTCTAAGCTAGGCGATTGGTACTACATTTATACTAACTATCAAGCCGTCAACTTCCGTTTGATGAAAGTTCATCAAAATGACATGCATGACCGCTCTAAATGGCAAGATGTGATTGCCGCAGACGACAATAATCAACTTGTCGACTTCGAGTTATTCGATGATCACATCGTCTATGAGCAGCGCTCTAACGGCCTAGCAAGCGTCACTGTACGTCAGCTTTCAACAGGAAAAGAATTCCCCCTCACATTTAATGACGATGCGTTTGCTGCCTATTTGACAGGTAACCTAGAGCTGGATAACGAGAAAGTTCGTATTTATTACAGCAGTTTAACCACTCCAGGAACCTACTACGATTTCGATCTAACAACGGGCGAGTCAGAAATCATGAAGCAAACACCTGTACTTGGTGATTTTAATCCTGACAATTACCAATCAGAACGCATCATGGTCACAGCCCGTGACGGTAAAGAAGTACCCGTTTCTTTGGTGTATCGTAAAGACTTATTTAAGAAAGATGGTACGAATCCACTCTACCAATATGGTTATGGGTCTTATGGCGCAACCATTGAGCCAACTTTCCGCTCGACACGTTTGAGTCTATTGGATCGCGGCTTTGTTTACGCCATTGCTCATATTCGTGGATCTGAAATGCTTGGCCGCCCTTGGTATGAAGACGGTAAAAAACTAACCAAGCAAAACACATTCAACGACTTTATTGATGTGACTAAAGGTTTGGTTGAACAAGGCTACGGCGCGAAAGATAAAGTCTTCGCTGTTGGTGGCTCTGCAGGAGGTCTCTTAATGGGGGCTATCATCAACCAAGCACCAGAACTGTACCGCGGTATCGGTGCACATGTTCCGTTTGTGGACGTGGTAACCACTATGCTCGATGAATCAATTCCATTGACCACCAATGAGTATGATGAATGGGGTAACCCAAATAACAAAACATACTATGACTATATGTTGAGTTACTCGCCTTACGACAACATCAAGGCGCAAAACTACCCGAACATGTTGGTAACGACTGGCTTGCACGACTCTCAAGTACAGTACTTTGAACCAATGAAGTGGGTCGCCAAACTTCGTGAAATGAAGACAGACGATAACGTTTTGTTGTTCAAAACCGATATGGAAGCCGGACACGGCGGCGCATCTGGTCGATTTAAGCGCTTAAAAGAAGATGCGCTAGAGTATGCCTTCTTCCTCGATTTACTCGATAAAAAATAAGCGTATTAATAGAACTGTATCTCTAACAACAAAAAATGCCCGCAAGTTGCGGGCATTTTTATAGACGCACTCTCTGGGGTTACCTAAGCAGAGAACTAACAGTGTCTCTTATAGCCAAAGAATAGCAGAAAGAAAAACGCCTACTCACAACGAGTAGGCGTTAACACAATAAATGTGTTTAGGCAGTAGAAACTGGCCTATTTATTAGAAGTAGTAACGAGCACCTAGAGTCCAGTAGTCGTTCTCTTCATTGTTGTAGTCGTTACCTAGATCAAACTGGTAAGCTGCAAACGTTACGAAAGCAGGAGTTACAGCGTACTCTGCTTGTAGCGCAGTTTCGCTTGAAAGTGTCTTGTTGTCTTCTTCGTCTTCTACGCCTTCGTAGTTAACGCTGAATGTCCAATCGTTTACGCCGTATGCCAAAAGAGCTTCAAGTTGAGAAGTGTCTTTACGCATTTGGTAGAAGTACTCGTTCATACCGTATACTACTGCTGCGTATAGACCTGAACCGTACTGACCGTAATTTACAGAGAATAGGTGTGATTCAGCGTTCTTAGTACCTAGAGTCGCGTTTTTAACATCACCGCCGCTGTATACGTAGCCTAGGCCAAAGCCAGCTACAGAACCGCTCAGTGCAACTTGACCACGTTGCTCGTATGTTGTTGCATCTGAAGTTTGCTCACCTTGCCAACCTAGACCTAGGTTGAAAGCAAAACCTTCACCAAATTCAAAACCTTTACGGTAGCTAAGCATTTTATCAGCACGAGCTGAGCCTAGGTTGCCGTGGTTGTCGTACAAAAAGTCGTTCGCAAACGCGATTGGTAGATCCGCAACACCAGCTACATCGTAGTAAGGTGACCATTGAGTACCTGCAACAAGGCGACCGTACTGTTCGTGAGTTGCACCGATGTAACCTAGACGAGTTTTGAACGATTGTTCACCACCATTTAGGTAGTTAAGCGCCCATTCGCCTTTAGCGTCGATAGTGATACCGTTGCCAATGTCTTTCTTACCCGCGACGTTAATACGTGGAGACACTTGGTGAACTTTCACATCTTCCTCGTAGTACTCACCTACGCCAACTGAAACGTGACCGCCGATCGATAAAGATGTACCATCGCTGTTGTAAACTTCTGCTGCGAAGGCCTGTGAACCACATGCTAGTGCCGCCACTGCAACGGCTAGAGTTTTCATTTTCATTGTTAACATCCGTATAGTTGTTTGTACCGGTTCGCTTAGAAACAGATTAAATCCGAATCAATCGCAACGAACACATAACAAAGTAGTAATGAAATAGAAATGAAACAAACACTTTCTTATGCAACCAGTGGTATCAATGCTCACATTTTGAACTTAGTCACAAAAAAATAGGGAACTTTTCATTCCCCATCATAAAATCTGTGGCTTTTTACGTGTCACATCTCCCAACGTGCGAGTGGCTTCTCAGTTTTGATACCCTTACTGCCCCAGCGGTCAATAACATCAATTTGCAGTATGCGGCTCGGTTTAATAAGCGATGTCAAGGTTTTCGACGGTCGTTTATCCGTCACTAACCATAGCGTTTTATCTTGTTCAAACTGAGCTTTTAAAGATAATTTGTCTTCTTCTGTCCACTCGAGCTCCGGCTTAAATTCGCGCCCAACCACAAACAATTGGTTGCCAGAGGCAAAGTCCTCTAGTGACTCACTCATCAGTACCACTGAATCGATGCCTTTATCGAAGATCTCTGCCTGTTGTTGGTTGATCAGTTCACGCACATTGAGCATAAAAGCCTGTTGATTCGTTTGAATCGCCTTTTGGTGTTCAGGATATACACGTTGTAGATCCTCTCCAACAATGCCCGCCATTCGGATTAAGTTTGTAGGGTTAAGCCATGCGTACTTCGATGTTGACCCATTTTCTAATGTCAGTACTGCAACTCCTTGAGCTCTAGGAGAAATGGCCTGCGATGCATCGATTTCAATCAAGTGAATGTTGCCCTGTCGAGCGTAAACATAAGTCGGGTCTTGTTTCCAAATCGCACCAAGAGTAATAGCAACCGTCGCGACTTGACCCGCTTGCTTAACTTGCTCTGTACCTTTATTTGCGAACCAGTTTTCAAGACGCTCAACGCCGTAACGCTTTGGAGGCAGATACTGAGTCTCTATCCCTGTACCTTTCATGAGTTGCTCAGACAACATGTACGTGACGGGAGTGCTGGTTAAAATGTCTTTGGCGCTTGCCCACGATGGAAGTGTCGTCGCTATAACCAAACCAAAAGTTATCGCTAATTTTTTTATCTTCATGTTCATTACTTTATAAAAAGGGTTACGTTTTTTGGATAATTCGGTAAACCGTTGCTGTTAGGAAAAATGCCGCAGAAACAATGATGATGGATGCGCCTGATGGCACTGGTAGCTCAAGCTCCATAGGCAGTATGGTTCCTACTAAACACGCAATGGTTGCCAATAAAGAAGAAAGGAGAACGAAACTGCCCATGCGTTTAGTCAATAACCTAGCCGTTGCACCAGGAATCAGTAGCAATGCACCAACCAATACCGCGCCAATAATCTTTACCGCGGCGATGGTGACCAAGGTGATCATCATGACAAATAAGTAATCATAAAAGCTGGTATTAAAGCCGCGTACACGTGCAATATCCGGGCTGATACAAGTTAGCAAAATGCGGTTAAACGTTGGAATAAGAAGCAGTAATATGATCAAACAGCTGATCGCTAAAATAAGGATATCGTTGTCCGTCACAGTCAAGATCGAGCCAAACAACACGTTCTCCAACATGTGAATGTTGATCTTGCGAGCAACGTACATTAACAGCGCAGCACCAACCGCTAACGCTAGTGCAAGAAAAACCCCAACCAGTGTGTCGTAAGGTACATTCGTACGATTACGAACAAAGTGAAGCAACAGCGCAAAAATCATACAAAAGCTAAACAATCCGATGATCGGATTCTCTGGCGGCTCACCGAGCAACACACCAATCGCGATTCCGGTAAGCGCAGCATGCCCAACCGCTTCAGAGAAAAAAGCCAGTCGCTTGGCGATGACTAATGTCCCAAGACCACCAAGTAATGGCCCTAATATCAGCGCTGCCACAATTGCGTTCACCATGAAAGCATAAGAAAAGCTATCGCTTAACCATCCAGCTTCAACGCCGCTAACCGCTAACTCTCGCAACCAATCCATTATGCAGCCTCCACTTTTGCTGTGTAGTGCTTGAATAATGTTTCTATACGATCAGGACTTAGCACATCTGAATGGTGCCCTGACGCCACAATTTGACGATTTACAACATGGACCTGCGCATCTAAACGGCGCACTGCGGTCACGTCATGGTGTACTGCCAGTACCGTTTTGCCTTCTCCAACGACTTCATGAATCAAACCTTCAAGATATCGAACACCTTGCTCATCCATGCCAGTTGTAGGTTCGTCTAAAACCAATAAATTGGGCTCATCCAGTAAAGCTTGCGCAAACAAAACACGCTGTTGCTCACCGCCAGAGAGTTGCCCCATACGACGGTCGCTACGCGTTGCCATACCCACGCGATCCAGCTGGGCCAGGGCATGTTGAGTTTGTTTCGTTTTACGTCGCCAAAATAGAGGGATACGAGTTTGGTTAAGCAGTACAAAATCCATCACGGTTAACGGGAGGCTTGCTTCAAACATCGCTTTTTGTGGCACATACCCTATCTTCCCCGATGCAGCTGATGGTTCTGGCCAATTGAGCGCTATGTTTCCCGAAAATGGCGTGAGTCCAAGTACCGAACGAAGCAAAGAGGTTTTACCACCGCCGTTCGGTCCCATAATCACGTGACATTTCGCGTTCTCGAATTCGGCGCTGATGTTCTGCAAAATGATATTGTCGGCGTATTTTAGGCCCACGTTACTTAAGGAAACGGAAGGTCCAGTCATCACGCCTTTTCCCCTGCTCGCTTACTCGCCACAAATTTCATGGCTTCGATTAGTGTTTCCACATTATCTCGCATCTCAACCTCGACTTTATCAGCCTCATACTCACCGTGAGTCATGTGAGAAAAGCGATAAAGCTGCACCCCAGTAGCCTCTTCGATGGTATCAACAAAGCGATTCGGCATATTGAGCTCATAAAACAGAACATCAATGCCCGATTCACGAATTTTCTCTATCGTTTCCTGTAGCTGACTTGCACTTGGTTCTACACCATGAGCAGGCTCAATGACAGCGGCAACGTCAACACCAAACTCCTGAAGGATATATCCGTAAGCATTGTGGGTTGTCGCCACCTTCATACCAGCCGTGTCCAACTCACCAAGAGACAACATTGCATCACGCTTCATCAGGCGAAATGTTTTCGCGTATTTACGAGCATTTTGGCGATAGAACGTAGCATTGTCTGGGTCCAATTGGCTTAGTTCACTCGCGATGGTGTAAACCTTTTGAATGGTTGTTGATAGACCGACAAAGGTGTGAGGGTTCACTGCTCCTTGACCAACAGACTGCCCCATAGCGGGCAATATAGGCACTTCTTTGTTCGCTTCGATAACCACGAGATCATCACGCTGAGAAGCCTTGATCACTTTCAGTGCAAAATCGTCATGACCAATACCATTGATCACTATTACGTCCATTTCATTTAAGCGCTTAAGATCATTAGGTTGTGGCAAATAGTTGTGAGGATTAAAACCAGCATCAACCAAAGGAACGATGTCCGCCTTCTCACCAACAACGGCTTTAACATAGCTGTAATAAGGTTGAAGCGTAATACCAATACTGAGTTTATCGGCAGCAAAGCCAGTAGAAGACACCGTCAATAACGCGGTGGCTGTAAGAATACGACGTAAAAGAGAGCGTTTGATCATAGTACTTATCAATTATGTTGTCTTAATGGGCGTGAGAGTGAGAGGAAGAGTCTGACACAACGATTTGTTTCCAACCGAAATCGTGGCGTTTTGCTAGCTCGCTTAGTCCCTCCACATTTAACGAACGGCTAGAATCATTAAACCAAATATCAGCTTGAGAACTGCGGCTATCCAACAGCATGGAAGCAGAGCCTTGGGCACTGGTCTTCACGCCAATGTAGACACCGTCATCAATTCGTTGCCACTGATGAGAACCTTTACGCTTCCAGTTTTGGTCTTTCACGAACGGAGCAATCCAAAGCACCTCCATATCAGAGATCTCAGGCCAAGTTCCGGTATCTAACTGCAAATCACGAATCTCTTCATGAGCGAGCTTAAGCTCAGCGATCAACCCCAACTCATTTTGATGTAAATCCGTGATTAACACTTGATGAGACTGCATGTCTGGCTTTTCAGTCGCGACCTGATGGTAGGGCATAAGTATGGCTGCTGAACTGAGAATTGCTGCGATTGTCAGTGCGACCCACTTTCCTTCTCGGTTACCATCATCAGGGCGAACTTTCTGTACACTCATTTCTCTTTCAGCTCAACGATATCCACTTCCACCGGGCTTTCATGTCCGGCATCAAATACCAAATAGAAATCTGTTTCAGGGTGAGTAAATTCTGCGATGGAACGCTTATCTGTTTTTTCTTTGGCGATCAGATTGTCGTCGTAATCGTACATTTCGACATCGTAGTCGACCGCTGTCGATCCATCCGAGTAGCCCGCTTCACAAATCACTTTATCTTGCGCCAAGTGACAGCTCATCAGAGGAAAATGTGCAGCAGCGTGAAAGGACGCAAATCCAGAAAAAAGCAAAACCGCTTTTAGAAGAGAAGTGTTATTCATGATAATTCCAAAATGGCCCAGCAATTGCTGAGCCTAATTCGATTAGTTAAGTTGAGTTTCAAACGTTAGGTGAACATTGGCACTCGCTTTATCCGCCAATGGATTATCTTTTAATTCACCTTTGTAGTTCGCTTTCATTAAGTAGCGCCCGGCGACTTCTGGCGTGAAGATCACTTTGCCATCTTTATCGCTCACCACATCGATTTGTTCTTGATGGTTTCGGTACATGGTCCCTTCACGTGTAATCTCAGCAGTAACGCCCTCTTGTGGCTCTCCGTTAAAGAAAAACTGGAAAGTCACAGGCTCACCTTCAATGATGTCCGATGGATGCGTGATCGGTTTCATCTCTAGCATTTTGCCTTCAATCTCCAACGCTTTGTCCGTTGGCATACCAACCGTAATGTAGCTTTCTGCTCGGGTGTAACTTAGTTGAGTAACCACATCACGCGCTTGCTCGGGAAGCACATCACCACGCTCAGCTTTGCTTGCTCGCGCCCATTTCACCGTATCACGACGGCCCGCTTTGTATTGTGTGTAGTAGCTCGGCTGATTATTAATCGCAACTTTGTGCGTGCCTTCTTCTGTAAAAAAGAAATCAAACATAGAGCGACGCTTGCCACGAACAACAAAGTTAGGACGCTCAGAGCGGCCATCCGGCATCACCACAAATGCCTGGTCACTACCCGCAGGCTTATCAAAAACAAACGTTCCGTGAGAGGCAGTAACATCAAATGTCAGCCAGTCACCGCCTTCTTTAGAAACCGTAAAGTGAGAGGGCAGAACCCAACGTGGATGTGCTTGTGCGGTGGTGGTTACAGCCAATCCCATTGCCATTACACTCGCCCATGCCACTGCTTTCATTTTGGTTTTCATTGTTGTGTCCTTTAATCACTTAACTTGATAATTGACGGTGATGACACCCGTCTCTTGTGTTGGTTTAAGCTCATAGCGCACGTCACTGTCCGCTAGCGTTAATTTTTGACGTAAGTAGTTTCGCCCACCATGTTCACGAACGACTTCGACGTACAACGTGTAATTTCCTTGCTCCAAACGCTCCCCTGCGTCATTGGTTCCATCCCAGACGAAGCGGTATTGACCAGCAGGACGTGTTGCAGACGTCACCGCATCAACAAGTTCACGATCATAACGACCCGCTTTTCTCCACCAGCTGCGTAGATCTTTTAACCATTCGTCTTTCCCTACCCATAACTGAATGGTTTTAACTGGTTTACGCTGATCGTTTTCAACCCAAACCGCCACATAAGGGCGTGCATACATTGAGGTATCTATCTTTGGAAGTTCGAGTTCGAAGTCGACCTTCGCGTTATCAGGTAAAGGCGCCGCGGAAAGAGAGAAAGGAGCAAAAGCCGCGATCAAAGCGGCTTTACAAAAGTGATTACGGCGGAAAAATCTTCCTGTGTTCAACATAAGTGTTCTCTAAAAAAGCTGTTATGGAACAGCAACAAAATAAATTACGAGCGACAGTAACGTACCAAAGCTCATCCATTGCATTGACGTTCTGAGCGTCTTCTTCTTAGGCAGTAACAAGCACACGCCTGTAAGAACAAAAAACACCATCAAAAGCGCAGTGACGTCGATAAACCACTTCCAAATCCCACCACTGTTGCGTCCTTTATGTAGATCGTTCAGCAGCGCAACAATACCGTAGTGCGTCGTTTCGACGTCTGCTGCACCAGTAGTCATATCAATAAAGACCGTAGCGTTATAACCCGGGCCTTTAAAATCCATAGAAAGCTCTCCGAGTAACAACTCACCTTGCTCAACTTCGGTATACACATCTAGTGTGGAGGGAGTGCCGCGAAGCTCGGTTTCTTTAGTCAAGAAAGCCACCAGCCCTTCACGATTAGGTTGAAAGGTATCTGAATGTGAGAATAGAACTGAGTGCGGAACCGTCAGAGTATGTTGTTGAATGATAGGTTCACTGCGTTCAAACAATTCGGGGCGATTGAGGGTAATACCAGTTACTGCAAAAAACAGCGTAACTAAGAGAAGAGCCATCGAAATATAGATATGTAGGCGGCGAGCCCAAGTTTGAACACCTTTGCTTGTAAGCAACATAGAAACAATCATCACCAATAAATGTGGGGCATAATTTAGGTGATAATCATTCGTATTGGCATTTAATTTACATTGTTTACTTTAGACAAAAAAATACCCGAGACTGAGCTCGGGTATTTAATAAAAATGTTCGCTATGAGTTCTGCGTCGATTCTACTTTACGTAGCTGAGATAGATACTTAACCCAACTTTTTGCCTGATTCGATGGCTTAATCTCATTCGCTCTTTTGGCATTAGCGAGCGCATCGTCAAACCGCTTAAGTTTGTAGTAAGCGCGAGTTTTGATAAGTGCAACATCCGCTTTACGACCTCTGACATTATCGAGCGCGGCAATGGCATCTTTATAATGGCCTTCTTGCACCAACAGTTGAGAATAGTTCCAGTAATACTGCCTATCTAGCTGAGCAGCAATACGCCAGCTATCAATAGACTCTTCCCACTCTTTTGCCATTTGCCAATACGTCGCTTGCTGAGCTTTCAGTTTACTATTCGAGTTTACATCCTCTAGCTCGTTCATTACCAACGCAGCTCTCTCAGGAATACCTCGTTTCGCGTACAATTGTGCCAGCAGCTTTAAGTCATCTTGGCTAAGTTGTAACCCTTTCAGTTTTGCCAACGCCAAAGAGTCCAGAGCACGTTTGTTGTCATCAACACGCAGGTAAAGAGCAACAAGCTGACGCCACCATTCAATTCGCTCAGGTTCAATCGCGATCAAGCGTTTGATGGTCGAGATTGCCGGCTTCCACTTTTTCAGTTCTAGCTCAGCAGAAAGCTTTATCGACAATGCGCCAAGCTTGTCTAGCTGACCAAACTTCTCATAACGAGCCATTGCTGAAAGCACTTTCTGCCACTGACTCAGTTGATAATGAGATTGGGAAATACGCAGCCATAGCTCATGCGCTTTTTGACCTTTAGGAATGTTTTTGCTCAAGGCATAGTAATGAGGTAACGCCTTAGAAAAGCGTTGCTCGTTCAGCAGTATATCGGCCAACATTTTTCGGGTTTGCCATGCTTGCTCATCTTGTAGCAAACCACTATTGACTGCCAACTCAAGTTGCTTAATTGCTGCTTGAGTTTGTTCATTCTGCCAGTAAAAAATACCCAACATTCGAGCGACATAAGCTTGGTCATATCCACGAGAAAGCTCCATAGCTTCAAGAGATGAAATCGCTTCTTTTAGCTTCTCCTCTTGAGCCAAGTTGTGTGCTCGTTGAACTCTCGCGGCAGTGTATTGGCTTAACTCACTGGCAATGGTTGAAAGTGCACTCAGGCTTAATACCGTACCGATTAAGAATTTTTTCATCATTTGGCTAACTTGAACTCCACTTTAGCGGTTTGTCCATACTGCTCAATTGACACACCATCCTCAACTTTTGGCTGATACTTCCATTTTTTAAGCGCACGAATCGCTTCTCTTTCGAACATACGCTGTGGCTCAGCCTCGATCACTTCAATATCTTTTGGTCGTCCAGTTGCATCGATCGTGAAACGCATAATGACATAGCCTTCAACTCTACGTTTCAGCGCCTTACTTGGATAGCGAGGATCAACACGATACAACGGCAGTGCTTGTTGGTTGCCCATTGTTCCCTTCAAGTTTGGTGCACTGATCGCGATACCTTCAAGGGCAGTGTTCAAACCTAAAGCACTGACTGGCGTCATCTGGCTCATTGGCTCCATTTGAGTGTCAGCTTGAGACAGATCCATTGGCTCCGGCGCTTGGGGTGGTTCTGGTTGCTCCGGCACTGAACGTTGACGGCGCTGCACGTCTGCTTCATTCTCTACCATCACCATATCAAAACGAACCGCTTCCGAAGCTTCTGGCGCACGCTGGTTGCCTTTATCAACCATCCACGCCATAAAGCTAAACAGGCTCACAGAAATTAACAGTGATGCTGGTAGTGCAAGTAACAGCCTGCCCATTAAGGTTTCTCCGCCGCCAATGCGATGTTTTTCACGCCCGCCGCTTTTGCAGCGTCCATCACTTTCACGACAGTGCCATTGTAAGCATGCTCGTCAGCTTGGATAACTAACGAAGCATCAGGCTGATCAAGTAACAGGTGCTCAATAGAGGCCTCAACACGCTCAATATCAACCACTCGTTTGTCGATGTACACGTCATTTGCTGCCGTTACCGCGATAAAAATGCCCGCATCTTTTTGGCTTACCACATTAGAAGCCTGAGGGCGGTTCACTTCTACACCGGATTCACGTACAAACGAACTGGTCACAATGAAGAAGATCAACATGATGAAGACGATATCAAGCATCGACGTTAAATCGACTTGAGCTTCATCTTGTTGGTTAGGTCTGCGTCCGAGTCTCACTTTTGACTCCTTAAAGATTGTTCTAACTGGATAGCTTTTCGTTCACACACTTTGCTAAGGCGAGCATGAATAAACATGCCCGCCAGCGCTGCTACCATACCCGCCATGGTTGGCAGCGTAGCAAGTGAGATACCAGAAGCCATCAATTTCGGATTGCTGCTGCCTTGCGATGCCATTACGTCAAACACCGTAATCATGCCCGTCACCGTCCCTAACAACCCTAGCATTGGGCAAACCGCCACAAGCAGCTTAATAGTCGATAGGTTTTGGCGCAGTTCGATTTGCGCTTTTGCAATCCATCCTTCACGGATTTGATGTGCGTACCAAGAGTGGTGCTCTGATCTTGCTTGCCACTGCTCACAAAGCTGCTTCTTTACCCCAGGAAAAACTGTTGTGAGATAAATAACTCGCTCCATGACCAACAGCCAGCACACCGCCACGACGGCAGCTAGCCACCATAGGATTTGACCACCTTGTTGCATAAAGCTCATCAAGGTTGTGGCCCAATCCTCACTGATCAAACCCAATGTGCTGAGTAGGATCTGCTCCATTACGCTGCGTTCTCCGCTAAGGTGTTAGAGTGACTCTTGTTGCTCGGCATATCACGCTCAGCTTGTTCTGCAACTAAACCGATACCTTGCTTTTCTAAGATACTGCGAATATTTTCTGCTTGAGAGCTCAATACGTTGTGCGCCAATAACAATGGCATGGCTGAAACAAGGCCAAGTACAGTAGTTACAAGCGCCATCGAAATACCACCCGCCATTACTTTCGGATCACCATTACCAAATTGAGTGATGACTTGGAAGGTTTCGATCATACCCGTTACCGTGCCCAGTAGACCAAGCATAGGGGCCAGCGCAGCAAGAAGCTTCAGCATCGACAACCCTTTTTCTAGGTGGGTTTGCTCATCAACAACGGCTTCCAAAAGACGTAGCTCTAACGCTTCTACGCTGCGATGCTTATCTTTCTGATACACCGCAAGCACACGACCCAAAGGGTTGTCTTCTGGCTGTGCTGGAGTTTTCAGTTGCTTCATGATTTTCTGGCGCGAAATCATCAGTGATGCACCACGTACGAGCGCAATCAATAGGCCGATAGCTAATAAACCAAGGATGATTTTACCGACAACGCCGCCTGCATTTAGGCGATCAGCCAAAGTCGGTGAGTTTGCGATCTGCTCAAGAAGAATGCCGCGTGACGGGTCAATGACAAGCGCATCAATGTCACCAGAGGAAATAGTATTCGCTGTTGGACCGCTTTCAGGCTGACGAAGATAGTTTACCGCATCTCCGCGTTGACCATTCCACTTAACGTAGCCAGTGTCATCCAGCAGCGCCATAGAACCAAGACGAACACCATTAACCGTTTGTTCACGACCTTCGCCATTTAGCAGTGTGAAAGAGACGTTTGCCATCTCACCACTTGCTTTGATTTGTTCTACCATGCTGTGCCACATCGCCTGAAGTTGGGTCAACGTTGGCAGTGATTTAGCCGCAACAATAGCATCGATATCTTTCTGATATGAGTTTGCATCTACACCCGTTACTGAGCTCTTGAGCTCTGACTCTAGCTCTTTTGCGTTCTGGCGAACGACGCCAAATAGCTCACCTAAGCTCCCGGTTTCTAGACGTAGCTTTTCTTCTAGCTGCGCCAGTTCCGCTTCATTTTCACCGAAAGTAACACTTAATGAGTCCGCTTCTGCTTGAAGAGCCGCTCGCTCTGCGGCCAATTTATTCTTTATAGCCTGTAGCTCTTGCTCTGTTTTCTTAAAACCTGATTCACGCGCGACATTGTGCGATTGCTGTTGACGATTTTCTTGCTGCGCCTTTTGTAACAATGCATCACTAGCAACAGTTGTATGAGGCATTAATGCGGCTGTCGAGATTAGTGCAACCGATAACCATTTTTTCATCATTTATTTGCCCTCCGCAGCGGTTAACGACACTGGCAGAGTTAACATACTCGGCGCGATCTGTTTATTCGCCATAGCGAACGCTTTATCTAGCTCTGATTTTTGCTCAGAACCCACTTGTTGCCATGCTTGTTGTTGCTGTGACCAGCTCCAAAATGTGTCACCAGATAAGCTACGCGCTACCAAAGACAAACGCCCTAAATAGAGAATGTCCGCCTCCACAGCTTCATTGTCACCCAGGTTAATCTTGCCTTGGTAAACGCCAAGCTTGGTGCCGTAATCCATTTCAATTTGGTACGCTTCTAAAATACGACGAAACTTCTCTGCATCCGCAACGTCTGCACGCGTCATCATGGAATCCAGCTTTGCAATTCGTTCCTCACGTTGCGCTTTGCGTATAGGTTTGTCATTAGCAACGAGCGCTTTTAAGCCTTCAAGCATGTGATACATCAAAGGCACGACACCTTGACGAGTTTGAGCAATCTGCTCAATTTGCTCGTTCAAGCTATCAACTTCTTGATTTTGGCTCTCAACAAGGCTTGCAAGATGATCGCGATAAATCTTCAAGTTACCGACTTCCTCTTGCAGCTGCTCAATTTCAGCTTCTAGAGTAAGTGATTTTTCTGCGCTTGCATCAATACGTTTTTGGCTTACCGCCGACGACTGGTTTGTTTTACTCTGCACAGCTTGTGCATCGTTTAAGTTCGCCGCGTGAGCGGGAATCAAAACCGATGATATCAACAGAGCGATACTTGATTTCATTAGATTCATACGAGTTATATTTCTGTGTTCCAAAAACGACCAAAGGGGAAGACTACCCTTCCCCTTTAATAATCAAATTGTTATCAGTACTTGAACTGGATTGTTGCCATGTAGTTGCGGCTTTCTCCAACCACAACCCCACTCGCACCTTTTTGCTCGCTATTCGTGCTACCACCACCTGCGAAGTAGTCGGTATCGAATAAATTCTCGACATTGAATCGAGCAATGATATCCAAGTTTTCATCGTACTTATGTTTGTATGACACGCCCATATCAACGCGAGCGTAGCCATCTTTCTTGAAGGTGTTCTTTGCATCACCGTAGCGATCACCTTCATAAATCAAACCGAGGTTTAGGTTCGTATTGTCCTGAACCTTGTAGCTAGACCATAGACTTGCCGAGAACTCTGGCACATCTGCAGGGCGGTTACCCTCGAATTTTTTATCCGCTTTCGTCAACTCTGCATCCAAATACATTGCAGAAGCCGTTAGCGACAACTCTGGGGTCACAAAACCTTGAGCCATTAACTCAGCACCTTTGTGAACTTGCTCACCACCTTGCGTTTTCTTGTGTAGGAGATTACCGCCCGCGTCTTTGCCGCTTTCAACATCCAGCGAGATGTTCTCTAATGTGATATCAAACACTGCACCGGATACAAATAAGCGCTGATCGAACAGTTCCCACTTAGTTCCGATCTCGTAAGAGATACCACGCTCTGCGTCTAGCTTCTCGCCATCGTTCACGTAAGTTTTGCCACGACCACTGCTGACTTCACCTTGCGGCATAAAGCTTTCAGAGTACTGAACGTAAACCGAGCCATTTGTCGCTGGGTGGAAAATCACACCAAACTTAGGAGAAACTTGATTCTCTGTCAGGTCATCATCACGCTTTTCATCATAACGAACCCCTGCAAGTACTTGCCAAGACTCGTTAATAGTCATCATGTTTTGCGCGTAGATACCCCAAGTATCGTACTCAGTCGTTGGTGATTTCTTCGAACTACGATAGCCAGGCTTAGGCACCGTTTCTCCTGGCGCAATACTCGCCTCATTATGAAATGCCATAAAGCGATCATAACTGTAATCTAAGTAGTTAGCGCCCACTAACAACGTGTTTTCCGTACCGAACAAAGTAAAGTCCGTCGTCACATCTATATATGCAGTATCAAATACCCAATTATCGGAGCGATCATTCCCTTTGTGTCGAATCACACCGTCTTTGTCATAATTGTCAAACTTAGGGTAAGACTCTACATCAAAACGCTTAAAGTCTTGACGGTTGTAACCCGCTTTTACGTTTACATTGTCAGTCACTTGAGCATTAATATCGATACCGTAGTTTTCTACTTCGTTGTCAATCTTTGACCACTGGGCATCCCAGATGTGCTTGTCACCGCGAACCGCTTTACCATCCACAATGTAAGCACCAGAATCCACACTACCATCGTCTTTCGTGCGATCGTAATGCGCTGACACCATAAAGTTGTCGGTGATGTCGTACTCAACCACTAGGCCCGCAACCGTACGATCCGTTTCTGGCTCGGTACCATCGCCGTAGCTGCGCCAAGAGCCGTAGCTTTCTTTGGCAAAAATTGCGCGCGCGCGCAGTGTCTCTGCATCATTTAGCGCGCCACTCACATCAAGCACCGTGCGTGAGTGATCATTCGAACCTAGATCTTGACTCAAACTAGCTTGTGTTTGAGTTGTTGGTTTTTTCGAAACCATGTTTACCAAGCCACCCGGCTCAGATTTACCGTATAGCAGACCTGATGGGCCTTTAAGCACTTCAACACGCTCTAAAAGCTCAATTGGCTGGCGGTAGTGTGACCAGTGTTGACGGCCATCACGAAGAAAACCGTCTGAACTGCTAAGTTCAAAACCACGTAGAGAGAAACGTTCGCGGTTACGGCTTGTACCACCCGCGCTAACACTTGCATCGTTACGTAGCACTTCACCAAGTGTACTTGCACGCTGCTCATCAATTACCGTTTCATCGATAACCGCTACTTGTCCTGGCGTTTCCAGTTGCGTCATTTCCATGCGCATTGCTGTACTGTTTGTATCCGCCTTGTAGCCGAACTCTCGACCTTCTACAACTACATGTTCGTCTGTTTGAACGTCCGCCACTGCAGGTGTTGCTAATACCGCACCGATCACTAGCGCCAAATGGCTCTTAGTAAACATATCCTTTCACTCCGATTATTATTTTTCGGGTCACATGCTTGTTGAATGCGATTCCCTCTTAATTATTTCGCGGGTGAATATAAGTGATAAGTATTACCATTTGCATTAAATTTACATTCTTTGCATTTGCAAACTTTTGTAAAGTACTCTCTGATGACGAGCTACAATAACGTGATCAGCATCACGGTTAATAAGACTTAACCATACTTACTGCTTGAACACCAAAGTAACACTCAGACCTCCTTGTTCACGATTTTTCGCCGTAACGGATCCACCCATAATGCGCATGGATTCTTTGACAATCGCGAGACCTAAGCCGTAGCCGCCAAGCTTCTTATCTCTTGATGCATCTAAGCGAGTAAATGGGTCAAAAATATCGACCAACTTGTTCTCTGGAATACCAGGCCCATTGTCGGATACAGACATGGAAATCAATTGCTGCCCATCTTTGACATGATTAGCCAGAGAAACTTCTATCTGAGATGCTTGCCCTGAATATTTGATGGCATTTCCAACAAGGTTATTCAAACAACGAATGATGAGCGTTTCTTCGCAAAAAGCTTTGGCGCATGTTGCTTCTGAACGGAATGACAATGTTTGTTCTGGTTTTAAATCGATTTTGCACCGCTCTACTTGCGGTGCGAGCAACACCTCTAAATCACGGCGTTTCGCACCTTTGTCGAAACGCGCATTTTCCAAGCGACTGAACTCCAAGATATCGCTTATCAAATGGTTTAGCTCTTTAGCTTCGTCTTCTAGCCTGGTCACCAAGCTTTGCTCGTTTTCCCCAACTCGCTTCCGCAAAAGGTGTAGAACTAAATTCTGTCTTGCTAACGGCGTTCGGATCTCGTGGGAGACATCTCTTATAAGCAATCGCTGCTTTTCGGCAAGAGAATGAATTTGCTGTGTCATGTGGTCGAAGTCTTGCGCCAGCTCGTTAAACTCGCGCGTATTCGATTTTAACTCTTTCACCACACTGACATTAAAGTCGCCGTTAGATAGCTTTTTGCTTGCTTCTCTTAAGCGATCAAGCGGCTGTTGTAAGTTGCGTGCCATTAGCAATGAGAACAACGCTAAAATAACTACCGCAATCACCACTTTGAGAATAGAGAAATATAAAATGAAGTCATGTGCGGGATGCAGTCGATGTGGCAGTTGAATCACCAAGCTATTATCTTTAACCAAAGGGATATTGATAATCGGGCGATTTACCTTTCCCTCAAGTTGATCATCAATACTTCTTTTAAATTGAAGTTTGAACTCGAAGTGTGGATGCATTAAACGGTGAGTGACGGGTTGCTGGTGCTCATTCAGCACAAACAGATAAAAGTTTTGCGCGTTCGCCCAGTCAGCAAGTTCATCCATGTCTCCGTGCTCAATCAGCACATTGGCTTGATGTGCAAGATCGAGCATTTCTTCTCGCACACTGTCCGGCACTTTTAGCATGGCTTTCACAAGAGCTTGCTCAGCCATTGCTTGTACGACCAAAATACTTATCACAATTGCAGTCATATAACTAAACAACTTAAACGCTAAGCTATCTTTACGTTTAGCGATAAAAGGTGGGCACGTGAGCTTCATTAATTGTTTACAGCCTCTAGGTAGCTGTAACCTTTGCCACGGAAGGTTTTGATATGTTGCTTAGAGAGCCCTGCTTCTACTAGCTTGCGACGTATATTACTGATGTGCATATCAAGGTTGCGGTCAAAAGGGCTTAGCTCTTTCTTTAATACTTCGGTTTGGAGTTCCGCTTTTGAAATCACCACACCTTGGTTTTTGACTAGATAGCTCAGTAACTCGGCTTCCGTGCTTGTGAGTGGTAAGCTATTGAGCTGTTCACTGATCGTTTGAACGGTACTGCACATCGCCTGACGTTGGCGCTCTAAACCAACACGACGAAGAATCGCTTTGATGCGCATCAGAAGCTCAGCAACATTAAAAGGCTTTCCTATGTACTGATCGGCTCCCGCTTGGTAGCCATCAAGCATCGAGTTTTCATCATTAAGAGCAGTAAGCATTAGAATAGGTGTCGCGAAGCGTTGACAGATTCTCCGGGCAACTTGCATGCCGTTAAGGTTTGGTAACATGACATCAAGCAGTACAAGATCTACCGGCGTTTTTTCCATATATTGCAAAGCACTTTCACCGCAATGTACAGAAGAGACAATATAGCCCTCCTCTTGCAAAACTGCTTCTAATAGCTCACACAAAGGAACGTCATCATCCACTATCAAAACTCGAGACATTACCACTCACCATTCAAATAAAAATGGTTCGCATTCTATTACTCATTTACAAATTAAACAACTACACATCCTAGGGCTTTAAGTCAACAGGACTCAGTCCAAGAAGCAGCAACGTACTATTAGAGTTTAATGTTCACTTGCACTAAAGGTTCCTAACAATATGCACCTAGATATATCTTCATAGAAAAAACGAGTACAATCTGGCAACCACAAAGCAAAAGATAAAGCGAATGGAAACGTTATTAATTGGTCACCGTGGCGTGGCAGGTTCATACCCTGAGAATACAAAAATAAGCATTCAAGCAGCCATTGACCTGGGATTAAAGTGGGTGGAAGTGGATATACAGCCTACCAAAGATAATGTTTTAGTGGTTTGCCATGATCATACCGTCAATCGATGCAGCAATGGACAAGGCCGTGTTGATGAGCTCACCCTGGAAGAGTTAAAAGCATTAGATTTCGGTAGTTGGTTTAGCACAGACTTTTCAGGCGAGAAGATCGTGACACTAGATGAACTGCTCACTTTAGCTACTGAGAATAAGCTTAACTTGAATATTGAAGTTAAAGTAGACAACCATCCAGCGGAAGAAGTGGCGCAGACTCTCGCCAATGCGTTAGCAAAAAGTCCAATGCCGCAAGAGAATGTACTCCTATCGAGCTTTAGTCATGACGTCATTAGAGCGATGCACAAATACTGCAGTGGCTACCGATTGGGTGTGTTAAGTGAATTCTTTACGAGAAAAGATAAACGCCTTTTGGAAGAAGTTAGTGCCTATAGCTGCAACCTAAACATTAACTGGGTTCGTACTCGCCAGATAAACAAACTCCAACAAGCCGGTTACAAAGTGATGTGCTATACGGTGAACAATCCAAATAAACTGAAATACCTGCCTCAGTTAGACGGTATTTTTAGTGATCATCCACAGCGCTTTATGCCATAGCCTATAAGAGCCAGAACATTAAAGGGGACCTTTTATTACCACTCAATCTGAATTGGTGTCCCCATCTCGACAAGCTGGATAAATTCATCCATCTCTTCGTTGGTAATCGCAATACACCCATTAGTCCAATCAAAACTTTGGATGTAAATCGGCAACTGACTCTCACCGTTTTTTAAGCCATGAATTTTGATGTTCCCTCCAGGGGACACACCTCGGCGCTTCGCTTCCAACGTATCAATCGCATCAGGGTAACTGATATGCACAGAACGATAAAAAGCAGAGTCCTCTATAACATAATCTAGAGTGTACTCGCCCTCTGGCGTGCGATTGTCTCCCTCTTCTTGTTTATGTCCTTGCGGGTTCGCTCCTAAAGCAATTCGGTATTCTTTTAGCACTGCTCCTTGTTCCATCAAATACATTCGACGCTTAGACTTGTCGACTTTAACAAGGTCAACAGCTGCGTGAGTGCCCGAAGCAAACACACAACACAAGAACATAGAGAACCATTTTACTGACATTGTCGTAACGCCTAAGCTAATAAAGTGAACAAGAAAAGAGCGATAATGCTAGTCAGTTAATGCTCGTAAAGCAAACAGTATCTAATGCGGAACCGTAAGATAGCACTCGCTGAAAGGCGTACTTCTTATCGTTATTTGATACAACAAAGTCAAAGAGAAGATTTCTCTATTCATTGCGGCTAAGTTGCATTACTTTATAAGCATATTTATTTATAAAGTCCGCACTTTTTGAGAGGGAACCATGATTAACATTGCTTTTTTTAGTGCAAAATCCTACGACGAAGCCTCTTTTAATAAAATTAAAAATAACCGCGATTTTGAATTTCACTATCACGACTTCCGACTAACCGAAAAAACAGCCAAGATGGCGCACGGCAGTGATGTTGTATGTGCGTTCGTTAATGATGATCTTTCAGCTCCTGTCCTTAAACAGCTTTCTCTGGGCGGGACCAAGCTTATTGCTATGCGCTGCGCGGGATATGATAAAGTTGATCAACAAGCAGCCAAAGAACTAGGCTTACAAGTGGTTCGAGTTCCTGCTTACTCACCAGAGGCAGTGGCAGAGCACACGGTTGGTTTAATGATGTGCCTAAACCGCCGTCTTCACAAGGCCTACCAACGGACACGTGACGCCAACTTCTCGCTAGAAGGTCTTGTTGGCTTTAACTTTTTCGGAAAAACCGTTGGTGTTATTGGTACGGGTAAGATTGGTATCGCGACGATGCGTATCTTCAAAGGGCTTGGCATGGAGCTGCTTTGCTACGACCCCTACGAAAACCCATTAGCACTAGAAATGGGAGCCCGTTACTGTTCGCTTGAAGAAATCTACGCTAATGCGGATGTTATCTCTCTCCATTGCCCAATGAGTGAAGAAAACTATCACTTATTGAACGAAAAAGCCTTCGCGCAAATGAAAGATGGCGTGATGATCATTAACACCAGTCGAGGCGAGTTGCTAGATTCACTAGCGGCGATAGAAGCGTTGAAACAAGGTAAGATTGGTGCGCTTGGCCTAGACGTGTATGACAATGAAAAAGACTTATTCTTCCAAGATAAATCTAACGATGTCATTGTAGATGATGTTTTCCGCCGTTTATCGGCTTGTCATAACGTGCTGTTTACTGGCCACCAAGCATTCTTGACTCACGAAGCACTTAATAATATTGCCTCTGTGACGCTTGATAACGTCGAAGCCTTTTTCTCTGGTAACGTATCGGGCAATGAACTGATTAACTAAAGCCAGACAATCGAGAAGTATAGTAGAGCGTGTGATCTCAGCTATGCTATACTCCTCGACTATTTAAAATTTGAGCCAAATTACCATGAGCATAAAAACTGATATTCAAAAGCTGCACAACCGTTTAGATACATGCCAACGTAAACTTGATGCGGCACGTTCTCGTGGTGATCACGAAATGATTACAAAGTTCACGGATGAAGTAGAACAGCTGACCAAAAAGCTTAACCAGTTAAAGCACAAGCAAAACTATGAGCTGAATAAAGAACGTAAAAGCTTACTTGATATGCCTTTCTCTCGTGAAATCACCAAAGCAGAACAAGCGGACATCGGCAAACTGAAAAAACGCGTACGCGGCTTAGTAATCGTTCACCCATTAACAAAAGTTGGTAAAGAACTTCGCCTTGATGTGATGACAGGCTTTGCGCCAAAAGAGTTTTAAAACTCGCATTAACATTTATGGAGCCCAAGCATTTGCTTGGGCTTTTTATTTTGTACTGCTTCATTAGATTTCATCGAAATATCAATCCATAAGCTATTAAAAAGGCCAGCGACAAAAGCCACTGACCAATATCGTCCGCATTACATCTCAACGTTACGACAGTTGCTGCAACTTGTGCTCCACAACGGGATCATTCGGAACCAACTGCTGAGCGACTTCCAAAAGCTGTACTGCATCTTGCGGGTTGTCATACTCATGCTTAAGTGCAATATCAACAAGTGGCTGAATATCGATTTGTGCTTGATGCTCCTTCACATGTTCTTTCTTTTCTTCAATTAGTACATTATGAGCGGTACTCAGTAAGTTTAAACGATGCTGTGAGCTCGCATTCGCCTTGTTAAGGCACTGATAGTAATCTTCTTTTAAGCGCAGCGTTTTGGTCTGATGACGAAACTGCGCTATATCTATCTTCTGATAACGTATAAAGTCTACGGCCACTTGCTTATAAAAACCGAATTTATTCAAATACGTCGCGTGGGTACCATGTCCCATCCCAAAGACTCTCAAGTGAGTGAGCTCTGGGTAGCGTTTGGCGTGAAGGCGGTCGATTTCATTAGTTGGATCATAAATGATATAGCCTTTTGCATCGCCAAGGTCGAGGTCGTGATACTTTCCTTCCCAATCAAATTGTTGGGCAAGTTCAGTACTTGGCCTATCATCCCATGGCACCAAAACTTTGTTTTTTGTGCTGACCGGGTGAAACATCAATACTTGATCCAACTTTAATAGATTAGAAAAGGCACCAATAGCAAAACCACCGCGGCTAAGTCCATAGCCTAAACGACATTCAAAGGGCTCAAGTAAAGTCGACAGTTGCTCTAGAAAGAAAATTAAATTACGACTACGAAACCAGTTACTTTTCCCAAGGTGCTGAAATGAAATAATATTTACTTTTTGTTTCTGGGCTAAGCGATAGCCCCAAGGCGCAAAGTCTGAGTGTAAGTCCTGTACTTGTAGATTCGTACCAGCAGGGGAAAAGGTGAACAACAACGGTTTATTGCGGTCGACAAACTCATACTTAACAAATACATCATCAAGTAAGTCCTCCCCGGACATCGGTAGCCTGGTTTGCTGTTCTTCACGAGAAAGAGCCAGCCATTCATCCAACCAGTACAGTAACTTCATTAATCCTCCATCTAAATTGCGCCTAGCAATTGTGTTAAAAATCTAGTTTTTAGTGTGTGATCATCTCCCCCTGGTTACAGGGGACTCTGATATCAGTCCTCTTTTAAAACAAAGCGTGAATTTGCTTATTAAATTGGTCAATATCTAAGGTTTGATGGCGAACAAACTCCTGCGCCACCAGATTAAAAAATTCTAATTTATCTAATTGTGTGGATTGAGTGCCGTGTCCCATACCGACGACTTTTAAATGGGTAAGCTCTGGATAACGTTCAGCATGAAGACGATCAATGCGATTGGATGGGTCATAAATAATATAACCTTTGGCATTGCCCAAATCTCGATCATGGTAGCCGCTTTCCCAAGCAAACTGCTGAGCAAGCTCAGTACTCGGCCGATCATCCCAAGGCACTAACGCTTTATTTTTAGTGCTAACAGGATAAAACAACAAAAGATGTTCTAGTTTCAGCAAGTTAGCGAACGCGCCAATTGCAAAGCCACCTCGACTTTGCCCATAACCCAAACGACATTTGAAGGGATGAAGCAACTCAGATAGCTGCTCCAGAAAGAAAATCAAATTCCGACTACGGAACCAATTACTTTGTCCTAAATGTTGAAAGGCAATAATGTTTACTTGTTGTTGTATTCCGAGCTCGTAGCCCCAAGGAGAAAAATCCGGAGTTAAATCTTGTACCTGCACATCAGTACCGGAAGGAGAAAATGTAAACAACAATGGCTTGTTAAGATCGACGAGTTCATACTTCACAAACACATCATCAAGTAAATCGTAGCCAGAGATAGGTAAAGCCATCTCTTGTTCTTGTTGAGTAAGAGCTTGCCATTCATCTAACCAGTAAAGTAGCTTCATTTTTTCTCCAAGTGCATCCGCAGTATTTAGACTGGAACTCTATCAAAATGCGTTTAAGCATCCCACGTTGAGACTTAAGAAAGCTCTATTTGAAGCCCAAATGAGACGTATGGAAATGTCTTCGATTGAAGGTATTACTGCGTAAACTAAACCCAAAGTAGGTACGCAAAAACTTGGAGAAAGAGCTAGAGAAAAATCAATTAGAAGTTTCGATAACAGCGGTTAAAAAACAGCAGATACAAAAAAACCGCTGTAAGAACAGCGGTTTTTTTAAAAGTGGCGGAGAGATAGGGATTTGAACCCTAGATACGCTATTAACGTATGCCGGTTTTCAAGACCGGTGCTTTCAACCACTCAGCCATCTCTCCACAAATTGTCACTAAAACTTAGTCTTATACTATTGATGCTAATTTTTAGTTTTGCCTTCAGTTATCTCAATTAAAGAGAACTTGAAAGCGATGTTTAAAGCCTGGCGATGTCCTACTCTCACATGGGGAAGCCCCACACTACCATCGGCGCTATTTCGTTTCACTTCTGAGTTCGGCATGGAAATCAGGTGGGTCCAAAACGCTATGGTCGCCAAGCAAATTCTTTAATCTGGAAAGCTGTTTTTTTAATTCTCGTTCTTACACATTCAATGTTCTTTCATTGAGTCCATCAAAACCCCTTGGGTGTTGTATGGTTAAGCCTCACGGGCAATTAGTACAGGTTAGCTCAACGCCTCACAACGCTTACA